>NZ_DASVNZ010000084.1:0-4757 GCF_036486225.1 Roseateles sp. | reverse complement strand
GCCGCGTGCGTGCCGTCCTTGGTCGTGATGACGCCGGCGAAGAGGCCGTCGGCGATCTCGCTGCCGACGGCGGGCAGGCTGGCGAAGGCGATCGTCTGTGCAGACGTGTGCGCGGTGGTCATGGTGAGGTGGCCTTTCGATAGCGGGTTGGAAGGACTGAAGGAATCAAGCGATGAGGGGAATCAAGCGGACGGCGCGGACGCAACCCTCATAGCTCTTGCGGGTGAGGTCCTGGTCGCCGTAGCTGAAGCCGCAGTACCAGGCGTAGGAGGCGTCGTCCGCGTCGCCGGTGTCGTTGCTCAGCTCGTCGCTGGTCCAGTACCACCGGGGCTGGAACTCGTGCTTGAGCGTCGTGTAGAGCAGCGCGGCGACCGGGCGCGTCGGCACCTCGCCGCCCCGTGCGGCGGCCCACGCCTTCGCGTCCTCCCAGTCCAGCTGTGCCTCGCCCGGCAGCAGGACGACGGCGCTGTAGGTGCCGGCCTTCGTGGTCGTGATGCCGGCGAAGATGCCGCCGCCGAACTCGCTGCCGATCGGCGGCAGGAACTGGGGGATGTCGCAGAACTGGATAGGGCTGACGGTGTGTTGATCGAGGGTCATGGCGTGTGGCCTTTCGGTGGTGATCGAATGAACGGAATGGCGGACTGGATCAGTCCTCGGGCGAGACGGTCGGCAGCGACTCGCGCAGCTTCTTGAGCTGCAGGCAGACGTCGCGGACCGACGAGTGAATGCCGAAGAGGCCGATGCACAGGGCCAGGCCGACGGCAAGGATGGAGAGAGCGGTGGTCACGGTGGTGCTCCAGAGGTGAGGTCAGATCAGTCGGCGAAGGGGCCGTCGTATGCGCCCGTGCCGGGCGCGGGCGGATCGGTCGTCGAGCCGCTGTGAGCGCGTGTTGCCGCCCGGTCCAGGCGGTCGATCTCGGCGAGGATCAGCGCGCCGGCTTTCACCAGGTTGCGGCGCTGATCCTGAGGGCGCCACCACGCGAGATCCCACGAGCGCGGCCAAACCATCGGGACGTAGCACGCGCCGCTGGCCGTGCGAGGCCGAGCTCTTGGGTCGGCATACGCAGCGGCTGCGACCGCAAGCTCGCCTAAGGCGTGCTCGTCGTCGTGCTCCGGCGTCCAACCCTCGACGCCGATCTGTCGCAACCGCTCGGCCAGGATCTCGGCGGCGGTGAGCGCCGAAGCGCCGCTGACGATCTCCTGCTGGTGCACCCACTCGCGCAGCGAGTCCGCGACCTGCTGCGGGTCGCAGTTGCTGCCGCCAGGCACGCACTCCGCGATCAGCTGCTCGACGCCGACGTAGAGCATGTCGGTCACCGCGTGGGCGAGGTAGTCCGGCTCGCCCTTGAGCGCCTGCTGCAGCGCGCGACGGACATCGCCGGGTGCCGCGCCGACGTCCTTGAGCGCCAGGATGAAGGCGCACAGGCGCTCCTGCACCACCGGGTAGGTCAGGGCGTTCATGCCGTCACCTCGAAGTCCTCGAGGCGGTCGCCGGCGGAAATTGCCGCCTTGAGCCATGCAGGCTGCAGGCCGCGCCCCGACCAGGTCTCGCCCGTGTCCTGCTTGCGGTACTTCACCGACGATTTCTTCGCCGCAGTCTTTCCGCTGGCTGGGGCGTGCGCCTCGACGAACGCGTCGGTCGCGTCCTTCGGCTTGATGCGGCCGAGGCGCTTGTCTTCTTCCGCCTCGACTTCGATCGCCGCCTCGGCGGCAAACTGGTCGTACAGCGGCTTCAGCTGGTCCTTCAGGCCGAACAGCGCAGCGATCTCGTTCGCCGCGTAGCAGGTGTCATCCTCTTCGTCGAAGAGGTTCTCCACGGACCAGTAGGTCGCCAGGTTCTCCGCGAACGCGGCATGGACGAGCAGCTCGCCGAGCGTGCCGCTGCTCCCGGCCGCCACCAGTTCATCGAGCTTGGTCGCGAGCTGATCCTCTTCGTCGTACTCCTGGTCGAACGGCCAGCCCTGCAGCGCAAACACCAGCTGCATGGCGGGCTCGTTGAGCTCGTTGACGCGCTGGAATGCAACGATGCGGGCGAGCTCGATCGGCATCGCGTCGAGTTGGCGCAGGTGATCGCGGAACATCGTGCCCGCGGCGAGGGAGAACTTCTCCGCGGTCAGGGAGCGCGTCGCATGGGTGAGCTCGTGCTGGGTGCGAGGCCTGGCCTTCGTGCCCTGGTTTCCCTGAGTACCGACGGAGCTCTTGGGCGCCACGTCCGTCGGCGCTTGCGTCTCCTGGCGGAGCAGCCCCTTGGCCTTCAGCACCTTGCGCACGTCCGCTTCCGGGACGATCGTGATGACCGTCTCGCTGTTCGGGTGCAGCAGCGTGACCGCGCCGCGAGCCTTGGCGCCGAAGATCTCCGACAGCGGCTTCTTGCTGTCGGTCAGCTTCGGGCAGGTCTCGGCGAGCAGGTAGTAGCCGTTGGGCGGGGCCGAGTAGTTGGGCATGAGCCGCAGGGCTTCACTGCCGCGCATGACCTGGTGCCCCGCCGCCTCCGCCGATGCGAGCTTGCGCTCGATGGTCTCGCGCGCCTTCGCACCGAAGCACCCGCGGTCCTGGCACATGTCGCCGGAGGAGATCTCGGCGAACAGGTCAGGGTTGGCACCGCTGCGCTTCGGGCATTGGCCGCAAGGGCCGGCGATCTCGAACGTCGCCTGGATGTCGAACGGCGCATTGCTCAGGTTGAGCATGAACTCGTCCTGCAGCAGCTTGGCCGCCGCGCGGAACGAGTACGGATCGCCGCCCCACCCGGCCAGGATCTTCTCCGTGGCTTCGAGTTGCTGCTCCTGATCCTCCATGCGCGCGAGCAACGCCGCGACGCTCGCGTTGATCTTGTCATCGAGGAACGCGTCGCGCGCCTTCTCGCACAGCCGCGTCAGCGACAGGCGCTGGTAGACCCAGCGACGGGACTTGCGCAGCCAGGCGGCGAGCTCGTCGACGCTCGCGAACCCGTCCGCGTTCTGCTCCGAGCGCAGCAGGCGCTGCAGGCCGGCGGCCTCGTCGTACGGGTGCAGGTCCTCCCGATCCATGTTCTCGATCATCTGGATCTGCTTGACCTGCTGATCGGTGAGCTCGCGCACGTTGGCCAGCACGCCCGGACCCGACTCCAGGCCGCCGATCGCCTCCCAGCGCTGGTGGCCGAAGACGATCTCAAGCGGCGGCTGGCCGTCGCCTTCGGTGTGCTCCGGGTTCGGGCGCGCGAGGATGGCCTGCTGCTGGCCGGCTTGCTCGATGCTGGCGCGCATCTCCTCCACCTTGGCGGGCTTGACGCGGCGGCGCGGCTGCGTCGGGCTCGCGCGGAAGAGCGAGGGCGGGTAGTAGCGCGGCGTCGGGCCGGGCGGCATCAGTTCGTTGAGTCTCTCGATGGACATGGGTGACCTCAGGTGGATGCGGCGAGCAGGGCCGCGGCTTCGGACGCGTTGGCGCCCTGGGTGAGCGGATCGACGACGGCCACGCCGGGCGCGGCATGGCCCGCGAGGGCCTGACGCGTCATGGCGATGACGGCCGCGATGGCGGACTGGAATTCGCCGCTGGAGCAGTGATCGACTTGCACGGCGTGGATGAACACCGCTTCCTCCAGCGGCTCGATCTCGCTGGTCAGGAGGCACCAGGTGCCCGTCGACTGGGCGCGCGCGCTCAGCGCAATGAGCGCCTGCAGACCGGCGGCAATGTCGCCGCGGCGGTCATTGCAGATCCGCAGCTTGCACAGCTCGGCGGCGATGTTGAGCCCGTCGACCAGGTTGGCGACCGCCTCGGCGGTTCCCGCGCCAGTGCGCAGCAGCGACATCGCCGAGTTGAATGGTGCGAGGTGGTCCAGGCGCTGACGCGCCGTCAGCAGCCCCGTGCGGGCGATGACCGTGTCGATGTAGGCCAGCGCGTTGTCCATGCGCTTGTAGCTGCGATGGCGCGGGTTGCGGCGACGACGATGGGTCATGGTCGTCTCCTCAGCTGCGGCGCAGAAGGCGGCAGTTCTCGCCGTTCTTCGGGCACATGCCGACGCTGAACTTGCGGCCAGGGTGGCTCTGCTCGTAGATGGCCGCGGCCTTCTTGAGCGCGCTCTTGTAGCCCTTGGCCATCGACGTGCTCATGTCCGGCTCGGTCAGCAGATCGAAGACCTCGTCCCACCGCGATTGGCCTTTGCGGTTGGGCTGCGCGAAGCCGACGCCGGTCTCCACGACCAGCGTCGATACGTCGATCGCCGGCAGGCGGGGAGTGCGTGTGCGCACGCCTTTGCCTTCAGTGGCGACCTTGGACGTGGGGCGAGGATGCCCCGGCCAGGTGGCGGCCTTCCTCTGGCCTGCCAAGGCGATGAGCTCGGGGCCCGCGCTGTATTCCGCGATGTTGGCGACGCCCTTGATCATTCGGTACGCCAACTTCAGCACCTGGTGGCGTGTGGCGTGGCTCAGCTGGCTCTCGACATCGCCGATGGGCACCTCGTACTTCTCCGAGATCTCGGCGACGTTGAGGACGGTGTCGCTGTTGCGCAGCATGTGCGCCGCGACGCGGTGCGCCAGGCTGTTGGGCAGCACGTGGGGAATCGTTGGCAGGGCCATGTGGTTGCTCCGGAAGGTCATTCGTCGTCGGGGCGCTCGCCGGCGGCGGCACGCTTGGCGTCGAAAGTGGGCGGGTGGTGGGGGACGGGAACTCGGGGCGCCGGCGGTTGTGCAGACGTGTGCACGGTCGGCGGGGCGGCGTGGGTGCGGCGGTTCACCGTCGCGCGCACGCGCTGGTACAGCAGGTTGGCGCGCAGCAGCTCCGAC
>NZ_DASVNZ010000054.1:0-18488 GCF_036486225.1 Roseateles sp. | reverse complement strand
CAGCGCTTCGTGCCCCCGAAGAATCCACGCGCCATCGGATACCGGACCTGCAGGTCCTTGACCTCGAGGAGCATCGCGGGCGACTGCTCGGCGCTGGAGGCGCCGGTGCCCCTTGGAGCGAATGCCGAGCGTGAGGAGGCGATTGAGCGGAGAGGGGCACCGGCGCCTCCAGCGCTCTCCGTCCCTGCCACCGGCTCCCTGGGATCCGTGTAGAGCAGGCACCGCACCTCATGCGCTGCGGCCTCTTCGGACAAGGCGGACAAGGCGGCCAACGCTGGCGGCGTCGACCCGCAATGGACCATGGCCCGATCGCAGCGCGGCGCGAAGCGGCAGCCCTCGAAGGTCTGCCACAGCGGCGGCACCGTGCCGGGGATCGCGGCCAGCGGCTCGCCGCGGCGCTGTGCGTCGGGCAGCGCCTTCAGCAGCAGCCGCGCATACGGATGTTTCGGTGCGGCGAAGAACTCAGCGGCGGACGCCACCTCCACGATCTGCCCCGCGTACATCAGGGCCACCTGATGCGCCATGCCGGACACGACGCCCAGGTCGTGCGTGATCAGCAGCAGCCCCAGTCCGCGCTCACGCTGCAGATCCTTGAGCAGGTCCAGGATCTGCGCCTGGATGGTGACGTCGAGCGCGGTGGTCGGCTCGTCGGCGATCAGGAAGTCGGGTTCCGCCGCCAGCGTCATCGCGATCATGATCCGCTGCTTCTGCCCGCCGGAGAGCCGGAACGGGTACTCGTCGATACGGCGCTCGGGCTCGGGGATGCCGACGCGGCGCAGCCAGTCGATGGCCTTCGTACGCGCCGCCGCGCCGCGCAGCGGCGTGTGCGCCTCGATCGCCTCGACGATCTGCGCGCCGACCTTCATCACCGGATTCAGGCTGGTGCCCGGCTCCTGGAAGATCATCCCGATGCGCCCGCCGCGCACGTCGCGCATGCGGGCCTCGCTCAGGTCGAACAGGTCCTGGCCCTCGAGGTCCAGCCGGCCGCCGGCGATGCGGCCGTTGTCGGGCAGCAGGCGCATCAGCGCCAGCGCCGTCATGCTCTTGCCGCAGCCGGACTCACCCACCAGGGCGAAGGTCTGTCCCTGCGCCAGCGTCAGACGCATGCCGTCGATGGCGCGTACCAGGCCGGCGTCGGCGTCCAGATGGACGTGGAGGTCGTCGATCTTCAACATGTCGCGGCGTCCCTCACGAAGCCTTGGCGGCCGGACCCGCGGGGCTCGCCGGCCCGGCGGTCTTGTTCTTCTTCAGCGACAGCACCATCGGCCGCAGCTTGCGGGCGCGCGGATCGAAGGCGTCGCGCACGCCGTCGGCGAACAGGTTGGCCGCCAGCACCAGGCTCACCATGAAGCCGAAGGCGGCCACGAAGCTCCACCACACGACCGGATCGCGGCTCATCTCCGAGCGCGCCAGGTTGATCATCCCGCCGAAGCTGTTCATGCCCGGGTCGACGCCGACGCCGACATAGGTCAGCACCGCCTCGTAGAGGATCAGGTCGGAGAAGTTGAGCACCAGCGAGATCAGCACCAGGTGCATCACGTTGGGCACGATGTGGCGCACCATGATCGTCGTGTCGCGCACGCCGAAGGCGGTGGCGGCCTGGACGAAGTCGGCTTCGCGCAGCTTGAGCGTCTCGCCGCGCACCAGCCGGCACAGCGTCGCCCAGCCGGTCACGCCCAGGATCACGCACAGCAGGAAGATCTTCAGGTCGGCGCGCTCGGCGCCGGTCTCGAAGGCCTCCGGGTGCTTGTCCAGGAAGACCTGCACCATCAGCACGCAGGCGGCGATCAGCAGCACGTTGGGCACCGAGGTCAGCACCGTGTAGAAGTACTGGATGACCTCGTCGACCCAACCCTTGAGGTAGCCGGCCAGGATGCCCAGCACCAGCGCGAACGGCAGCGTCGCCAGCGTCGACAGCGCGCCGATGACGAAGGCGGTGCGGATGCTCTTGAGCGCCTGGTAGAGCACGTCGTTGCCGGTCTGGTCGGTGCCGAACACATGGTAGTGGCCCATCAGCGCGATCACCGGGCCGGCCAGCAGCGCGATCACCGACAGGGTCGCGAGCGCGGCGCGCCACGGATAGTGCGTGCGGTCGCCCAGCAGGTCCCTCAACCCCTGGCGGAAGCCGGCGTGGTGCGGCGCGAGGATCGCCGCCATCAGCAGCGCCATCAGCACCGATGCGACGGCGCCCAGCGCCAGTCCCGTCAGCGCGCGGCGCGTCAGGTCGCCGTGCCAGTCGCGTTCCGGATCCCGCAGGTGCGCGCCGCCGAAGGCCAGCCGCGGGAACTCACGAACGATCTCCTCGCCGTGCGCGACGCTGTCCAGCGTGAAGCCCTGGTACGCGAGCGGCGCGGAATAGCTGGTCTCGCGCATCTCGATCTGGCGCGCCAGCACCAGGTCCAGCACGGACTCGGTGCGCGTCTCATAGAACTGCTGGCCGGCGGGGCTGTCGGCCAGTGCGCGGCGGAAGTGCAGGCTGTCCAGCGCGGTCACGCCGAGGAACAGCACCAGCACCATGCCCGCGCTCAGCGCGGCCGGGTCACGCAGCACGCGCTGCCAGTTGGCGCGCAGGTGCGGGCGGCGGATCAGCCGCACGATGTAGAACACCAGCGCCGCGAACATCGCCCACAACGCCACGTCGGTCCAGAGGAAAACGACCTTGAATCCCATGTCGGCTCTCGTGTCCTGTCTCGAATCCTGAACGCGCCCGGCGGCGCGTCAGGTCAGCCGCACCCGCGGATCGACCCAGGTGTAGACCAGGTCGATCAGCGCGTTGCTGGCGATGTAGAGCAGCGCCCCCAGGAACACCATGGTGCGCACGATGGCGAAGTCCTGCCCGGTGATCGCCTCGATGACGAAGGCGCCCAGGCCGGGGATGCCGAAGAAGCTCTCGAACACCAGGCTGCCCAGGAACACGTACGGCAGGTAGGCGCCGGCGCTGGTGATGATGGGGATCAGCGCGTTGCGCAGCACGTGGCGCATCAGCACGACCGGCTCGGACAGCCCCTTGGCGCGGGCGGTGCGCACGTAGTCCTTGCCGACTTCCTCGAGCAGCATCGCGCGGTACAGCCGTGCCTCGCCGCCCAGACGCGACAGCAGCGACAGCGCGATCGGCAGCGCCAGGAACTTGATCGCGTCCAGGCCCGGCTCGTAGCCGTTGATCGGCACCAGCCGCAGGATGCGCGAGAAGAAGAACTGCCCGACGATGATGTAGAACAGGCTGGAGATCGACAGCATCAGCACGCAGATCACCACGCCCCAGAAGTCGATGCGCGAGTTGCGGAAGAAGGTGAGCAGCACCGCGAAGGCCACGCTCACGATCAGCTGCAGCACGAAGATCGGCACCGCGAGCTGCAGGCTCACGCCCATGCGGGTCTTGATCTCATGGCCGATGTCGACGGCCTGGCGCGCATCGGAGCGGCCGAAGTCCAGCAGCATCAGCGAGACCGAGCGCTCCCAGAACACGGTGTGCGTGACCTGCGCCGTGCCGGTGCGCGACGCGTCCCAGTACAGCGGTTTGTCGTAGCCGCGCTCGACCTTCCACTTGTCGATCTGCTCCTGCGACACGCGCTTGCCGCCGATGTTCAGCCGGGCCATGTCGTCCGGCGTGTTGACGGTGAAGAACAGGAAGAAGGTCAGCAGGTTGACGCCGACCAGGATGGCCAGGCCGTAGGCCAGCCGACGGGTGAGGTACTTGAACATCAGTCGGCTCCCCGGGGAGCGCTCGTGGCGGAAGCGGCGGAAGCGGCGGAAACGGCGGAGGTCGGCGCGGTCGTGCCGCGCGCGGTGGCGGTCTCGCGTTTCTGGAAGCTGCGGCGCGTCGTCCACACGATCGCGGCGCCGCCGACCACCAGCACCAGCAGCGGCCACCAGACCGGCCGGTTCCATTCGCCCTGCAGCTGCGCGCGTTCCTTCGGATCGATCCGGTAGTGCCGGACGCCGTCGCGGATCACGATGCTGGGCTTGATGTTGTGGACCCAGCGCTGGTAGGCCTGCCCGGTCCAGGCCCAGTAGCCGAAGGCCCACGGCGCGTCCTGCTGGGCGATCTGCACCATGCGGTCGATGACCTGCTGCTTCTCCGGGCCGTCGTCCAGCACCTGCACCTGCTTGAAGAGCCGGTCGTATTCGGTGTTCTCGTAGTTGGCCGCGTTCTCGCCCTCGTGCAGCGATTTGCTGTTGGGCCCGTAGAGCAGGAACAGGAAGTTCTCCGCATCCGGATAGTCCGCCAGCCAGCCCCACCAGAAGACCTGATGCTTGCCCTGGTGCAGCTTCTCCTGGAACTGGTTGTAGTCGGTGGCGCGCACGTCCAGCTGCACGCCGAGCTTGGCGAACTGCTTCACCAGCCAGTCGTTCTCGGCCTTCACCTCGGGCGTGACGGTGCGCATGAAGTCGTAGTTCAGCACCAGCGGCTGGCCGGTCTTCGCATCGCGGCCGTCGGGATAACCCGCTTCGGCGAGCAGCTGCCTGGCCTCCTCGATCGGGCGGCGCTCGATCTTGCCGTCGACGCGCCTGTGCGTGACCGGATTGAAGAAGCCCGGCTGGGCCTCGCGCGAGCCGAACACGCCCGGCGGCACCGGCCCGAAGGCGGTCACACCGCCGCGGTTCTTGAAGATGCGGCCGTAACCCTCTTCCCAGTCGATCGCGATCGACAGCGCCTGGCGCAGCTTGCGGTGGCGGGTCTCGTCCTCCGGCGTCTTCCCTTTGCCGATCACCGGATCCAGCATGTTGAAGCCGAGGTACCAGTTGTTGGGATCGGTCGAACGCGGGAACGAGAAGCCGCGCTGCTTGAAGAAGGCGTCGGTCTCGGCGGAGTCGCTCGCGTCGGCGAAGAACTCCACGCCCCAGTCGGCGCGCTCGAGGTCGGGCAGGTCCAGGTAGCCCTGCTTGAACATCTCCTTGCGCGGCACCCGCTCCTTGATCAGCGTGGCGACGATCTTGTCGATGAAGGGCATCGGCTTGCCGCAGTCGGCCAGGCGGCCGGCCGGGCCGTCGTCGGGCATGCCCTCGCAGGGATAGAGATCCTGGCGGTAGTTCGGGTTGCGCGACATCACGTGACGGCGGTCCTGCTGGTACTCCGTCATCACGTACGGGCCCGTGCCCACCGGCCACTGGTTCCAGGACATGCCGTGCTCGGCCATACCCGGCTGCGAATAGAAGAGGTCGGCCTCCCACGGGATCGGCGACAGGAAGGTCGTCGACATCCAGTACGACCACTGCGGGTACTTCCCGATGATGCGCACGCGCAGCAGGTGGTCGTTCACCGCCTCGGCGCCGGCCAGCGGCCATTTGCGGAAATCCAGGAAAGGCTTGTCGGGCGAGTTCTCGGGCAGGCCCTTCAGCAGCTTGGCATTTTCCTCGCGGATCAGCGCGCCGTAGGCCTTCAGCCCGAGCACGTGCTCGGAGAACAGGCCGTAGATCGGCGCCTCGATGCGCGTGGTCGCATGGCGCTTGAGCGCGAAGACGAAGTCGTCGGCCACGAGTTCGCGGGTGCCCTGGTGTTCGAACTGCCACGGCGAGCGCTTGTCGCCCAGCTCCTTGGCCGTCAGGTGGTGATAGCGGTAGCGGCCCTGCTCGTCCTTCGCGAACGCGGGGCTGGGCGCGTAATGCACACCGGCGCGGATGGGCACGTCGTAGACGCTCTGCGCGATCTTGTCGGCGGGCGCGTCGTCGGGCAGACGCCGGCCTTGCGCGTCGAGGTAATACGGCTTGACCACGGCGGCCGCGGCGCGCGGGATCAGCTCGTAGGGCCGCTTCAGGTAGTGGTACCCGTAGAGCGGTTCGGTGATCTGGTAGGTGTAGACGGACTCCGGCGCCGTGTACGAGGCGGTCGGATCCAGATAACGCGGCGAGCGTTCGTCGAAGGACAGGTAGAGCGTGTTGTCCTTGGCCGCGCCGGCCGGATACGGGCTGTTGTTGCAGGCGGCGAGCAGCACGGCGGCCAGCAGGCCCACCATCCGGGCGACCAGAGCCATCGGGGCCATCGGGGCCTTCCACGTCCCGCGCCCGCCCTCAGCCGCGCGCAGCGACACGTTCCACAGCCCCGACGACATCGTCATCCTTCCAAAACGCAAACGCCGCATCCTGCGGATGCGGCATTGCCAGATTGTTGCCAAGGCCGTGCCTCTCGCGGAGGCCGGCCGATGCCGGGGCGGATCATAGCGGCCCGGTTCGCGGGGCGCCTGTGACGCCGGTCAGTGGGGCCGCGGGTCGACCGGTCGGTCAGTGGTCGTGCTGGCCGTGGTCATGGTCATGACCGTCGTGGTCGTGCCCGTGGTCATGACCGTGCCCGTGGTGGTCATGGTGGTCGTGGCCCTGGCCGACGTGCCCCCAGGCAACGATGACGTCGCGGCCCTCGACCATCATCTCGGCCTTGGCGCCCACCGGCAGGCAGACCTTGGTCGGCACATGCCCGAACGGCAGGCCGGTCAGGATCGGCACCTTGACGCGCGCGCGCAGCGCCTCGACGCAGGCCTTCATCGAGTAGCCGCGATCCAGCGGCGACTTCTTCCAGCCGCTGAAGCTGCCCAGCAGCACCGCCTTCTGCGCGTCCAGCACGCCGGCCTGCCAGAGCTGCAGCAGCATGCGCTCGACGCGGTAGGGGTGCTCGTTGACGTCTTCGAGGAACAGGATGCCGCCCTTGACGCGCGGGAAGTGCGGCGTGCCCAGCAGCGAGCACAACACCGTCAGGTTGCCGCCCCACAGCGTGCCGCGGGCCTCGACGCCGTCCAGGCCGGCCTCCGTGCGGAAGCCGATGGCTTCGAGCGAACCGTCCATCGCCTCGAGGAAGCAGTCGCGGGTGATCTCGTCGACGCCGCCGTCGGTGTCGGCACGGCCGAAGTCGTCGCAGGCCAGCGGGCCCGCCCAGCTGGTCTGCTTCGTATGGGCGAGCAGCGCCAGCTGCAGCGCGGTCACGTCACTGAGGCCGACCCAGCGCGTGCCACGCTCGACGCTGCGGGCGATGGTCGGCCAGTCGATGCGGTCCAGCAGCCGCGTCAGGCCGTAGCCGCCACGGGTGGCCAACGCCACCGACGGCGCGGCCTCGGCCACGCGGTGCAGCGCGGCCAGCCGCGTCTCGTCGTCGCCGGCGAAGCGCTGGTGCTTCGCGAGCGCCGCCTCGTCGATCTCAACCTCGAAGCCGAGCGCCGTCAGCCGTTTGGCCGCGCGCTTGAGGCCTTGCGATAGCGCCAGGACGCCGGACGGGGTGTAGAGGGTCAGGGAGCTCATCGCTGCTTGTCGTCCTGCATGTGGTCCTGCATGTTGTCCTGCGGAGGATCGGAATTCAGGGAAAGGTACTGCGCGTCGCCGACGGGGATCTCGGGGAACTCCTGGACCTCGGGCAGCGCGCTCAGCGTGTCGACGGCGTCGACGTCGAGGTCCTCGCCTGCCGGGCCGCCATCCACAGCGACGCGGCGACGCGCCTCGCGCAGCTGGCGCGCCGCCTCGCGGCGTTCGGCGAAGAACTCGCGCAGCAGGCGCGAGGACGCGTCCGCCAGCACGCCGCCGTGCAGCGCGGTGTGATGATTGAGCTGCCTCTGGCCGAACAGGTCCAGCACCGAGCCGGCGACACCGGTCTTCGGATCGGGCGCGGCGAAGACGACACGCTTCAGGCGCGCATGCATCATCGCCATCGCGCACATCGCGCAAGGCTCGAGCGTCACGTAGAGCTCGCACTCCGGCAGCCGGTAGTTGCCCAGCAGTTGCGCGGCGTGGCGCAGCGCGACGATCTCGGCGTGCGCGGTCGGGTCGTGGGTCGTGATCGGGCGGTTGTAGCCGGTGGCGATCACCTGGCCGGCGCGCATGATGACGGCGCCCACCGGCACCTCGCCGACAAGCCAGGCGTTCTGGGCCTGGTCGAGGGCGAGCCGCATCGCGTATTCATCCGCGGGGTCGGCAGGGAGGATAGTGGGGGACTCGGTGGTCATGGCGGCGCTCGCGCGGCAGTGTAGCCGTGCCCGCTATGCTCCCGGTCCATGCAACAGGAGTTCCCCGGTCAGCAGGACGATCTCTTCGGCGAGCTGCTGCCGCCGGCGACTGCCGCACCGTCGATGCGTGCGACCGAACGCGACGGCATCGACGGTGACGACGGCGACGACGGCGACGAGGCCGGCATCGGCGACGGCCAAGAAAGCGGCGGAGAAGGTGGCGACGAGGCCGTTGCCGCCCCGAAACGCCGTCGCGCCGGCATCCAGCCGCAGCCGCCGGACGAGGCCCAGATCGCGCTCGCCGCCGCGCTGTCGCCGAGGATCCGGCTGGGCACGTCGTCGTGGAGCTACCCGGGCTGGCAGGGCATCGTCTGGGCGGGCCGGCACGGCGAGTCCAACCTCTCCCGCAACGGCCTGAGCGCCTACGCGCAGCAGCCGCTGCACCGCGCGGTGAGCATCGACCGCGGCTTCTACCAGTCGCTGACGGCCAGCCAGTACGAGCGTTATGCCCAACTGGTGCCGGAAGACTTCCGCTTCACGGTCAAGGCGCCGAGCGTGATCACCGACGCGCAGGTGCGGACCGAGGACGGTCGCGGCCGCCAGACCAACACGGCCTTCCTCGATCCGCGGCTGGCGGTCCAGGAGTTCCTGGCGCCCGCGATGGAAGGCCTGGGTACCCGCATCGGCGCGCTGGTGTTCCAACTGAGCCCGCTGCCGCTGGCGATGCTGGGCCGCATGCCGGAACAGCTCGACCGCCTGCACGCGATGCTGGCCGCCCTGCCCTCGCTGCGCGACGTCGCGCCCGAGGCCGTCGTGGCCGTCGAGGTCCGCGACCCGGAATGGCTGACGCCGGACTTCGTCGCCGTGCTCAAGGACTGCGGCGCGCGCTACTGCCTGGGCCTGCATCCGAAACTGCCGCCGATCCAGGAGCAGTTGCCCCTGCTGCGCGCGATGTGGCCGGGACCGCTGGTGTGCCGCTGGAACCTGCACCGGGTCCACGGCCCATTCGGCTACGAGGACGCGGAGAAGAAGTACGGGGAGTACGCCGAGCTGATGGACCCCGATCCCGAGACCCGGTCCGTGCTCGCGAAAGTGATCCGCGCGACGGCGGAGGCCGGACATCCCGCCTACGTCACGATCTCCAACCACGCGGAAGGCTCGGCGCCGCTGACGCTTCGCGCGTTGGCCAAGGAGATCGTCGCCCCCGGCGAGGTCTGACCACGTTCAGGCGAGCGGCCAGCGCGCGAGTTCGACATGCCGGGACTGCCCCTGCAGGCTGTCCATCAGCACCAGATCCGTGGCCGTCCAACCCGGGACGATGAACGGCTGCGGCTCGACGACGAAGTCGTCGTAGAACAGCGTCAGATGCGGCGTGAAGTGCGGATCGGTCCGCAGCCCGCTCGCCTTCAGACGTTCGCCGAGCGCCTGCCGGAGCGTTCGCACAGGATCGAGGCACGCGCCGCCGCTGAGCACCAACGGCAGGTTGCGCCGCTTGCGGGTGAAGCTCAGGAGCTGGTCGAAGTCCAGCCGCAACGGCGCATGCCGCAGCGATGCGGCGGCGTCCGCGGCGAGCTGCCGCACTTCCGCCATGACCTCGGCCTGATCGGTCTGATCGTCGTACCAGCCGAGGTGGTGCAGCGTCACATGGAGGCGTTCCGCGCGCGCCGCCTTCGCGCGCAGACCCAGGCGTCGCACGAGCGCCTCGGAGACCGCGCCCAGCCTCCGCGCGGTGTCCGGATCGGGCCGCAGGCAGAAGAAGAGCGCGTGGACAGTCATGCGGTCATGCGGTCAAACGCGCGCTCACGGCGCGGTCATTCCGCTTCCGAGGCGCGCTGCTCGCCTTGCTTCAAGAGGTCCTGCACCTGGCGGCCGACCGCTTCCGGCTGAGGCAGCGCCGACGAGGACGCGGACGCCGCCGGATCCGCAGAAACGGGCGGCTTCACCGCCTGCATCTGCTTCTTCGCGGTCAGCATCACTATGGCCAGCACGATGACGAGGGCGAGGATGGACAGGGCGCTGCGCATGCAAGGACTCCGGAGTGGAAGGGGGGATGGCGCGAAGCATAGCCACACTGGACCGCCCCGCTCCCGCCCGCCGGATCAGCGCGGCGCCGGGGCGACGCCCGGTCGCAGGCGCAGGATCTGCGGCGACCGTTCCTGCGCACCGCGCCAGCGCGGCTCGAGCGCGCGCCAGGCGGGCGAGTGTCGGCAGGCGCTCCACCGGATGGCCCAGTCGTCGGCGTCCGCCGCCCGGGTCATCCAGACGAAGACCTTCTCGCCCTCGCGAACCGGCAGGCGCGGGAAGTTGTTGGGCGAGCGCTCCGGCACGAAGCTGCCGATCACCGGCAGGCCGGCGGCCTCGATGACGGGAGCGACCTCGTGTTCGAAGAAGCGGGCGAACCCGTCTTCGGGGGCGGCCGGGTCCTTCCACAAGCTGCAGACGTGCAGCACGACCAGCCCGGGCGTGGCGCCCCGCTCGAACGTGCCCGCGGCCCGCGCGGCATCGATGCGCGTCGGATCCGGCCCCTCGACCGGACTGCGCATCAGCAGCACGTTGTCGTTGTCGACGAGCAGCGGATTGGCCTCGTCGCGATGGGCCTGCCACACGGGGCCGAAATAGAACGCGCCGAGCATGCGTTCGCGCGCCGCCATGTCGTCGAAGCCGCGGATCCACACGAAACGGTCCGGATCGTCGAGATCCGCGAACTGCCCGTACAGCCGCATGCCGACGGCCTCCTGAGAGTCGACGAACGCCGCGTCGAACAACCGCATGAAGCGCTCGCGTTCGCCCTTGACGATCTTGTACTGGCGCAGTTCGTAGACGGGGTGGTCGTCGGCCATGAGAGTCTCCGGAATGGTGGCGAAGCGATCCCGGATTCTGGACAGGAGCACTGACATTGCATGTCAGCACAGGGGCCTCTTGAACGCGACCTGAGGCGCCGAACGTCAACGGCACATGCCAGTGAGAGCGATACCGATCCACGCCATCACCAACTCGGCGCATACCGTTCGAGGCCGTGGATCAGAAAGAACCGGAAGCGAAGAATCGACGGCTTCTTGTTTCGCTGAATGCACTGGAGAACACATGCCCGCACCCGTCGCCATCCTTTCCTCGCGACACCGCGTCGCGCTTCCGAAGGAGATTCGAGACACACTCGATTGGAAGCCAGGAGAGGAACTCAAAGTCGTCCGGCACAAGGACGGCATCTTCATCTACAAGCGCATCACCATTGACCAGATCATGGGCATAGCAAAGGGCGCGAACACCGACAACTACCGGGATCGCAATGACCGCTACTGATCACTCGGGCTCACAGAAATCCGGACAAAACGTGGTCGTGGATACGTCCGCCTGGATCGAGTGCTTTGCCGAATCTGACTTGGGTCGGTTGATCTGGCCCAACCTTCCCCCCTTGCAGCACTGCATCATCCCGACGATCGTGCAACACGAGATTGAGAAATGGGCGCTTCGAACGCTGGACGCCGAGCGTCATGAAAATCTCGAGCGGACCTTGGAAGATTGTCCAATCGAAAAGCTCGACACCGCCACTGCCAAGGAGGCCGCAAAGATCAACGCCAAGTACAAACTAGCGTCGGCAGATGCCTTGATCTACGCGACAGCGCAGAAGTTCGGTGTCGAAGTGATCACCTGCGATGCTCACTTCAAAGATCTTCCTTCGGTCAGGTTCTTCCCGAAGAAGGCCAAGCCGAGCAGCGTTGGGATTGGCCCGGACGGCTGTTGGGAAGGCTGGCCGACATCGGCTCAGATGTCTGCGCTCATCCAATGACGGAATTGCAAGTCCGGAAACGAACAGGGGCCCATCGGGCCCCTGTTCACTCTCAGCGCGAAGCGCTCATTCCCATTCGATCGTCGCCGGCGGCTTGCTCGAAACGTCGTAGGTCACGCGGTTGATGCCGCGCACCTCGTTGATGATGCGGCCCGAGCAGCGCTTGAGCAGGCTGTACGGCAGCTCCGCCCAGTCCGCCGTCATGAAGTCGCTGGTCTGCACCGCGCGCAGCGCGACCACGTAGTCGTAGGTCCGGCCGTCGCCCATCACGCCCACGCTCTTCACCGGCAGGAACACCGTGAAGGCCTGGCTGGTCAGCTCGTACCAGGTCTTGCCCGTCGCCTCGTCGCGCGTGTTGCGCAGCTCTTCGATGAAGATCGCGTCGGCGCGGCGCAGCAGGTCCGCGTATTCCTTCTTCACCTCGCCCAGGATGCGCACGCCCAGGCCCGGACCCGGAAACGGATGGCGGTAGACCATCTCCGGCGGCAGGCCCAGCGCCACGCCCAGTTCGCGGACCTCGTCCTTGAACAGCTCGCGCAGCGGCTCCAACAGCTTCAAGCCGAGCTGTTCCGGCAGACCACCGACGTTGTGGTGGCTCTTGATCGTCACGGCCTTCTTGGTCTTGGTGCCGCCGCTCTCGACCACGTCCGGATAGATCGTGCCCTGCGCCAGGAAGGTCGCCCCCTTGTGGCCACCGCCGCCCGACTTCAGCTTCTCGGCCTCAGCCTTGAAGACGTCGACGAACAGGCCGCCGATGATCTTGCGCTTGCGCTCGGGATCACTCACGCCGGCCAGTTGGCCGAGGAACAGCTCGCTCGCATCGACGCGGATCACCTTCGCGTGCAGCTTGCCTTCGAACATGTCCATCACCATGTCGCCCTCGTTCAGGCGCAGGAGACCGTGGTCGACGAAGACGCAGGTCAACTGGTCGCCGATGGCGCGGTGGATCAGCGCCGCGGCCACCGAGGAGTCCACACCGCCGGACAGGCCGAGGATGACCTCCTCGTCACCGACCTGCTCGCGGATCTTCTGGACCGCTTCCTCGATGTAGTCGCCCATGATCCAGTCGCCTTTGCAGCCGGCGATCTCGCGCACGAAACGCTTGTAGATCGCAGCGCCCTGCACCGTGTGCGTGACCTCGGGATGGAACTGGAGCGCGTAGTAGCCCTTGTCCTCGTTGACCATGCCGGCGATCGGGCAAGTCGGCGTGGATGCCATCAGTTTGAAGCCCGGCGGCAGCGCGGTGACCTTGTCGCCGTGGCTCATCCACACCTTCAGCATGCCGTGACCTTCCGGCGTCGCGAAGTCCTGGAGGCCGTCCAGCAGCTTGGTGTGGCCGTGGGCGCGGGCTTCGGCGTAGCCGAACTCGCGGTGGTCGCTCCACTCGACCTTGCCGCCCAGTTGCACCGCCATCGTCTGCATGCCGTAGCAGATGCCCAGCACCGGCACGCCCAGGTCCCACACCGACTGCGGCGCGCGCAGTTCATGGTCCTCGTAGGTCGACGCGTGGCTGCCCGACAGGATGATCGCCTTCGGCGCGAACGCGCGGATGAAGTCGTCGCTGACGTCGTTGGGGTGGATCTCGCAGTAGACCTGGGCCTCGCGCACGCGACGCGCGATCAGCTGCGTCACCTGGGAGCCGAAGTCGAGGATGAGGACTTTGTCGTGCATGGTCAGCTTCTGGGGATGCTTGGGGATTCTTGGAGGCCGGGGAGTCCTGGAGGCTCAGGCCTTGGCCGCGGCGGCCTGCGCCGGCGGACCCATGTTGAAGTGGCGCCACGCGAAGCCCAGTGAGGCCAGCTGCAGCAGCGCGCAAAGGTAGAACGGCGCGCCGATGCGCCAGTCGGTCTTGGGGAGCTCGGCGACCAGCGCCATCAGCCCCAGGCCGGCGATCGGCGAGATCACCGCCATCAGGCTGTTGATCGCCGCCACCGCGCCCATGGTCTCGCCCTGCGTGCGGGCGTCGGCGGCATTGGAGATCACGCTCTGCATCGCCGGGGCCGCGGCCACGCCGGCGATGTTCAGGAAGATCGCGGCGATCATCATCCAGGCCTCGGTCGACATCCCCCAGATCACGTTGGTCAGGATCGAGGTCGTCAGACCGATCAGCACCAGGCGGCGCGCGCCCAGCCAGCGCATCAGCGGCTGCAGCAGCACGCCCTGCACCACCACCGCGACCAGGCCCACCACGAACAGCGACAGGCCGTTCTCGCGCGGGCCCCAGCCGAACTTGTGCTGGTTGTAGAGGACCCAGCTGGTCTGGATCACCAGCTGCGCCAGGCCCGAGCACGCGATCACGTAGATCAGCGGGCCCACGCCGCTCAGTTTGCGGAGCCGGCCCAGCGCGGCGACCGGGTTGGCCTTGCGCCATTCGAAGGGTCTGCGGTGTTCCGGCGGCAGCGATTCGGGCAGCACGAAGAAGCCGTACAGCCAGTTCAGCAGCGCCAGCGTGCCGGCGACGTAGAACGGCAGGTGCAGGTCGATGCTGCCGAGCAGCCCGCCCATCACCGGGCCCAGGATGAAGCCCATCCCGAAGGCCGCGCCCAGCAAACCGAAGCGCTTGGCGCGATCCGCCGGCGGCGTGATGTCGGCGACGTAGGCGTTGGCGACGGCGGCGTTGGCCTGCATCGCGCCGGAGAACAGCCGCACCACGACCAGCATCCACAACGCGTCGGCCAGCGCCGTCACGAAGAAGCTGAGCGCCAGGCCGCTGAACCCGATCAGCATCACCTTGCGGCGGCCGAAGCGGTCGGAAAGCCCGCCCAGGATGGGCGAGCCGAAGAAATTCGCGAGACCGAAGGCGAACGCCACGGCCAACTGCGCCAGCGTGTGCTGGGTCTCGCTCTGCGTGAAGGTTCCGACCAGCGGCGGCAACACCGGGATGATCAGGCCGATCGACACCATGTCGATCAGCACGGCGATCAGGATGAACGACATGGCGGCCTTGCGGCCGCCATGTGTCGTCGTTGCTGCGACGGGATCGGACAAGAGCGTCACTCCAGGCGGTAGTTGGGCGCTTCCTTCGTGATCTGCACGTCGTGGACGTGGCTCTCACGGATGCCCGCCGAGGTGATCTCGACGAACTCGGCCTTGTCGTGCATGTCGGCGATGCTGCCGCAGCCGCAGTAGCCCATCGAGGCGCGCACGCCACCGGCCATCTGGTGCACGATCGCGACCATCGAGCCCTTGTACGGGACGCGCCCTTCGATGCCTTCGGGCACCAGCTTGTCCGCGTTGGGGTTGGTGGTCTCGTCGTTCTCCTGGAAGTAGCGGTCCGCGGAGCCGGCCTTCATCGCGCCGATCGAGCCCATGCCGCGGTAGCTCTTGTAGCTGCGGCCCTGGTACAGGATCACCTCGCCCGGGGCTTCCTCGGTGCCGGCGAACATGCCGCCCATCATCACCGTGCTCGCGCCGGCGGCGATGGCCTTGGCGATGTCGCCCGAGTAGCGGATGCCGCCGTCGGCGATCGCCGGGACGCCGGTGCCCTTGAGCGCGGTGGCGACGAAGTCGATCGCCGCGATCTGCGGCACGCCGACGCCGGCGACGATGCGGGTCGTGCAGATCGAGCCCGGGCCGATGCCGACCTTGACCGCGTCCGCGCCGGCTTCCACCAGCGCCAGCGCCGCGGCGCCGGTGGCGATGTTGCCGCCGATGACCTCGACCTGCGGGTAGTTCTTCTTCACCCAGCGCACGCGTTCGATGACGCCGCTGCTGTGGCCGTGCGCCGTGTCGACGACGATCGCGTCGACGCCGGCCTTGACCAGCAACTCGACCCGTTCCTCGGTGCCCTCGCCCACGCCGACCGCCGCGCCGACGCGCAGCTTGCCGTGCGCGTCACGCGCGGCGTTCGGGAAGTTGGTCTGCTTGGTGATGTCCTTGACGGTCATCAGGCCGCGCAGCTCGAACGCGTCGTTCAGGACCAGCACGCGCTCCAGCTTGTGCTTGTGCATCAGCGCCTTGCCGTCGTTCAGCGAGGCGCCTTCCGGCACCGTGATCAGGCGCTCGGCCGGGGTCATGATCTCGCTGACCGGGATGTCCATGCGCGTCTCGAAGCGCAGGTCCCGGTTGGTCACGATGCCGACGACCTTCTGCCCCACCAGCACCGGGAAGCCGGAGACGCCGTGGTGCTCGCTGAGCTGCTTGACCTGGCGGACGGTGGTCTCGGGGGTGATCGTGATCGGGTCGCGGAGCACGCCGGACTCGTAGCGCTTGACCCGGGCCACTTCCGCGGCCTGCTGCTGCGGGGTCAGGTTCTTGTGCACGATGCCGATGCCGCCTTCCTGCGCGATGGCGATCGCGAGGCGGGCTTCGGTCACGGTGTCCATGGCGGCGGACACCAGCGGTAGGTTCAGGCGGATGCCACGCGTGAACTGCGTGGCCAGACTGGTGTCGCGCGGCAACACCTGGGAGAACGCCGGCACCAGCAACACATCGTCGAAGGTGAGGGCCTTTCCGAGTAGGCGCATGAGGGAAGCTCCAGACGCAAAGGCGCATTATAGAGAAGCCCGGCGGTACACTCCACGACCATGATGAATCCCCCACTCCTGCGACGCCCGCGACGCCCGTTGGGCTTGATCTGCGCGCTCGCGCTGATGGCGCTGACCTCGATCGCGCATGCCCAATGGAAGTGGCGCGATGCCGACGGCCGCACGCAATACAGCGACCGTCCGCCGCCGCCGAGCGTCGCCGACAAGGACATCCTGCAGCGTCCCTCCAATGCCACGCGCGCGCCGCCGTCGGCGGGCCAGGCCGCGCTGCAGAGCGCTTCCGCGGCGGCCTCCGCCGCCTCGGCGCCGGCCCGTCCGGCGAGCGAAGCCTCCTCGCGCGACAAGCTGGAGCGTGAGCGCAAGGCCCAGGAAGACAAGGTCCGCGCGGAAGCCAAGGAAGAGAACTGCCGCCAGGCCCAGAACCGCCAGCGCGTCCTGGAATCCGGCGTGCGCCTGCGCAGCGGCACGCAGACCGGCGAATCGCAGCCGATGACCGAGCAGATGCGCCAGGACGAGATCCGCAACATGCAGGCCGTGATCACGGCGAACTGCAAATAAGGCGGGAACGAGTTCCGGAAACAACACCGGGCGGCAAGACGGACGTAAGTCCGGTGACCACCGGTAAAGACGAAAGGCCGCTCACGCGGCCTTTTTGCATGGCATTCCGGTGTCAGGCCTTGCGGTGTCGGAGCCTTGCGGCGTCAGGCCTTGCGGCCCAGCGGTCGATGGCGCGTGACGATGCGGCTGCCCGCCGCCTCGAAGCGCTGGCGACGCGCCTCTTTCGGATCGACCGTCAACGGGCGGTAGACCTCGACGCGGTCCTGCTCGCGCAGCGGCGTATCGAGCGCCGCCGTACGGCCCCAGATGCCGGCCGTCAGCGCATCGATCCGCGCCGGTTCGAACCAGGCGCTGGCGACCAGGGCGTCGCGCAGCGTGCTCCCGGCGGGCAGGGTCAGTCGTTGTTCGCGCAACTCGCCGCGGACCGGGCTCCAGAAGAGCTCGACAGCCAGTTCAGCGGGCGCCATGGACCTGCTCGGCACGCTTCACGAAGCTGTCGACGAAGGTGTTGGCGATGCGGTCGAAGACCGGACTGACGACCGCCTCGAGCGCGAAGCTGGAGAACGCGTAACGCAGTTCGAATTCGATCTTGCAGGCGCGCGGTTCGCCGTCCGTCGGCGCGCCGGGACGGTTCAGCGGCAGGAACTGCCAGTCGCCGTCGAGCATGGAGAACGGTCCGTCCACCAGCGTCATGCGCACGCGCCGGTCCGGCTCGTTCGTGTTGCGGGTGGTGAACGCGTGCCGCAGCCCGGCGTACTGCAGGGACAGCTTGGCGGTCACGCCGTCGTCGTGGCGCTCCAGGACCTCGGCGGACGAGCACCAGGGCAGGAACTCCGGGTAGCGCTCGACCTGGGTGACCAGCTCGTACATCTCGCGCGGCGAGTACCAAAGGAGGACAGTCTTCCGGACGTGCTTCATGGTGGTTCTTAGAATGGCGGGATTGTAGGCGGCCCGATCGACCCCATCTGGGCGTCACCCGGCCGCCACGCACAAGAAGAATCCCCATGTCCATTGCAGAAAACCGCCGCGCCCGATTCGAATACCACCTCGAGGAGCAGTACGAGGCCGGCATCGTCCTCGAAGGCTGGGAGGTCAAGGCCATCCGCTCCGGCCAGGTCCAGCTGCCGGACGGTTATGTCGTCATCCGCGACGGCGAGCTGTTCCTGATCGGCTGCCGCATCGATCCGCTGCGCACCGCGTCCACGCACGTCAGCCCGCTGGCCGACCGCACCCGCAAGCTCCTGATGAGCGGCGCCGACATCCGCCGCCTGATCGGCAAGGTGGAGCAGAAAGGCTTCACGCTCATCCCGCTGGACCTGCACTACAAGAACGGCCGCGTGAAGGTGCAGATCGCGTTGGCCAAGGGCAAGGCGCAGCACGACAAGCGCGAGACCGAGAAGAAGCGCGACTGGGAACGCGAGAAGGGCCGCCTGATGCGGCACAAGGTCTCAGGTCCGTCGAAGGACTGAGATACAGGCAGCGCAGCGGGCCGCGCGCGCTCAGCCCTTCAAGGCCTCGAACGCCTGCGCGAGGTCGGCGCGCAGGTCTGCGACCTCCTCGAGCCCGATCGCGAAACGCACCAGCGTGCCGCCCTCCTCCGCCGTCCATGGCAATCCCAGCGATCGGCTGCGACTGAGGTCGTAGGGCACGGCCAGGCTCATCGGACCGGCCCAGGAATAACCGATCCCGAAGCAGGCCAGCGCATCGACGAAGGCGTCGACGCGGCGCGCATCG
>NZ_DASVNZ010000031.1:0-20874 GCF_036486225.1 Roseateles sp. | reverse complement strand
GATGTCGCCGAGGCGGTCGCGCTTGCGGACCGCGTGCTGCTGATCGAGGAGGGCCGGCTGGCGCTCGACCTGCGCGTCGATCTGCCGCGGCCGCGCCGACGCGATGCGGCGTTCGCCGCGCTGGAGCAGCGGCTGCTCGATCGCGTGCTGAGCACGCCGGGTCGTGAGCCTGAGATGGCTCACGAGCCGGCACCACTTTCCGTCGCAGCGCCGATGTTGCGCTGGGCGGTGTAAGAGCGCAGCGCGAGCCGTCGGTGCTTGAGGGGCCGGGGGGCTCTCCACACCGACGGCTTGGCGCGGCCTTGCCTAGCATCACTCCCCGAAGGCCTTGCGCAGCCGTTCACCGGCGAAGGCCTGCGCATTGCGCGCCTTCTCGACGACGGCGGCCATGCCGAAGAACTCGTGGGTGACGCCCTCGTAGTCGCGGCGCTCGACCAGCACGTCGGCCTTCTTCAGCGCCTCTTCCATCTTCGCGCTGTCCGAGCGCAGCGGATCCACCCGCGCGCTGATCAGCGTCACCGACGGCAGTCCCGCGAGCTTCGCGTCGACGAGGTTCAGGCGCCAGTCCTTGAGCTGCGCCTTGTCGACCAGCAGCTTGTCGATGAACCACTCGACCATGGCGCGGTTCAGCGGCTGGGCGGCGGCGTTCTCGAGGTAGGACTCGGTGTTGAGGCTGCTCTGCGTGACCGGGTAGATGGCGAGCACGTGTGCCGGCTTCTGGAGATTGGCGTCGCGCGCGGCGATCGCGGTGGCCAGCGCGAGGTTGCCGCCGGCGCTTTCGCCCGCCAGCGCGACGCGGCTGACGTCGCCCTTGAAACTGGCCGCGTTGGCGATGGTCCATTTGTAGGCCGCCAGTGCGTCGTCCCAGGCGGCGGGGAACTTGTTCTCCGGCGCCTGGCGGTAGTCGACCGAGACCACGACCGCCTGCGCCTGCTTGGCGATGCCGCGCGCGCTGGCGTCGTAGACCTGCTTGTCGGTGATGACCCAGCCGCCGCCGTGGAAGTAGACGACGACGGGGAAGGGGCCTGGGCCCGCGGGCGTGTAGAAGCGCGCCGGGATCATGCCCGCGCCGCCTTGCACGGTGCCGTCGATGCTGGTCACGCCGGGCACGAGCTGGGCGGGATCGGTGCTGCGGCCGTTCTGGCGCAGCAGCGCGTTGACGGCGTCGGCGACGGTGGGGTTCGCGCGCGCGGCGGGCACGTCGATCTTCTCGATCGCCTTGGGCCGCAGGTTCTCATGCGCCTTCAGCACGGCGAGCATGTCGCCGTCGAGCCGGATCCGGCCCATGGTCTTGGCGATGGCGGTCTTGACCTTGCCGGGCTGCTCGTTGCCCGTGCCCTTGCCGGCGTCGTCGGCGGCATGCACGAAGGGCAGGGTGAGCAGCAGCGCGCTCAGCGCGGCGACCTGGAAGCGGAGGTGGGGCATGGCGACGTCCTGGTTGAGCCGATCGGCGCATCCATGGCGGATGCTTTCGAAGGCCTCAGCAAGGCGGGTGCCTGGGTCTCCGGCTTCAGAGCTCCGACCGCAGGCTCTCGAACGACTCCCGCAGCAGCTTGGCCATCGGCTTGCGCGGGCTGGGCAACTCGTTCCACGTCTGCGTCGTCACCCGCATCGCGCCCATGGCGACCATCGCCACCATGCGCAGCGCCGGCCGCCGCTCCGGCTGGCGCCAGACCTCGCACAGCTGGGTGAAGAGCACCAGCTCCTGCTCCGCATAGAACGCCTGCTTGCGCGAGTACAGCGTCGGGCTGGAGCGCATCAGCGTGTCGATGGCCTGCATCTCCTCGGAGGTGTAGCGCGACATGTGCTTCACCATGATGTCGCGCACGGCGTCCAGCGGCGGTACGTCGGGGGACGTCTTGAGCAGGTCGTCGTAGATCGCGCGCCAATGCACGTCCTGCCAGAACAGCAGGATGTCGTCCTTGGACTTGAAATAGGAGAAGAAGGTCCGACGTGAGATGTCCGATTCGGCGGCGATCACGTCCAGCGTCGTGCCCTCGAAACCGTGGGCGAGAAACAGCCGCAACGCGGTCTCGGCGATGCGGTGCCGCGTCTCGCGACGCTTGCGCTCGCGCGCGCCTTCGGTGGCGTCGTCGTCCGCGGTGGGAAGAGGAGGGGGCATGCTGCGCTCTTGTGTTCGTGCACCGGGTGCGCTATAAACTGCACTCGGTGCATTAATTTGTGCATCCAGTTTACTGCAGGCAAGGAACCATGGCGCCCTGGACAGCTTTCGACATTCCCTCGCAGAAAGGCCGCACGGCGGTCGTCACGGGCTTGGGCCTCTTCGGGGTCAACCCTTGAGCGCCGATGTCCGCGAGCCGGTGAGCTCACGTCGCCGGCAGTTGAATGCCCTGTTGCTGGCCTCCGCGCTGCCGATGCCGGCGTTGTTGCGAGCGGAGGACGCCGGCCCCGCAGGCCCGCCTTTCCGCGTGATGGATTTCGACTGGGTCGACGCCGCGCGATCGCGCGCCGTGCCCGCCCGCCTGTACTGGCCGGCGCAGACATCGTCTGCGGAAGGCGTGCCGCTGGTGGTGTTCTCGCACGGCATCGGCGGCTCGCGACAGGGCTACAGCTACCTCGGCAGGCACTGGTCATCGAGGGGCGTCGCCAGCCTGCACGTGCAACACGCGGGGAGCGACGTGGCCGTCTGGCGCGGCAATCCGTTCGGCATCGTGAGCCGGCTGCGTTCGGCCGCCCAGGAGAGCGAGGCGATCGCTCGTGCCGCCGACGTGCGCTTCGCGCTGGACCGGATGCTCTCCGACGAGACCGGTCCGCTGGGACGCGCCGTGGACCGGCGACGCCTCGTCGCCGCCGGACACTCGTACGGCGCGAACACCACGCTGCTCTCGATCGGCGCGCAGGTGGTGCGGCAGGGCAGGGTGGTCACCTGTCAGGACGAGCGCTTCTCCGCGGGCATCGTGATCTCCGCGCCGCCGTTCTATGGCGAGAGCGATCTGGCGGCGGTGCTGGGACACGTGTCGGTGCCCACCGTCCACATCACCGCCACCGAGGACGTGATCGAGATCCCCGGCTATCGCTCGGGCGCGGCGGATCGGCTCCAGGTCTTCGATGCGATCGGAGATCCGCGCAAGCTCCTCGCGGTGTTCCAGGCGGGCTCCCACAGCATCTTCACCGACCGTTCGCTGACGGGCGGCGCGGCGCTGAATCCGAAGGTGAAGCTCGCGACCGCCGAACTCGGACTGGCGTTCCTGGACCTCACGTTCAAGGACGACGGCGCCGCGCTCGCGCAATGGCGCACGACGTGGTTGCCCCTGCTGGCACGAGCGCCCGCCGCGGGCTTCCCGTCACGGCATGCCGCGATGCAGACGGCGACGCACGCGGCGCTGGACGCCGCATGACGATGAACAAGTACCTGGTCTACACCACCTACGGCTGGCTCGCCTTGAGCGGCACCTTGCACTTCGCCATCGACGTCGTGTCGCACGTTCTCCGAGGCAAGCACCCGCCCGGCCCGGAGACGACGCTCTACTACGGCCTGAACACGGCATTCGCGTTGGGGCAGGTCGCGCTCGGACTCCTCGGACTGTTCCTCGCGTGGCGTGCCATGGACATCGTCACCGCGCTGCCGGTGCAAGTCCTGACCCTGGCGGCCGGACTGGGATGGTTGGCCATCACCTTCCTGTTCATGGGCTATTGGGAACCCAAGGTCAACGTGGGGATCTTCTGCGCATTGGCGTTAGCCGCGCTGCTGCTGCGCTGAGATCAGCCGTCAAGCGCGGAAGCGATTTTGAAGCAAGCGTCTTGTTGTGAGTTGTCGACGCATTCCAGGTCTCACGTTCAGTTCTTGATCCAGATCGTCAGTTGTCAACTGATCTCGCGGTTCACTGTGGCTCAGTGGTGGCGCCTCAAAGGCGATTCCGCCGAGCGTTAACCAAACCGTTGGGTTAGTATGAAGGTCTGCAGTCACAAGGGCTTGGCCATGGTCGTCTATACGCGCAACGAACATTGCCCACCCCACGTCCACGTGGGCGAACACGATTGGGATGCCCGCTTCCAGTTCAGCTTCTGGCACAACGGTGTGACCCTCTGGGATGTCGCGCCATCCTTGCGAGCACCGAAGCCGACCCTGTTGGAGGAGTTGCGTCAGAAACTGAAGTCACCGGCGGCGCTGCGGCGAGCAAGGGGACTTTGGTGGCAGGCGCGGGGCAGCGCATGTCTGGAGAACCAGCGCTGGGACACTCAACGTCAGCAGGTACAGACTGTGCGCACGGGACGAAGCGATTCTCATCGCATCGTTGACGCGAAGTACGACGCGGAGACGTACATGACCGTGATTTCTCTGGAGAACCAAGACGTCGTGGAGATCGAGCTATGAGGATCAAGGCGCAGCTTGTCGATGATGTGCCGGTGACGGAGGACGGCATGCGCCGAGCCGTGGCGACTCGGCAGTCCCGCACGCCTCAAGCCGTCTCGGTGCAGTTCCTTCCGTCCCGACAGTCCCTGTTGATCGGTTTCGCGGATCAAAGTGCCATCGCGCTTCCCATCGTGAAGTTCCCGGAGCTTGATGCGCTTGACCCGGCGGAACTTGATCGCCTGGCGATCGGCTTCGGCGGCCAGGCGCTCTGCTTGGAAGAGAAAGACATGCACATCTCCATCCAGGGAATGATCGCTGCGAGTGATTCGCTGATGGGGCTTGCCGCGAGCATGGTCGCTGCGAGCAATGGACGTCGCATCAGTGCGGCCAAGTCCGAAGCGGCGAGGGCGAACGGCCGCAAGGGTGGGAGACCCCGGAAAGTCGGTCCTGGATCGGTCTGACGGCTGATCCCACCTACTACTTCCTCGCCTTCGCCTCCAACACGAAGTAGGCGACGGCCGCGATCGACAGCGGCGCGAGGTAGTACAGCGCCCGGTACGCGATCAGCGCGGCGAGCACCTGACCGTGGCCCAGCGTCGGGCCGAGGAAGGCGACGAACACGCCTTCGAGCACGCCCAGTCCCGCAGGCACATGCGCGATGACGCCAGCCACCGCCGCCACCAGCAGCACGGACAGGGTGTGGCCGTAGTCGACGCCCTGCTGCAGCAGCACCCACAGCACCGCGCCCATGGTCAGCCAGTTGGCCGAGGAGATGACCAACTGCATCAGCGCGAGGCGCAGGCTCGGGACGAAGAAATCGTGTCCCCGGATCCTGAAATCGCGCCGCGGCGAGAACGCGCACAGCGCGAGGTAGGCCGCGACGACGACCCACATCAGCCCGCCCAGCCCGCGTAGCGCGGTGGCGCTGATCTGCCATTCCGGCGGCGGTTCGAGCCAGCCGAAGAGGAACAGGCCGCCCGCCAGGAGCCCGTAGCCGAGCCAGTTCGACGCCATGCTCAGCGCGAGGATCTTCGCCGGGATCGGATGCCTCAGCCCTTCGCGCGCATACAGCCGCAGGCGCATCGCGACGCCGCCGACGAGTGAGCCGAGATTGAGGTTGAACGCGTAGCTGATGAAGGTGATCAGCATCACCCGCCGCATCGGCACCGGGTGATGCGCCCATCGCTTGCCGATCAGGTCGTAGCCGCTGTAGATGAGGTGGCTGAGCGCGCACAGCATCGCGGCCCCGACCAGCACGCCCGGCGGCAACTGCCGCAGCGCATCGCCGACCTCGTCCCAGTCGACCTGTCGCGCCGCCCAGGCGAGCAGCGCCACCACCGCGACCGCGAACACGCCGCTCAGCCATCGACCCCAACGCCAGCGCGCCGGGTGTCGCCCCGCGGCGTCTGGCGTGGGCGTCGCACTCACTCGGCGGTCTCCTTGCTGAGGCATGCCGTGCCGGAAGCGCCGGAAGCGCCGGGAATAGCAGAGACGCCTTGCCACTGCCAGGCCTCGGCCGCCGGCAGCTGCGACGCACTGACGACCACCGGCGTTTGCGCCACCGGCATCACCGGCTGTGCCTGTCGCGGCAGTCGCGCCAGCCAGCGCGGGAAGTGGCGCATCACATGGAACACGAATGCGCCCATGCCCAGGCGCCACCACCAGCGGTGTGCGTTGGTGTGTTCGAGCTTCAGCAGCTTGCACTGGCTCTTCATCAGCGGAAGGAGCTTGTCACGCAAGGCGCGGTTGAACGCGCGGTCCTCGACGATCACGTTGGCCTCGAGGTTGAGCGACAGGCTCAGGGGGTCGAGGTTGCTGGAACCCACCGTCGCCCAGTGGTCGTCGACCAGCGCCACCTTGGCGTGGATCGGTCGCTCGCAGTACTCGTGGATGTGGACGCCGGCCCGCATCAACTGGTCGTAGACCAGCTGCGCCGCCCAGCGGGCCCAGGCGATGTCGGGCTGGCCCTGCAGGATCAGGTGGACCTTCACGCCGCGGCGCGCGGCGCGCTGCATGCTCCGCAGCAGCAGGAAACCGGGGAAGAAATAGGCGTTGGCGATGATCACCTCGTGCTGCGATGCGTGCAGCGCAAGCCGGTACATCCGCTCGATGTCGTCGCGGTGGCGGTGGTTGTCGCGGGTGACGATGACCGCCTTCGCCTCGCCCGCCGTGGACGGATGCTCGTCGCCCGCGGACGGGTTGCTCTTGCGGGGTTCCTGCGCGCGGCTCGGCCACCAACGGCGCTGCGCGGTCGGGCCGGCGGAGGGCGTCTGCGGTGTCGCGGTCGCGAGGATCTCCCCCGTCACGCGCCGCAACTGCGCAACGACGGGCCCCTGCACGCGCACCGCGTAATCCTGCTTGGCCTCGGGGCCGAAATCGAGCAGGTGGTCCGCCGAATAGTTGATGCCGCCGATGAATCCCGTCTCGCCGTCGACGACGACGATCTTGCGATGCAGCCGGCGGAACGGCTTCAAGCGACGCGACAGCTTGGGCGGCGGATCGAAGACATGCAGTCGCACGCCCGCGTCGGTGAGCCCGCTCACGAAGTCCAGCGACAGCTCGGGCGAGCCGAAGCCGTCCACCGTCATGTCCACGCGCACGCCGCGCCTGGCCGCCGCGATGAGCACCTCGCGCAAGGCCAGCCCGACCTTGTCCTCGAAGAGGATGAAGGTCTCGATGAGGATCTCGTGCTTCGCCGCCTCGATCGCGGCGAAGACGGCGGGGAAGAACTCCTCGCCGTTCTCGAGCAGCTCGAGGCGGTTGCCGGCGCGCCAGTCGGGGCGTTTCACAGCCGGATCTCCGCCGCCAGCGGCGCGTGGTCGGACAGGTGGGACCAGGGCCGGCGCGGCAGCACGATCGGATCGTGCACCGACGCGCCGCGCACGTAGATGCGGTCCAGCGCCAGCAGCGGAAAACGCGCGGGGAAGGTGCGCGCCGCGGCGCCGTAGGACTTCACGAAGACCTCCGCGAGGCCGGCGCAGCGGCTTAGCATCCGGTGTGCGCGCTGGCGCCAGTCGTTGAAGTCGCCGGCGACGATGACCGGGTCCTCCGGCGGCAGGCTGTTGATCAGCTGGCACAGGCGCTCGACCTGGCGCTGGCGGTGCGATTCACGCAGGCCCAGGTGGACGCAGATCGCGTGCAGCTCGCGGCCGTCGGCGAGCTGGAGCACGCTGTGCAGCAGGCCGCGACGTTCGGGGCCCTCGACCGAGACGTCGTGGTTGGTGTGCCGCGTGATCGCGAACTTGGACAGCAGCGCGTTGCCGTGGTGGCCCTGCGGATAGACCGCGTTGCGGCCGTACGCGAAGTCGCTCCACAGGCTGTCCGCGAGGAACTCGTAGTGGGGTGTCTGCGGCCAGGTGGGGACGCGGGCCGCGTGCAGTTCATGCTCGCCGAGCACTTCCTGCAGGAAGACGACGTCGGCCGAGACGGCCCGGACCGCCTCCCGCAGCTCGTGCAGGATGAAGCGGCGGTTGAAGAAGCCGAAACCCTTGTGGAGATTGACGGTGAGGACGGTGAATTTCATGGCTTGCCCAGGCAAGCCTTGTTCCCGTCAATGGATCACTGGGTCAGAGGGGCCGAGGGGCGGGCGGTCAGAGGTCGTCGCCCTGCAGGATCATGGGTCCGACGCACAGGACCCCGAAGGTGAGCGCGAACGCGCCCACGAGAATCGCGCCGATCAGTTCAAGCATGGGGTGCTCCTGGTGGCGGTGCCGGTTGGCAGTGCCGGTATGGCAGTGTCGACTTGCGGCGGGCTCCCGGTTCCCCGGGCGCAAGGCCCGGAACGCCGGGTGGGAGCGATCAATACTAGACCTGTCGGACGCCACGCCGCAATCGCGTGGGACGGAGTCCCACCGCTCGTTCGGGGGATTCCGTGCCCGGGTTGCGCAATCCTTCCCGACGTGCTCCGAACGCGGCCGTCGCGGCGTGACGTGCCGTACGCGTCCGGCAAGGGCGTGACGCTTCGCCAATGCGGATGAAAATTCGGGTTGAGGCGTGGAAACCTGACCCCGTCTTGCGCCAACGTAACGTCGGTGCAATGAAGTCCTGCAAAGCGCAACGCGGCGCTCCGGACGAGGCCATCGCCCCTAGATTGCGGGCACTCGTTGCCCAGGAGCATCTACGTGGCCAAGCCTCTCCCCAAGCGTCTTCACAAGTCTCACTTCAAGCCTGAATCCAAGCCTGGATCCAGGTCGGCGCCCCGGCCGCTTCTCCTGCCCCGGCTCATCGGCCTGGCGATCGGCGCCGCGGCCTTCGGTGCCGCCCATGCACAGGAAGCGAAGGCGCAGGAGGCGAACCAGCAGCTCGACACCGTCGAGGTCCGCGGCGTGCGGGCGACGCTGAAGAAGAACCTGGCCGAGAAGCGCGAGGCGCAGAACGTCGTCGACAGCATCAGCGCCGAGGACGTGGGCAAGTTCCCCGACAAGAACGTGGCCGACTCGCTGCAGCGCGTGCCCGGCATCTCGGTGGACCGCATCTGGGGGGAGGGCAAGGCCATCTTCGTGCGCGGCACCGACAAGAACCTCAACATGACGCAGCTCAACGGCCAGGCCGTGGCCTCGTCCGAGTGGTGGCTGAACGAGCCGCAGACGCGCAGCTTCAACTACGACGTGCTGCCGTCCGAGATCGTCGGCAGCCTGGACGTCTACAAGAGCCCGTCGGCCGACCAGGATGAAGGCTCCATCGGCGGCCTCGTCATCGTGAAGACGCGCCGGCCGCTGGCCTTCAAGGACCCGCTGACGGTGCAGGTCGCCGCCGAGGCCCTGTACAGCAAGCTGCCCGACAAGACCGATCCGCAGCTCTCGGGCCTGCTGAACTGGAAGAACGACGACAAGACCTTCGGCGTGCTGCTGGCCATCAGCAGCCAGAAGCGCCACATGCGCCGTGACGGCCTGGAGCAGTTCTCCGACGGCAAGTACGACGTGAAGGACCAGAACGGCGTCGTCACCAACGCCTATGCCTCCTGGGGCGGCGGCTCGGCCATCTTCCGCCAGGAGCGCGAGCGCACGACCACCAACCTCGCGCTGCAGTTCCAGCCCAACCCGGCCACCGATCTCGTGCTGAACCTGATGGATTCGGACATGAAGATGAACAACAACAACCAGAACTACCTCTGGCAGGCCGGCGGCCTGGCGGTGGGCGGCGTCATCAGCGCCGTCGACCCGAAGTTCATCACCGTGGCCGACGGCAGCAAGGCGCTGGTCGGCGGCACCTTCGGGCCCAAGACCGGCGTGTCCTTCGAGCCCATCTATCGCGAGAGCTACATCAAGTCGCGCGTGGCGGACCTCGACGGCACCTATCAGGGCGGCAACTGGCAGCTGCACGGCCAGGTCGGCACGACCAACAGCTCGGGCGGCAGCAAGCATGACCGCCACTTCTGGATGGAAGGCGACACGCGCACGACGATCTCGCTGGGGCCGGACCACTACGGCGTGAAGTACCTCGACATCAATCCGCTGGACCCGAACGCGCTGACGCTCAAGTCCGGCGACGACCGCATCCGCCGCATGGATGCCAAGGAGCACTACGCGCAGGGCGACCTCACCTTCGACATCGACGGCAGCGTCATCAAGGCGGTGAAGGTGGGCGCCAAGTTCCGCGACAACACGCTCAGGAACACCCGTATCCAGGGCACGGCCGGGCCGGGCTCGCCGGGCTGGCAGTCGTTCTCGCTGGCCGACCTGTCCACCGGCCCTTCGCCGCAGTTGAGCCAGGCCGGCGGCACGCCCGACGCGCTGCGGCAGTACGCCTGGTTCGACGACGGTCTCGTCGTCGGCAAGGGCATCCCGATGTTCGACAAGGCGATGGTCTACAAGGACGTGCTCAACGAGAACTACAAGATCCACGAGCGCATCAACGCGGTCTATGCCAAGGCCGACTTCGCGGTGGCCAGGTTCCGCGGCGACTTCGGCCTGCGCGTCGTGCGCACCCAGCAGACCTCGGACGGTTATCTGGGCAATGCCAGCGGCGGCTTCTCGCCCACCAGCGTCGACCACAACTACACCGACGCGCTGCCCAGTCTCAACGTCGTCTACGACCTCAGCAAGGAAGTCGTCCTGCGCGGCGCGGTCTCGCGCGCCATGGCCCGACAGACCTTCGACCTGCTCAGCTCCGGCCTGCGCCGCGACGGCACCGTGCTGTCCAAGGGGTATGCCGGCAATCCGCTGCTCAAGCCCGTGCACGCCAACCAGGCCGAGATCGGCGCCGAGTGGTACTACGCCGATGCCGCGCTGGTCTCGGGCACCTTCTTCATCAAGAAGCTGGACACCTTCACCTACAAGGCGTCCAAGTCCGAGCAGGTGGGCGGCGAGACGCTGACGGTGGAACGCCCCTACAACGCCGACAACGGCGCCGACATCAAGGGCTTCGAGCTGCAGTGGCAGCAGCCCTTCGGCAACACCGGCTTCGGCACCGTCGTGAACTACACCTTCACCGACGCGAAGGCCGGCGCCGTGGCGGGCCAGCCGCGCCTGAAGGTGCTGGGCAACTCGCGCGACCAGTTCAACTTCAGCGGCTACTACGAGCGGGGACCGATCACGCTGCGCATCTCCTACAACTACCGCTCCAAGAGCTACGGCAACGTGGAGATGGGCGGCCAGGTCGTCAACGCCGCCTACGGCCAGTGGGACGCGTCGGCCAGCTGGGACGTGACACGCCACATCGCGCTCTACGCCAGCGCGGTCAACATCAACAACGAGGTCATCAAGTCCAACACCGTCGACGGCATCCCCATCGGCATGTACGAGAACGGCGCACGCTACAGCGTCGGCGTCCGGGCCAAGTTCTAAGGGTCGACCTCATCCATGTCCTCCATGCACACCAAGACCCTCTCCCCCCCGGCAGCGCAGGGCGTGCTGCTGCCCATGCTCTTCATCGGGCTGATGTTCTTCATCCTCGGCTTCGTCACCTGGCTCAACGGCTCGCTGATCCCCTTCCTCAAGATCGTCTGCGAGCTCAACAACTTCCAGGCCCTGTGGGTGGCCTTCGCCTTCTACATCGCCTACACGGTGATGGCGCTGCCGTCGGCGGCGCTGCTGGCGCGCATCGGCTACAAGAAGGGCATGACGGCCGCGCTGGGCGTCATGGCCGTCGGCGCGCTGGCCTTCATCCCGGCCGCGCGCTCGGGCCAGTACGCGATCTTCCTGGCCGCGCTGTTCACGCTGGCCAGCGGCATGACGCTGATGCAGACCGCGATCAATCCCTACATCGTCTGCATCGGCGCGCGCGAGAGCGCGGCCATGCGCATCTCGATCATGGGCCTGTTCAACAAGGGCGCCGGCATCGTCGTGCCGCTGGTGTTCTCGGCGCTGATCCTGTCGGGCATGGAACGTTTCTCCGAGCCGGCCCTCGCGGCGCTGGACGCCGCCGGCCGCGAGGCGCTGCGCAACGAGCTGTCGCAGCGCCTGGTCCTGCCCTACACGGTGATGGCCGCGGGTCTGCTGGTCTTCATGGCCCTGATCCACTTCTCGTCGCTGCGCGAGCCCGATCTGGACGAGGAAGAGGCGCCGTCGGGGGCGCGTTCGGACGGGGTGAAGCCCTGGGGCGTCTTCCAGCATCCGCAGGTCGTGCTCGGCGCCATCGCGCTGTTCGGCTACGTCGGCGTGGAGGTGATCGCGGGCGACACCATCGGGCTCTATGGCCGTGAACTCGGTGTGGCGCACTACGGGGTGCTGACCTCGTACACCATGGGCTTCATGGTGCTGGGTTATCTGCTGGGCGTGGCGCTGATCCCGAAGTGGATGTCGCAGCGCACCGCGCTCATCCTCTCCGGAGCGGGCGGCATTACCTTCGTGCTCGGCGTCGCGCTGTCGTCGCCGACGGCCTCCGGCATCTCGCAGGCGCTGCTGGGTTGGGCGGGCGTGCCGGCGGTGCCCGACACGGTGTTCTTCCTGGCGCTGCTGGGCCTGTCCAACGCCCTGGTGTGGCCGGCCATCTGGCCGCTGGCGCTGGAGGGCCTGGGCCGGTACACGGCGGCCGGCTCGGCCCTGCTCATCATGGGCATCGCCGGCGGTGCGCTGATCCCCATGCTCTACGGGCATCTGGCCGATGTGACCAGCCCGCAGCTCGGCTACTGGGTCATGCTGCCCTGGTACGGACTCATCCTGCTCTACGCCCTGTTCGGAAGCCGTCTCCGACGTTGGTGAAGACTGTGCCCTTCTTACTCCCTCTCCCGCTTGCGGGAGAGGGCAGGGGTGAGGGCCAGCGGCCGCGGCAGTACGGCGGTGAGGGCTCAGCCCGCAGGAAGGGCGAGGCGAACTTCAAATCCGCCCGACGGGTGATTGCGGAAGCGCACCGTGCCGCCATGGTCGGCCACGATCTCGCGCACGATGGACAGGCCCAGCCCCAGACCCTCCTGGCGAAGGCTGGCGCCATGCTCCAGCCGCGTGTAGGGCTGGCCCAGGCGGGCGAGGGCGCTGTCGGGCACGCCGGGCCCGCGGTCGCGTACCGTGACGAGCACGAGGCCCTCTTCGTCGCTGCCCACGCTCACTTCCACCGCCTGCGCGGCGTCGCCGTAGAACATGGCGTTGTCCAGCAGATTGCCGAGGGCGCGCTTGAGCGCCAGCGGCTTGCCGAACACGGTCAGCGGCTCGTTCTGCAACTCGATCGTGTGCCCGCCCATGCGCGCGTCCCGCACCATCTTCTGCAGCACCAGATCGATGCGCAGCGGCGCGCGGTTCTCGTGGATGTCGGTGTCCTTCACGATCTGCAGGGCGGTCTTCACCATCATGTCCAGCTCGTCGAGGTCCTCATGGAACTCGTCCTGCACGGCGGTGTCGTCCAGCAGCTCGCTGCGCAGCCGCAGGCGCGTGATCGGCGTGCGCAGGTCATGCGAGATGGACGCGAACAGGCGCTCGCGATCGCCGATGTAGCGGCGGATGCGCTCCTGCATGTCGTTGAAGGCCTCGATGGCCTGGCGCACCTCCTGCGTGCCGCTGACGGGCAGCGGCTTGGGCGCCACGCGCCGGCCCACGCGCGCGGCGGCCTGGCTCAGGCCCGCCAGCGGCCGCGTGATCGCGCGCACGGCGATCAGCGTCAGCAGCACCGCCAGGCCCAGCGCGAGCAGCTGCGGGGTCAGGCGTTGCCAGGTGAAGAACTCCAGCTGTTCGAGGTAGTAGGGGTCAGGCAGGGTGGTGCTGAGATAGAGCCACGTCCCGGGTTCGGTCTCGGCCTGGATGACGAGGAAGGGCGCCGGCCGCTCGGCGGCGATCAGCGAGGGCTCCACCCAGCTCTCCGGCAGATCGCTGAGCAGCGCGCCGCTGGGCGACACCGCCAGGCCGACCGGCGAGGCCAGCACGACGCGGACCGGCGTGCCCGGAGGCAACTGGGCCGCCAGTTCCTGGGTGACGCGCTGCTCCAGCATGCGCGCCATGGGCTGGCCAGGCAGCGGCGTCACCGTGACCGCGGCGTTGTTGAAGAACACCTGGAAGCGCGTGCCGCCCATGGTGCGCAGCTGCTCGATGAGCAGCGGGCGGTAGGCGGCGGGCAGTTCGCGCAGGGCCCGCACCGCGCCCATGGCGCCGCTGGTCACATGATGGGCGGCCAGTTCGGTCTGGCGCCGCACGCGCTGCTCGATCTGGCTGTACCAGACGAGGTTGACGGTGAGCTGCACCAGCGCCAGGCCGCCCAGCATGGCCAACACGAAACGGCCCTGCAGGCTGTCGAACAGGAAGCTGCGGGCGCGCTGCCAGGAGGGATCAGGAGGGCTCAAGGCGCATGCCGCGGCGTCACGGTCGTCGAGAACACATACCCCGAGCCGCGCACGGTCTTGATCAGCGCGGGCTGCTTGCCGTCGTCCTGCAGGCGCTGGCGCAGGCGGCTGACCTGCACGTCCAGCGAGCGGTCCAGCGGCCCCAGGTCGCGCCCGCGCGTGACCTCGGCCAGGCGGCTGCGGTCCAGCACCTCGCCGGGGTGTTCGACGAGCAGCTTGAGCAGCTGGAAGTCCATGCCCGACAGCGCCGTGGCCGTGCCGTCGGGGTCGACCAGGCTGCGCTCCAGCAGGTCCAGCGTGAAGCCGTTGAAGGCGTAGTAGCGCGGCTCCTTGGCCTTCTCCTGGCCGGTGCGGCGCGTGATGGCCTTGATGCGCGCGAGCAGCTCGCGCGGGTTGAAGGGCTTGCCGAGGTAGTCGTCGGCGCCCAGCTCCAGACCGACGATGCGGTCGGTCTCGTCGGCGCTGGCCGTCAGCATGATGACCGCCACCTCGGAGCGGCGGCGCACCGACTGGCACAGCGTGAAGCCCTCGGTGTCGGGCAGCATCACGTCGAGGATGCACAGGCTGATCTCGTCGCGGTGGCGCTCGAACTCCGCCATGAAGCTGGCGCCGTCGTGGGCCAGCAGCACCTCGTACTGGTTCTTCTCGAGGTAGGTCTTGAGCAGGCTGCGGATCTTCTGGTCGTCGTCGACGATCAGGATTTTTCTCGGGGTCATGGGACGGCTTTCCTGGGGCTCAGCGCGCGCAGCAGGCCCTGCAGCTTGCGCTGGGCGGCGGCGGGCGACTGGCTCGGGTCCAGCGCGAAGCGGTGGACGGTTTCGATGATGGCGTTCTTGCCGATCTCGCCGAAGGCCATGCGGTGCACCAGGCTGGGCACGCGCGGCGTGGCGGGGTTGGCGAAGAGGTGGAAGGAGGCCTGCGCGCAGGGGTCGAGTTCGTCCACCGGCACGTCGCGGCGCACGGGGATGGACCCCTTGATGCGGTTGTAGCCCAGCTGCAGCGTGGCGCTGCCGAGCAGCTCGGCCATCTTCTCCTGGTCGGCCTGGCTGCCGCCGTTGCCGGCCAGCATGGCCAGGGTGTCGATGCTGTAGAGATGGGCCTGGGCGGTACCCGGCACGGCCTTGCAGCTGAAGTCGCGCTCGCCTTCCAGTCCCATCGCGCCGAGCTCGCCGCGGGCCCAGTCGCCCATGATCATCATGGCGCCGCGCTCGTTGGCGAAGTCGGCGACGACCTCGGTCCAGGGCCGCTCGCCGGGCGCCGCGCCGCTGGCGGGCAGGGCGAGGTTGCGCCAGTTGCGCAGGCGTCGGAGCGCGCGCTCCAGCGCCGGATCGTCGAAGGCGCTGAGATCGCGCTGCTCCAGCATGCGGCGGTACAGCGCCGGACCAGCTTCGCTGAGCAGCAGGGCCTCGAAGACGGTGGCCACCTGCCAGGGTTCGTCGCTGAAGACCACCGGCGTGACGCCGGCGGCGCGCAGCTTGGCGGCGGCGCGCTCCAGGCCGTCCCAGTCGTCGGGCGGCGCGATGCCGTGGCGCTTCAGCAGCGCCTTGTTGAGGTAGAGGTTGTTGATGCGCTGGATGCCCAGCGGCGCCGCGACGATGTGGCCGCGCACCGTGACCTGGGCCATGACCTGCGGGAACATGACCGTGGACCAGTTGCGCCTGGCCGCGACGCCGTCGAGCTCCAGCAGCAGGCCCATGTCGGCCCACTCGTTCATGGACGCGCCGTTGAGCTGGGCCACCTGCGGCGCCATGCGGCGCAGGATGCGCTCGTTCAGCACCTTGATGGCGGGGCCGCCGCCACCGCCGGCGACCGCGCCGTCGACCCATTTCAGGCCGTTCTCGGCCATGCGCGCGGCGACATGGTTGGCCGCGGCGCGCTCGCTGGCGGACGTCCACCAGTGCAACACGTTCAGCTCACCGGCGCCCTCCGGCGCAGGGGCGGCCGCGACCGGCCCGGCCGCCATGACCGAGCAACTCCAGGGCAACACCGTCAACGCCACCATGCGCCGCATCTTGCAGCTGGCCCGTCGGCGCCAACCTTGCGTTTCGTACGACTGCTGTAATGTTGTGTGACTCAAGGACGCCGCCGGCAGGAGGGAGGCGTGGATTGTCTTGATCGGTGCGCCGGATGGCGATTGGGGCTTTACCGCGACCCGGCGTCCTGTCGACGGGCCATGTCGATGAAGGCCCGCAGGTAGTCGATGGCGGTTTCCGCCTCGCGCGCGCCCAGGAAGATCTGCTTGGCGATGCCACGCGGGCCCAGTCGCACGGGCACCACGTCCATCCTGGCCGCGTATTCGTCGACCAGCCAGCGCGGCAGGGCGGCGACGCCGCGGCCGCTGGCGACCATCTGCAACATGATGTCCGTGGTCTCGATGGCCTTGTGGCGCCTGGGCGTGACGCCGGCCGGCAGCAGGAACTGGTTGTAGATGTCCAGGCGCTCGATGTCCACGGGGTAGCTGATGAGCACCTCGGGGATCAACTGCTGGGGCTTCACATAGGCCGCCGACGCCAGCGCATGACTCTTGGCCACGACCAGCACCTGCTCGTAGTCGAACACCGGCACGAAGCTCAGACCCGGCTTGAACAGGGGGTCCGGTGTGACCAGCAGGTCGATCTCGTAGCCGAAGAGCGCGCCTATCCCGCCGAACTGGAACTTCTGCTTCACGTCCACATCCACGTCGGGCCAGGCGGTGAGATATGGCGACACCACCTTGAGCAGCCACTGGTAGCAGGGGTGGCACTCCATCCCGATGCGCAGCGCGCCGCGCTCGCCCTGCGCGAACTGGCCCAGGCGCTCCTCGGCCAGATCCAGCTGCGGCAGCACCCGGTTCGCCACGGCCAGCAGGTACTGGCCGGCCTGCGTCAGCCGCAGGCTGCGGCCTTCGCGCAGCCAGATGTCGGTGCCCAGCTGCTGCTCCAGCTTCTTCATGCTGTGGCTCAGGGCCGACTGGGTCAGATGCAGCACGCCGGCGGCGGCCGTCAACGACCCCTGCTTCTCGACCTGCTGAACGATGCTGAGGTGGATACGTTCAAGCATTCGGATGAGCCATTTTCATGGGTTGGTGAGAATTGACCATTTTACGTCATGAGCTCCCCTGGCTAGCATCCGCTCCCTATGACCCGTCCTCTCCGCCTCGTCGCCGTTTCCGGCGGGATGCAACGTCCCTCCAAATCCGCTGCCCTGGCCGCGCACCTGCTGGATCTGATCGCCGAGGCGGTCCCCTGCGAACAGCACCTGATCGAGCTGGGCCCGCTGGCCCCGCAGTTCGCCGGCTCGGTGTGGCGTTCCCAAGTGCCCGACGTCGTGGAGCGGGCGCTGCTCGCGGTCGAGCAGGCCGACGTCCTGGTGGTCGCGACGCCGGTCTTCCGCGGCGCCTACACGGGCCTGTTCAAGCACTTCTTCGACTTCATCGATCAGGACGCCTTGATCGACACGCCGGTCCTGCTGGCCGCCACCGGCGGCAGCGAGCGTCATGCCCTGGTGATCGACCACCAGCTGCGGCCGCTGTTCAGCTTCTTCCAGACGCGCACCTTGCCGCTGGGCGTGTACGCGACCGACACGGACTTCGTCGACTACCGCCTGCGCGACGAGGCCCTGCTGAAGCGGGCCGCCCTGGCGGTCCAGCGGGCGTTGCCGTTGATCGATCTGGCGCGCCGCGCCGCGCTCCCTCAGGCCGAGGAAAGGGTTGCGGCCTGACGCTGCGATCGACGCCTCTCCCAGACATCAGCCCATCCCATTGCCATGAACGAAGCCATCACCTTCAGCCTCAAGAGCATCCGCTTCGATGAGGACTACCAGCCGTCGGACGGCACGCGCATCACGACCAACTTCGCCAATCTGGCCCGCGGGGAGAGTCGGCGGCAGAACCTGCGCAACACGCTGCGGATGATCGACAACCGCTTCAACGACCTGGCGCACTGGGACAACCCGACCGGTGATCGCTACACGGTCGAGCTCGAGATCATCTCCGTCGAGATGGCCGTCGACACCGAGCGCGGTGATGCGGCCTTTCCGTTGATCGAGATCCTCCAGCCCGGCATCCTCGACAGGAAGACCGGTCAGCGCATCGCCGGCATCGTGGGGAACAACTTCTCCTCCTATGTGCGCGACTACGACTTCAGCGTCCTGCTCCCGGCGTACAACCTCAACCGCCCGGAATTCGGAACGCCGGAAGGCTTCGGCGACCTGCACGGCAAGCTGTTCAGGCAGTTCGCGGATTCCAGTGCCTACAAGGCGCGCTTCAACAAGCGGCCGGTCATCTGCATCAGCGCCTCGACCAGCAAGACCTATCGGCGGACCGGGAACGTCCATCCCGTGCTGGGCGTCGAATACCAGCAGAGCGAGCGGTCGTCGACCGACCAGTACTTCGCGAAGATGGGGATGCAGGTGCGCTTCTTCATGCCCCCGAATGGCGTCGCGCCCTTGGCGTTCTACTTCTTCGGCGACCTGCTGGGCGACTACTCGAGCCTGGAGTTGATCGGCACCATCAGCACGATGGAGACCTTCCAGAAGATCTACCGCCCCGAGATCTACAACGCCAATTCCGCGGCGGGGCACTTCTACCAACCGAGCCTGAAGCACCAGGACTACTCGTTGACGCAGATCGTCTACGACCGCGAAGAGCGCAGCCAGCTCGCGGTCAAGCAGGGGAAGTTCGCGGAGGAGCAGTTCATCAAGCCCTACCGGCACGTGCTCGACCAGTGGGCGGCCCATGTCGAGCGCCAACCCGCCGAATGAGCAGCCCTCGCCGCATCCGTCTTTGTCTGAAAGGAACTCCCTGATGTTTGAAACCTCCATCGCCGGCAGCCTGCCGAAGCCCGCGTGGCTCGCTGAAACCAACAAGCTCTGGCCGCAATGGCGGGCTGAAGGCGATGCGCTGCGCCAGGCCAAGGCCGATGCGACCCTGCTGTGGATCAAGGCCCAGGAAGACGCGGGCCTGGACATCGTGTGCGACGGCGAGCAGTCGCGACAGCACTTCGTGCATGGCTTCCTCGAGCAGGTCGACGGCATCGACTTCGAGAACAAGGTGAAGATGGGCATCCGCGACAACCGCTACGACGCGATGGTGCCGCAGGTGGTGGCCGCCTTGCGCCTGAAGGGCCGCGTGCACGCCTTCGAGGCGCAGCTGGCGCGTGCGCACACGAAGAAGAAGCTGAAGTTCACCTTGCCCGGTCCGATGACTATCGTCGACACCGTGGCGGACCGCTTCTACGGCGACAAGGTGAAGCTCGCGTTCGCGTTTGCCGAGTTGCTCAACCAGGAAGCCCTGGCCCTTCAGGCGGACGGCGTGGACATCATCCAGTTCGACGAGCCCGCCTTCAATGTCTACATGAAGGACGCCGCCGACTGGGGCGTGCAGGCGCTGGAGCGCGCGGCGCAGGGCCTCACCTGCACGACGGCCGTGCACATCTGCTACGGCTACGGTATCAAGGCCAACACCGACTGGAAGAGCACCCTGGGCGATGAATGGCGCCAGTACGAGGCGGTGTTCCCCGCGCTCGCACGCAGCCGCATCGACCAGGTGAGCCTGGAATGCATCCACTCCCATGTGCCGCCCGACCTGATGAAGCTGCTGGCCGGCAAGGACGTGATGGTCGGCGTGATCGATGTGGCCAGCGACGTCGTCGAGACCCCGGAGGAGGTGGCCGACACCATCGGTCGGGCGCTGCAGTTCGTGCCGAAGGAGCGCCTGTTCCCTTGCACGAACTGCGGTCTGGCGCCGATGGGGCGGGACGTGGCGTGGCGGAAGTTGCAGGCGCTGGCCGAAGGCACGAAGCTGGCCAAGGAGCGGCTCACCAAGGCTTGATGCCCACCCGGGCTTCGCCCTCACGCCAAAGAGAAAGGGGTCGCGCCTTTCGGTGCGACCCCTTCCGGATCTGTTGGTGGAGAGGAGGAGGATCGAACTCCCGACCTTCGCATTGCGAACGCGACGCTCTCCCAGCTGAGCTACCCCCCCAACGAAGACATCGACTATAGCAGAGATTTCACGAAGGCTGCCGGGTCGACGGGAACCGGAACGGAGTTCGCACAAGCCGCCGGGGAGTCGTCGCAGCGCCTCCGGTTCACCAGCGGCAACCCTTGTCGCGCGCGGCATCGCGTACCAACGGCACCACCGCCAGCAGGCCCTTGTCCGCGTAGGCCTTGCGGCACTCCTGCTGGCCGGCCTCGCGCATCTTCTCGGCCAGGGCGTCCTTGTCCTCCGGCGGCTTGGGCATCGCGGAGATCACGCCTGAAGGCGTGCCCCGCGGCCGCATCGGACCGCGTGCGGCGTTCATGTCAAGGTTCAGCTTGGGCGCGTTCGGTGGCGTCGAGGCCGGCGTCGCCACGTCGTGTCCCGTGCGTGCGCCGGCGTCAGGGGCGCCGACGCTGGGTTGTGTCGTCGTCGGCGTCGTCGAGCCGTCCAGCGAGATCCGGTTGGCCGGCGTCGGCGTGGGGGACGGCGTGGTTGACACGCGCGGCTGTGCTGCTGGCGCGGGACTGGGCGTCGGAGCAGGCGCAGGCGTTGGCGTTGGCGCGGGGGCAGGTGGTGCCACCGGCGGCGCGGGTGCCGGGGTCGGCGCGGGTTGAGGCGCGGCGGCGGGTGCCGCGGTCAACGGCGGAAGCTCCGCGGGCGCCTTGAGTTCCGTCGGTGCGGGCGGCGTGGGTGTCCGTTCGATCGGCGCGCGGTCGATGCGTCTCACCGTCGTGGGCGTCTCGCTGAGGATGGGAGCCGGGCGTTCAGGCAGTTGCAGCGTCGGCGAAGGCGCCTGCAACGCGTCCGTCGGCGCGGCGGGACGTGTGGGTGTCGTCTCGCGCGTGGCCGGGGCGATGCGCGTTGGCGCCGCCACGGTCGCTTCGCCAGGCGTGGTCA
>NZ_DASVNZ010000012.1:0-66582 GCF_036486225.1 Roseateles sp. | reverse complement strand
CGCTGCGGCAGCTTGTTGACGAAAGGCACCGGGGCCTTCGTCACGTACAGGGCCACGCCCAGCGCGATCCCCAGCCCCAGCAGCAGGCCCACGATCAGGCCCATGGCGAATCCGCCGCGCTGCTTCTGTTTACTCATTGCTGCTCCTGCGAGTCACGTTCCATCGCGTCCGGGGCCGACACCCCCAGCACCGCCAGCGCGTTGCGCATCACCTGCCGCGTCGCGGCCAGCAGCGCCAGGCGTGCGCGCGTCAGGGCCGGGTCGTCGCCCAGCACGCGTTCGGCGCCATAGTAGCTGTGCAGCGCGCCGGCCAGGTCGCGCAGATAGAAGGCGACGTCGTGCGGGGCCAGGTCTTGCGCCGCCGCCGTCAGCATGCGCGGATAGTCCGCCAGCTTGAGCATCAGCGCGGCTTCGGTCGGCGCGACCAGCAGCGACAGGTCGGCACCGGCCACCGCGGCCTCGTCATGGCCCTGCTCGACGCCCTTGCGCAGCACCGAGCAGATGCGCGCATGCGCGTACTGCACGTAGAACACGGGGTTCTCGTCGTTGGCCTTGAGCGCCAGGTCGACGTCGAAGACGAACTCCGTGTCGGCCTTGCGGCTGATCAGGAAGAAACGCACCGCGTCGCGGCTGGTCCAGTCGATCAGGTCGCGCAGCGTCACGTAGCTGCCGGCGCGCTTGGAGATCTTGACCTCGCCGCCGTCCTTCATGACGGTCACCATCTTGTGCAGCACGTAGTCGGGGAAGCCCTGCGGGATGCCGACGCCGGTGGCCTGCAGGCCGCCGCGCACCCGGGCGATCGTGCCGTGGTGGTCGCTGCCCTGGACGTTGATGCACTTGGAGAAGCCGCGCTTGAACTTGTTGACGTGGTACGCGACGTCAGGGACGAAGTAGGTGAAGGTGCCGTCGGACTTGCGCATCACGCGGTCCTTGTCATCGCCGTAGTCGGTGGAGCGCAGCCACAGCGCGCCGCCGTCCTCGTAGGTCTTGCCGTTGGCGATGATGCGCGACACGGCGTCCTCGACCTGGCCGCCGCTGTACAGCGAGGACTCGAGGAAATAGTTGTCGAAGCGCAGCCCGAACGCCTGCAGGTCCAGGTCCTGCTCGTGGCGCAGGAAGGCCACGGCGAACTGGCGGATCGAGTCGATGTCGTCCGGATCGCCCGACGCGGTGAACTCGCGGTCGTCGGCCTTCACCGTCTCCTTGCGCAGGAAGGCCTCGGCGATGTCCTGGATGTACTCGCCGTTGTAGAACTTCTTGCTCTCGGGGTTGTCTTCCTCGGTCGGCCAGACCGGATCGCCGGGCTTGAAGCCCTTGATGCGCAGTTGCGTGCTGTAGGCCAGCGTCCCGATCTGCACGCCGGCGTCGTTGTAATAGAACTCGCGGCTGACCTTCCAGCCCTGCGTCTCGAACAGGTGGCAGAGCGAATCGCCCAGCGCCGCCTGGCGCGCGTGGCCGACGTGCAGCGGACCGGTGGGATTGGCGGAGACAAACTCGACCAGCGCTGAGGTCTCGCGCGCCGGCTGGTGGCCGAAGCGCGACGTCGCGGCGAAGACCTCGCCGACCACGGCCTGGCGCGCCGCCGGCTTCAGGCGGATGTTGATGAAACCGGGACCAGCGATCTCCAGCGCCTCGACCCAGCGCTCGAAGGCGGGCTGCGCCTGCAGCTGGGCGATCAGCGTCTGCGCCAGCTCGCGCGGATTCTTCTTCAGCGCCTTGGACAGCTGCATCGCCGCCGTGCAGGCGAAGTCGCCGTGCGACGCTTGCTTGGGGTTCTCGAAAGCGGCCGCGGGCGCGGCCTTGATGAGGCCGCCGTCGACGGCCTCCTGGCTCAGGCCCTCGAGCACGGTGCCGAGGGCGGCGAGCAATTCCTGCTTGGCTTGGATCATGGGGCCGCATTTTAGGGGACCTGCCCTGTAAGAGACCGTGCGCCCCTCTTGCCCGCACCCTCTCCCTGGGGCAGGATGGCCCTCCGATGAGCGCCTCCGACGACCTCCGTCCCTCCACCTTTTCCGATTCGACGCTCGGCGGACTGGCCGACCTGCCCGAGCAGATCGGCAAGTACCGCGTGCTGAGACGACTGGGCGAGGGCGCGACCAGCGACGTCTTCCTCGCCATGGACGACTTCAAGGGCCAGGAGGTCGCCATCAAACGCATGCGCGCCTGGTCGGCCGGCGGCCGGTCCGAGGAAGACACGCTCAGCATCCGCTTCTTCGCCGCCGAGGCCGCGCTGGCCGGCCGGCTGCAGCATCCGAACGTGGTGCAGATCCTGGACGCGGTGCAGGACGGCGACCTGCCCTACCTCGTCATGGAGTTCGTCCACGGCGTCACGCTCAAGCACTTCTGCCGCAACGACCGGCTGCTGCCGCTGGACCAGATCGTCGAACTCGGGTTCAAGTGCGCGATGGCGCTGTCGTATGTGTTCCGCCAGGGCGTCGTCCACCGCGACATCAAGCCCGCGAACCTGCTGGCGGTGCTCGACAGCCAGGGTCAGGTCACCGACGTGAAGGTGAGCGACTTCGGCAGCGCGCTCAACCTCAACGCCGACATGACGCAGGTGCATCGCGTCGGCTCGCTGGCCTACATGCCGCCCGAGCAGATCGAGGGCGGCGATGTCGGCGCGCAGGCGGACATCTACGCGCTGGGCGCCGTGCTGTACCACATGGTCTGCGGCCGCCCGCCCTTCGACGCGCCCAACCAGATGGCGCTGATGCACCAGATCTACCACCAGGCGCCGCAGCCGCTGCTGGGCCAGCGCGGCGGCGTGACGGCGGAACTGGACGCGGTCATCCAGCGGGCGCTCTACAAGCATCCGTCCGAGCGCTACCCCGACTGGGAGTCCTTCGGCCAGGCGCTGTCGGAACTGGTCGCGAAGCAGTTGGTTCCGCTGGCACGGCTGAACGAGGTGAAGGACTCGGAGCGTTTCAACCTGCTGCGCGGGCTGGAGTTCTTCGCGGGCTTCGGCGATGTCGAGCTCTGGGAGGTCGTGCGGCGCGCGCGGTGGCGCCGGTATCCGCTCGACTACCTGCTGTTCAAGAAAGGCCAGGAAGGCAACACCTTCCACATCGTCACGCAGGGCGAGGTCGAGGTCTGGCGCGACGGCGCGCTGGTCGCGACGCTGGGCACCGGCACCTCGGTCGGCGAGATGGCGTATCTCGCGCCGAATCCGGATCTGCGCCGCCACAGCACCGACATCAAGGTGACCCAACTTTGTACGACCGTGTCCTTTACACCGGACTCGCTGGGGCAGCTCAGTCCCGAGTGCCAGCACCGTTTCGACCGGGCTTTCATACAGGTCCTGGTCAGGCGGCTCCATCTCGCCCATGAGGCGCTGGCGTCTCCGCGCCGGATCATGTGAGTGGCCATCTGACTCGCACCAGCAGGCGCGAGTCGAATCGAGGCCAACCGGTCCGGGTCATCGGGTTTCTTGACGTACGTCAACCGCACTTGAGGGCGGTTCGTTCGTATGCTCAACTGCTTCACAGGTCCTTCCCCAAACCCCCTGTAGCCCCGTAGGAGAGAGTGATGAAACACCTGACCCCGACCTCGCTGTTCGCTGGTGCCCTGCTCGCGCTGGCCGCGCTGGGCGCGCATGCCGCGGACGATGCCAAGAAGGCGCCGTCCGAGAAGCAGCTGAAGCAGCAGCAGCTGATGAAGTCCTGCAACGCCGATGCCAAGGACAAGTCCGGCGACGAGCGCAAGGCCTTCATGAGCAGCTGCCTGAAGGGCGAGACGGCCTCGGCACCGGCCAAGACCGCTCAGCAGACCAAGATGACGACGTGCAACGCCGACGCCAAGGGCAAGACCGGCGATGCCCGCAAGGCCTTCATGAAAGAGTGCTTGTCCGCCAAGTGACTGTGACGGGTCGCAGGCGTGCGTGACGCTGCGAAGCGAGCGTCAGCCCCCATGAACAAGGCCCTCTCGCGAGGGCCTTGTTCACTTCGTCAGTACGCCGCGCGCGAGCATCACCGCCGCGATCGGGATCAGGATCAGCAGGTGCGCCTGCATCATGATCAGGCGACGCGTCGAACGGATCTCTGCCTCACTCGGCAGGCCACCGCCGCCGTCCAGCGTCCTGAGCCAGCGGCGGAAGGTCAGCGTCGGCTTGATCGAGATCAGCCCGATCACGACAAACATCCCGAACTTGAAATGCAGCAGCGGCTGGTGCCAGTACCAGCCCAGGCCCTTCATGCCCCACCAGGTGCGGGCCAGGCCGGTGAGCAGCACCGCCACCGCGGTCATGCCGTAGATCATGTCCAGCCGCGACAGGCGGCGCACGACCGCCGGATTCATCCATTCGCTGCGGCACAGCGCCGCCTGGCTCGACAGGAAGACGACCAGGCTGAGGATGGCCACGATGTGCAGGCCGGCGAGCAGGGCTTCGAGGGTCATGGGGTTTCCCAGGTGGATGCGCGGGCCCAGTAGTCGGGGCTGCCGTGGTGTTCTTTCAGGAAGTCTATCCAGAGCCTCACGCGCAGCGGCAGGTGCTTGCGCTGGGGCAGCACGGCGAAGATGCCGTTGGGCGGCGCGGCGAAGTCGTCGAGCACGCTGACGAGCTCGCCCGCCTGCAGCGCCGCGGCCACTTCCCAGGTGCTGCGCCAGGCCAGGCCGAGCCCTTGCCGGCACCAGTCGTGCAGCACCTGGCCGTCGCTGCAGTCGAGCCGTCCGCTGGGCCGCAGGTGCAAGACCTGGCCGTCGATGCGGAACGCCCAGCCGCGCGTCTGGCTCGCGTCGGAGCTCAGCGTCAGGCACTCGTGCCGCATCAGTTCGGACGGATGTTTCGGCGTGCCGGCACGCTTCAGATAGGACGGGGCCGCCACGCAAAGCCGGCGGTTGTCGGCCAGGCGCATGCTGATCAGACTGGAATCGGTGAGATCGCCGACACGCACCGCGCAGTCGAAGCCCTCGTTGACGATGTCGACGACGCGGTCGCTGAGGTTCAGCGACACGCTGACCTCCGGGTGCCGCGACAGGAAGGCCGGCACCAGCGGCGCGACATGGCGCCGGCCGAATCCCGCCGGCGCGGTGATCCGCAGATGGCCGCTCGCCTTCACGCCACCGGCGCTGACGCTGGCCTCCGCGCTGGCGAATTCGGCCAGCAGGCGCTGGCAGTCCTCGAGGAAGGCGATGCCCTCGTGCGTCAGCGTGAGCTTGCGCGTCGTGCGCAGCAGCAGCTTCACGCCAAGCCGCGCCTCCAGCGCATCGAGGCGGCGGCCCATCACGGCCGGCGCCACGCCTTCGGTTTGCGCCGCGGCGGTCAGGCTGCCCTTGATCGCGACGAGCGCGAAGGACTCGATCTGTTTGAGGCGATCCATGGCCGGCGATTGTTGGACCGTTGCGCCGCCCGAAGCAATGAATGACGACCCTTGTCGTTGTTATTTGTGCAAAAAAGTCAGGGATCTTCGACCGGTGCCGACATGAATCGCCGCCCCCTCACCGCCTACAGTCGACGAACCGTTGAACCGTTGAACCGTCTTTCGGAGCCGTCATGACCGCACGCAGCCAACACCACCGTCTCCAGGTCGATGCCGCCCTGGCCCGTTTCATCGAGACCGAGGCCCTGCCCGGGACCGGCGTCGAGCCGGCCGCCTTCTGGCAAGGCTTCGACGCGCTCGCGCACGAGCTCGCGGAGAAGAACGCCGCCCTGCTGGCCGAGCGCGATCGCCTGCAGACCGAGATCGACGGCTGGCATCGCGCCCACCCCGGCCCGATCGCCGACATGGCGGCCTACCAGGCCTTCCTGAAGCAGATCGGTTATCTGGTGCCGCTGCCGGCGGACCCGAAGGCAACGACCGCCAACGTGGACGCGGAGCTGGCCGTCCAGGCCGGCCCGCAGCTGGTGGTGCCCATCCTGAACGCCCGCTACGCGCTGAACGCGGCGAACGCCCGCTGGGGTTCGCTCTATGACGCGCTCTACGGCACCGACGTGATCCCCGAGACCGACGGCGCCGAGCGCGCCGGCGGCTACAACCCGGTGCGCGGCGCGAAGGTCATCGCCTTCGCTCGCCAGGTGCTGGACCAGGCCGCGCCGCTGGCCGGCGCGTCGCACGCCGACGCCGCCGGCTACGTCGTCAACGGCGCCGCGCTGACTATCGCGCTGAAGGACGGCCGCACGGTCGCCTTGGCCGACCCGTCCCAGTTCATCGGTTATCTGGGCGATGCAGCCACCCCGACCGCCGTCCTGCTGCGCCACAACGGCATCCACCTCGAGATCCAGTTCGACCGCACGTCGACGATCGGCCAGGCCGACGCCGCCGGCGTCTCGGACCTGATGATGGAATCGGCCCTGTCGACCATCCTCGACCTCGAGGACTCGATCGCCGCCGTCGACGCCGAGGACAAGCTGCTGGCCTACCGCAACTGGCTGGGCATACTGCGCGGCTCGCTGACCGAGGGAGTCAGCAAGGGCGGCCGCACCTTCGTCCGCCGCCTGAATCCGGACCGCGTCTACAAGGCGGCCAACGGCGGCGACGACGTCGTGCTGCCGGGACGCTCGCTGCTGTTCGTGCGCAACGTCGGCCACCTGATGACCAACCCGGCCATCCTGCTCGAGGGCGGCCGCGAGATCCCCGAAGGCATCATGGACGCCGTGATCACGACGCTGATCTCGGTGCACGACCTGAAGCAGCTGTCGGGTTCCGGACTGCGCAACTCGCGCCGGGGTTCGATCTACATCGTCAAGCCGAAGATGCACGGCCCGGCCGAGGTCGGCTTCGCCAACGAGCTCTTCGGCCGCGTCGAGCAGCTGCTCGGCCTGCCGGCCTCGACGGTCAAGCTGGGCATCATGGACGAGGAGCGCCGCACCAGCGTCAACCTCGCGGCCTGCATCGCGGCGGCGCCCAGCCGCGTCGCCTTCATCAACACCGGCTTCCTGGACCGCACCGGCGACGAGATGCACACCGCCATGCTCGCCGGCCCGATGCTGCGCAAGGGGGACATGAAGGCCAGTGCGTGGATCCAGGCGTACGAGCGCAACAACGTGCTGACGGGCCTGAGCGCCGGCCTGCGCGGCCGCGCCCAGATCGGCAAGGGCATGTGGGCCATGCCCGACCTGATGGCCGCGATGCTGGAACAGAAGATCGCCCATCCCAAGGCCGGCGCGAACACCGCCTGGGTGCCCAGCCCGACCGCCGCCACGCTGCACGCGCTGCACTACCACCAGGTCAGCGTGGCGCAGGTCCAGCAGCAGATCGAGGCCGAGGCGCCCGGCGTCGACCGCGCCGAACTGCTGCAGCGTCTGCTCACCATCCCCGTGGCGGCCGCGCCGTCCTGGAGCGATGCGGAGAAGCAGCAGGAGCTGGACAACAACATCCAGGGCATCCTCGGCTACGTGGTGCGCTGGATCGACCAGGGCGTCGGTTGCTCGAAGGTGCCGGACATCAACCAGATCGGCCTGATGGAAGACCGTGCAACCTTGCGCATCTCAAGCCAGCACGTGGCGAACTGGCTGTATCACAGCGTCGTGACCGAGCAACAAGTCCGGGCGACATTCGAACGAATGGCCGCCGTCGTCGATGGTCAAAACGCGAACGACCCGGCATACGAACCGATGTTCGGCCATCCGAACAGCTTGGCCTATCAGGCCGCGCTGGATCTGGTGTTCAGGGGGCGTGAACAGCCTAGCGGCTACACCGAGCCCTTGCTGCATGCCTGGCGGCTGAAGCGCAAGACGGCGGCAACCGTCGGTGCCCGCTGAATATTCACGCAACAGTAACCATCTGTCGCGAATCGCCGGCATCGTTCGGCGTACGTCTCATGTGCGAAAGCGGCCTCCGGGCCGCTTTTCTGTTGTGTTCACTATCATTTTCAGCACTTCTTCCCAGAATCTCGCATCGTGACTTTTGGCATCTGGGTGCCTTCCGACATGCCGACCATGGCAAACGGCATGCCTCAAGCATCGGAAACCCTTACGGGACGCCCCCGAGATCCTTGGGATTCCCTACTCCTTAAAGTTTCTTCACTTAAACGTAGTGTCGAGCAACCAAAACACGGCGGCACAGCGATCATTTTTGTCATTTCATGGGAGTAGGCATGACCACTTCGCATCAACTCCGTCGCGTCAGCATCGCCACCGCGATCCTCGCGGCTTCGATCGGCGCCGCGCACGCTCAAGAGGCCGCGCAGCTGGAACGCATCGAGATCACCGGCTCCGCCATCAAGCGCTCGATCTCCGACGAAGGCGCCCTGCCGATCACGGTGATGAAGGCCGAGGAACTGCGGGCCTCCGGCGTGACCAGCGTCGAGGCGATCATCGAACTGCTGTCGTCCAGCCAATCGAGCAACACCGGGGCGAACTCCATCGGCTCGAGCACCGGTGGCGCCAGCTACGCGAACCTGCGCGGCCTGGGCACCAACAAGACCCTGGTCCTGCTGAACGGCCGCCGCATGACGGCCTTCGCCTTCGGCGCGAACGCGGTCGATCTGAACTCCATCCCCTTCGCCGTCATCGACCGCGTGGAAGTGCTGCGTGACGGCGCCTCGGCCGTGTACGGCACGGACGCGATCGGCGGCGTGATCAACTTCATCACGAAGTCCAACTTCCGCGGCGGCCAGGCCGTCGTCGAGTTCACCGACCCGCAGAAGTCGGGCGGCAAGAAGGAAGGCGCTTCCGTCACCTTCGGCTTCGGCGACCTCGAGAAGGACCGCGTGAACTTCTGGGGTTCGCTCGACAAGCGCCGCTCCGACCGCATCCGAGCACTGGACCGCGACTTCGCCAAGACCGGCATCATTCCGGGCAAGGGCGTCGCCGGCAGCTCGCCGACCACCTTCCCGGGCAACTTCACGCAGGGCAACCTGTCGGGCAACCCGACGGCTCCCACCTGCCAAGGCCCCCTGTCGGTCGTGAACCCGACCAACAACAAGGTCTGCATCTTCGACTTCAGCTCGACGATCGACATCGCCCCCGATGTCGACCAGACCACGCTGTCCGGCCGAGGCACGGTCAAGGTCGGCGACAACCATGTGCTGTCGCTGGACGTGATCTCGACCAAGAACGACAACACCGCGCGCGTGGCGCCGGACCCGGTGTCCGCCATCACGATCCAGCCGAGCAATCCGTTCTTCCCGAGCACCTACCCTGGCATCGATCCGACCAAGCCGATCAGCGTGGGTTGGCGGATGGTGCCGGCCGGCCCGCGGACCAACGGTTCGCACTCGACCGCCGAGCGCGCCGTGGCCGACCTGTCGGGCGTGATCGCCGACTGGGATTACCGTGCCGGCGCGCTGTACTCGAAGAGCACCGCCAATGACGCCGCCGTCGACGGCTACGTCAACGCGCCGTTCGTACGCGCCCAGGTCGCCGCGGGCAACCTCAACCCGTTCGCCAACGCGACGCCCGCCCAACTGGCCATCATCGAGCAGGCCAAGCGTCGCGGCGTGTTCGCCAACGCGACCGGCGAAACCAAGGGTGTGGACTTCCGCGCGTCCAAGGAGATCTTCGACCTGCCCGGCGGCCGCGCCGCGCTCGCCGTCGCCGCCGAATACCGCAAGGAAGAGTACAAGAGCGACACCAATGACGACGTCGTGCTGGCGATCCCGTCGGCCGGCCGCTCGCCCAACCACGTCGGCGGCGACCGCAACGTGAAGGCCATCGGCGTCGAACTGCTGCTGCCGCTGCACAAGATGGTGGAAGTTCAACTGGCCGTGCGCCGCGACGACTACTCCGACGCCGGCGCGACGACCAACCCCAAGGTCGGCATCCGCTTCCAGCCCATGAAGGAACTGGCGCTGCGCGGCTCGTACAACACCGGCTTCCGCGCCCCGGGCCTGGATGACCTGTACGCCCCGCAGACCGTGACCTTCTCGTCCGGCGCGAAGAACGATCCGCTGCTGTGCGACAGCCTGGGCAACCCGGTCAACGGCGGCGTGAAGAGCCGTGACTGCCAGTCGCAACCGCAGGTGCAGAACGGCGGCAACCCCAACCTGAAGCCGGAGAAGTCCAAGACCTTCACGCTGGGCTTCGTGGTCGAGCCGGTCAAGGCGCTGACGCTCTCGGTGGATTACTGGAACATCAAGCTGCGCGACCAGATCAACGTCCTGCCCATCGACGTGATCTTCGCGGACCCGACGCGCTACGCCGCCAACATCGTCCGCTGCAACACGCTGCCGACCGCCGTTCAGGCCAACCTGCAGCGCTGCGGCGGCCTGGACCTGAACAGCAACGCCATCGGCTACGTCATTCAGACGAACGACAACATCGGTCGCGTCAAGACCGACGGCATCGACTTTGCGGCGGCCTACTCCATGGCGCTGGGAGGCTGGGGCAATCTGGGGCTGTCTTACGAGAGCACCTACGTTCACAGCTACGAGTACCAGACGAATCCGTCGCAGAAGGACTACACGCAGAACGTCGGCGTCTACAAGGACGGCAGCCCGATCCTGCGCTGGAAGCACACGTTCTCGGCGGCCTGGGCGATGAACGCCTGGAGTTCGCGTCTGGCGATCCGTCACCAGAGCGGCTACACCGACCAGAACGATCCGACGACCGTGGTCGGTGGCCCGTCGTTCTACGGCAACGTGGCGACTTACACCCTGGTCGACCTGTCGGGCACCTACAAGTTCAACAAGTCGACGTCGGTGACGCTGGGCGTGAAGAACCTGTTCGATACCGACCCGTCGTTCTCGAACCAGTCGACCCGTTCGCAACGCGGCTATGACCCGCGTTACTCGGACCCGACCGGCCGCGCCTTCTTCCTGCGCGCCGCTTACGGCTTCTGATGCCAGGGGGTCATGACGCCGCTTGAGGGCGGGGTCATGTCGGCATCACGCAAAAACGCAGAAACGCCGAACCGGGTCACCGGATCGGCGTTTTTTCTTGTATGCGCAGATGCCCGGCGTCGGTGGGGGCGCATGAAAAAGCCGCCCCACGGGGGCGCCTCCGGCGCGGTGCGATGTGCGCCCAGGTTCAGGCCAGGTTCTTGGCCAGGAAACGCTCGACGCGTGCCCAGAAGTCGTAATTGTTGGCTTCCTTGCGCCAGCCGTGAGCCTCGTCGGGGTAGACCACCCATTCGACGTTCTTGTTGTGGCCGCGCAGCGCGTCGCGCATCTTCTCGCCGTTGATCAGCGGCACACGGACATCCAGCGCGCCATATGCCATCAGCACCGGCTGACGGATCTCCGCGGCGCGCAGCAACGGCGAGGTCTGCTTGAACTGCTCGGCGTCCTTCTCCGGATCCCCGATCAGGCGGCGGCGGCCAGCGTCAGGCCCGCCGAAGCGGTTGAAGTCGGTCCAGGTCACGGTGAACATGAAGCTGGGATCCGTCACGCCGACCCAGTTGATGCCGCACTTGAACAGCTCCGGCTCCTTGGCCAGACCCATCATGGTCAGGTAGCCGCCGTAGCTCGCGCCCGCCAGGCAGACGCGCTTGGGATCGACCTTGCCCTGCGCGATCAGCAGCTTGACGCCGTCGGTGACGTCATCTTGCATGGCCAGGCCCCATTGTTTCCAGCCGGCGCGGAACAGCTTGTCGCCGAAGCCAGTCGACGCGCGTGGCGCCGGCATGAACACCGCGTAGCCGCGCGACACGAGGAACTGCACCACCGGGTCCCAGCGCGAATGGATGGGCCGCACCCAGGGACCGCCGTAATGCAGCACCACCAGCGGCGGCTTGCCCTCGCCTGCAGGCAAAGTCAACTGCGCGGGAATCTGCATGCCGTCGCGGGCCGCGTAGCGGAAGAAGGTGGTGGGCCGCATCTCCGCGACCTTGACCCAGGGGCGCTGCGCGCCAAGGCCCTGGAACTTGTCCTCCTTGACCTGGTAGAGGTAATAACGACCGGGGTCCCGATCCGAACTGGAGAACACCAGCACCACGCGGTCGTCGTCCTTGCCGCCGACCTGCATGGCATTGATCGTGTCGGGCAACGCCTTGTCCACGGTGGACTGCAGCGCGGCCAGGCCTTCGTTGATCCAGTAGGTGCCGGACTGGATGGCCTCGTAGTCGATGCCCTGCACGGCATCGCCCGTGCGGTTGAAGCGCAGCGCGGCGTCGATATCAAAGCCCTTGGCGGCGAACACCGGGTTGGGGTCGACCTTGCCCGTCTTCGGATCGAAAAGGTACAAGCCCGTCGTGTCGTTGCCCGCATGGGCCGTAACGTACAGACGGCCGTCCGGCGCGAAGGCCTCCGGCTGCACGTGATCGGCGGAGTCCTCGTCGCGATAGCTGAGGACCTTCATCCAGGGCGCGTCTGCCGACTCGCGGAAATGGATCTCGAAGACCTCGTCGAGGTAGGTGACGCAGCAGCGCGGCACGCCTTTGCCATCTACCAGCCATTGCTGCGCGTTGGGCGGTCCGCCGATCGTCAGCGGCGAGAAGCGGCCCGTCAGCGTGTTGACACGGTAAAGGGTCGAGGAGGCCTTGCCCTTGGCCTGGTACGAATGCGCCACGACACGGATGTCGTCGGTCGGCTCGCCGTTTTCCACGATCCTCGAATGCACTTCCGATCCGGCGGGCAGCAGCTTGGCGCCTTCGGTCATGAAGGCGCGTTCAGCCAGGGTGACGTAGTTGCTGGCGTCGGCGTTGATGGCGAACAGTCCGGCCGCGCCGAGCTGGTCCGCGCCGCGCTGGCGGTCGGAGATGCCGAAAAACAGACGCGTGTTGTTGACCCACCCCAGGCCGCCGACGTCGCCGTCGGTGAAGTTGGTGATGATCTTCACCTTGCGCGTGGCGACCTCGACGACCACGATGTTGGCGCGGCCGTTGGCGGTGATGCGCGTCCCGGCGACGAGCTTGCCGTCGGGCGACAGTCGCGCCCCCGACAGCACCGGATTGCGGAAGAAGTCCTCGACCTTCAGGGTGGACGCGGGGGGCTCGGCGGCGGCGAAGCTCGGCAGGCCGATTACCGGCGTCAGCGAGGCCGCCGCGACGAGCGCGCGGCGACGGGTGTCGGGTAGCTTTTGGTTCATGGCTCGATCGGTTGTGAACGAAAAAGGGCGCCGTTGCCGGCGCCCTTGCAGTGTGGCGTCTGCCGCTGCAGTTCAGCGGAAGGTGTACTTCGCGCCCAGCTGGAAGAAGCGGCCGCGATTGGTGTACAGCTCCGCGAAGCCCATCTGCGTGTACGTGTTGCTCAACGCGTTGGTCAGGCTCAGCGGAGGCATCTTGTCGAACACGTTCTTGACCGTGAAGCTCAGCTCCAGGTTCTTCACGCCGGAGTACACGACCTGCGCGTCGCCTTCCTCATGGTTGCCGACCTTGCGGGTGTTGGCCGCGATCGGGAACGGACGATCCGTGTCCCAGAACCCGCCCACCGTGCGCCACTGCAGGTTCACCGCCCAGGGACCGAGTTCGCTCTGCACGATGAAGTTGTTGCGGAAACGCGGGGTGGCGTACGTGCCCGAGTACTCGGCCCAGTCATCACCGTCACCCTGGCGGGTCTTGTTGGTGAAGTTGTAGGTCAGCAGGTTGCGCAGCGTGACGTTGCCGACCGGCGTGGCACCCAGGCGCCAGCGCGCATCCACGTCCAGGCCCGAGGTCTCGCGCTCGGCGATGTTCTGCAGGTTGGTGAAGATGTTGAAGCGCGGACCGACCTTCTCGAACAGGCCCTGATCGATCGCGGAGGCGATCGTCGGGGAGCTGATGTCGTTGGTCTTCTTGATCTTCCACCAGTCGATGCTGGCGTTGAAGTCCTTGGAGAGTTCGAACACTGCGCCGATGTTGAAGGTCTTGCCCTTTTCCGGACGCAGGTCGGGGTTGGCACCGTTCACCTGGAACGCGTTCAGCAGGCAGCTTTCCTCACCGGTGACCGGATCGACCGTGACCGGCACGCCCAACTTGCGGCACGAGTCCGGCGAGGTGATCGTGGTCGCACCCTCTTCCTGGGCGCCGTACAGCTGCTTCAGCACGGGCGCGCGGAAGCTGCGGGTGAACGAGCCGCGGAAGGCCAGTTGCGGCGACACGGTCCACTTCAGGCCCAGGCGCGGGCTGGTGGCGTCGGCGTTGGGGTACTTGTCGTAACGGACGGCAGCCTGGCCTTCCAGCGACTTCAGGATCGGGATGCTCAGTTCCGTGTACACGGCCTTGTAGGTGCGCTTGGCTTCGACGGCCGCCTGGGCGATACCGCCCACGACCTTGCCTTCCTGCTGCAGCAGGTCGGGTTCGTCGGACAGCTTCTCGCGGTTCAGGTTCACACCCACCGCGAACTGCAGCGGACCGGCCGGCAGCTGGTACAGCTCGCCGGCGATCTGCGCGTTGAACGTGTCCAGGGTCGACTTGCCGACGCGCTTGGGCGAGACCTTCAGCCCTTCCACGAAGGCGGCGTCATTGGTGTCGATGGTGGGGTTCAGCAGACCGGAACCCGTGGCGTTGGCCCACTTGTCGGCGTCGTAGTAGTTGTAGTCCTGATTGGTGACCTTGCTCTCGCCGCGCGACAGCGACACCTTCCAGTCGTACTTGTTCCAGGAACCTTCCAGGCCGGTCGCGACGTTGTAGAAGTCGGACTTGCGGTCCGTGATCCGAGGGCCGCCCTGCATGAAGCGGCCGGCGATGTACACCTGGCCGGTGCCCGTGCCGTCGGCGTTCTTGATCTCGTAGGGCAGCTGGTTGGGGTTGGTGATCGGGACGATGAAGTAGTCCGGCACCGGATGCGCCTCGAAGTGGTCCTTCGAGGTGGAGAACGTGCCTTCCACGAACGCGCGGATATCGTTGGACACCTGGAAGTTCGCGATCGCCATCGCGCTGACGCGATCCGCACCGTTGTAGGCAGTCAGCAGCGACTTGTTGAAGTCGTAGCGGCAGATGTTGTTCGCGCCGAGCGAGTCCGCCGGGCAGGCGGCATAGGGCACGCCGACCAGGGCGCCGGTGTCCGGGTTGATCACGTTGCCGGTCGGCGAGAAGGAGCTGCGTGCGTCGGACGAGCCGAAGCGGCGGAAGTCCACCGAGCTCGACAGCGAGCGGTCCGAGCGCAGGATCGGGTCGCGCTTCAGGATGTCGAGGCCCAACAGGACGTTGAAGCGATCGCTGCTCAGATCGCCGAAGCCCGCGGACAGGCCGGCGCGCTTCTCGGTGCCGTCGCCGCGGCTGGAGCGGCCCCAGCTACCGCCGACTTCGATACCCTGGTAATCGGTCTTCGTGATGAAGTTGATGACACCGGCCACGGCGTCGGCGCCGTACAGGGCGGAGCCGCCGTCCTTCAGGATCTGGATCTGTTCGATCGCGCCGATGGGCAGCGAATTGATGTCGAATGCGGCGCCCGCGCCCGACGAGTCGTACAGCGCGTTCACCGGCAGGCGGCGGCCGTTCAGCAGGATCAGGACCTGGCTGCTGCTCAGTCCGCGCATGCCGATCGCGGCGGTACCGGAACCGGACGGCGAGTTCGACGCCAGTTCACCCTGGTCGAAGATGTCGATCGACGGGATGGAACGCAGCAGTTCGTTGACCGACGTGGCGCCGGTACGTTCGATCTGCTTGCGGCTCAGGACTTCCACCGGCGACACGCCTTCGGCGTTGGTGCGCTTGATGGCGGAGCCGACGACCTCGACGCGCTCCAGTTGCGCGTTCGGCTGGGGGGGATCGGCCTGCTGGGCCCGGGCCAGGCCTGTGAGGCCGCCCAGGAGCAGCAGCGCTGCCGCGGAGAGAGTAGTACGTTGATGCATGAGTCGCTTCCCAATTGAGCTGTGGAACGTTCGAACCACGGCAGACAGCACGGCGACGCGCGGCCCGGGTTGGGTGCGCTGGCGGACGGCTGATCCGAGTGATTGATTTTTTGACAGCCACCTTGAGACCCTGTCGGGGAACTCTCTAGGTCACAAATCGTGCACTTGTGATCCAGGCGTTGCGCCCTGGGCATCAGGCATGCCATAAGTCATTGATCAACAACATCTATTGACTGCCGTAACTACAACTTGAAGTCATTCGTAAAGTTTGATTTCTGTCTTGTGTGGGACATGAGCGTTGGCATGCGGCAACGGAATGTCACCAACCGGCTCGGATATGCAGACATTAACAAGCGGTAACCCGAACAGGGCCAACCCCAACTGGTGAGAGCACTTTCCAAAACCTGTCGTGACCGAGCAACAAATTCGTAAATCGAAGCTAGGGTTTTCCTTGGTATGTGCCGGCTCAGAAATGCCAAACGCCCCCACCTATTACTAAGCGCACCCGAGCAACAAAAGTACACGGGACCTTCTGCACACTGCCCTCAGCCGCGGATACCTCGTGGCCTTTTTTTGTTACGCCGTTCTGACAACGATCGGCGTGACCAACCGGAGTTGCAGAGATGTACAAATTGAACGCGGTGAGCCTGGCAGTCGCCGCCACCTTCGCGGCCGCGTCCCTTCCGGCGCTCGCCCAGCAGCAGGACCAGACCCAGCTCGAGCGGGTCGTCGTCACCGGCTCGGCCATCAAGCGCATCGACGCCGAGACCGCGGTCCCGGTGACGGTGGTGAAGATGGACGACCTGAAGAAATCGGGCATCACCTCCGTCGAGCAGGTGATGGCCAACCTGTCGTCGGTGCAGTCCACCGGCAACACGGCCCAGTCGATCGGTTCCAACAGCGGCGGCGCGTCCTTCGCCGACATGCGCGGCATCGGCGCCGACAAGACCCTGGTGCTGCTGAACGGCCAGCGCATCGCCAACAACGCGGTCGACGGCTCGGCGCCCGACCTGAACATGATCCCGTTCGCGGCGATCGACCGCATCGAAGTGCTGCGCGACGGCGCCTCGGCCCTGTACGGCACGGACGCCATCGGCGGCGTGATCAACTTCATCACCAAGTCCAACTTCCAGGGGGGCACCATCACCCTGGGCGCCGACTCCCCCGAGAAGACCGGCGGCAAGTCGCGCAACTTCAACGCCGGCTACGGCTACGGCGACCTGCAGAAGCAGGGCTTCAACCTGTTCGGCTCGATCTCCTACCGCAAGCAGGACGCGATCGACGGCACGCAGCGCAGCTTCAACCAGCGCATGCCCGGCGGCCTGTCCTACAGCACCGCGCCGGCCAACTACACGCAGGACAACGCGACCTTCTACAACCCGACGGGCACCGCCTGCACCGGGACGCAGATGATCTATTCCGGCGGCGCCTGCAAGCTGGTCACCGCCTCGTTCGTCGACTTCATCCCCAAGGTCGAGACCACCTCCGGCCTGATCAAGGGCAGCCTGCTGGTCAACGACAGCCTGACGCTGGGCGCCGAGCTGTTCGCGACCCGCAACGAGGTCACGACCTTCGTCGCCCCGGTCCCTTACGGCGGTTATGACGTCAACCCGGGCACCAAGTACTACCCGACGCCGCCCGCGGGCTCGCTCATCGACACCACCCAGCCGGTGATGGTGTACTGGCGCGACTTCCCCAACGGCTCGCGCGGCCAGACCAACAAGAACAACCAGCAGCGCCTGATGTTCACGGCCGACGGCAACGGCCTGGGCTGGGACTACGCGGTCAACCTGTCCTACAACCGCAACAAGGTCGACCAGTACCTGGTCAGCGGTTATGCCGACGGCGACCTGATCGGCGCCGGCCTGGCGGACGGCCGCATCAACCCGTTCGGCGACCAGGACGCCACCGGCACCGCGCTGCTGCAGCAGGCCGCGCTGAACGGCCTGCTGGAATCGGCCAAGGGCACCGTCACCAACCTGAACGCACACGCCAGCCGCGATCTGGTGGACTGGTTCGGCGCCGGCCGCCCGTCGCAGCTCGCGCTGGGCGTGGAGTTCCGCCACGAGAAGTTCAAGTCGGCCGCCAACACCGACTTCGCCGCCAAGGTCTCGGCCTCGACCGGCGTCGATCCGAACTCGCTGGCCGAAGGCTCGCGCAACGTCAGCGCGCTGTACGGCGAGCTGAACGTGCCGGTGCTCAAGTCCCTGGACGTGACCGCCTCGGTCCGTTACGACAAGTACAGCGACTTCGGCAGCTCCACCAACCCGAAGGCCAGCTTCCGCTTCCAGCCGATGAAGGAGCTGCTGGTGCGCGGCTCGGCGTCGACCGGCTTCCGCGCGCCGACGCTGTATGAGCTGTACGGCAGCCCGGCCTACACCAACACCGCCGGCAACTACGCCAACCCGCTGCTGTGCCCGGACGGCCAGTCCGGCAACCAGTGCGAGGCGCAGTTCCAGGTGCTGAACGCCGGCAACAAGAACCTGCGTCCCGAGAAGTCGAAGACCGCCACCCTGGGCTTCGTCGTCGAACCGGCGGCCAACCTGAGCGTGGGCGTGGACTTCTGGTGGGTGCACCTGAAGGACACGATCGGCTCGATCCCGCAGTTCGCGCTGTTCAACAACTACGGCACCTACCCGGCGCTGCAGCAGTACTTCCACTTCGGTCCTGGCAACACGCTGTCCATCGCCAGCAACTGCCCGGGCGAAGAGTGCGGCTACGTCGACCAGACCCTGCTGAACCTGGGCAAGGTGCGCACCAACGGCCTGGACCTGAGCGCCCAGTACCGCCTGAACAGCGCGATCGGCCAGTTCGACTTCGCGCTGAACAGCACCTACGTCGCCAAGTACGAGTTCCAGGACTTCAAGGACGGCTACTGGGTGCGCAACGTGGGCAACTACGGCGAGTCCGGTCCGATCTTCCGTTGGCAGCACAACCTGACGACCAACTGGCGTTACCAGGACTTCGGCGCCGGCGTGACGATGCGCTACAAGTCGGGCTACGCGGACTTCGATCCGAGCACCCACGCGCGCGTGCCGTCGTATACCACCTTCGACCTGTTCGGCAGCTGGGCGCCGCGCAAGGACCTGTCGCTGGTCCTGGGCGTGCGCAACCTGTTCGACCGCGAACCGCCGTTCTCCAACCAGGAAGACCTCTTCCAGGGCGGCGGCTGGGACTCGCGTTACGCCGACCCGACCGGTCGCGCGTACTACGTCCGGGCCACCTACTCGTTCTGAGCGGGACGGCCACATGAAGGCGGGAGGGGCGACCCTCCCGCCTTTTTTTCGTCCCTGCGACGCCGCGCCCCGCCGTCCCGGCAGGGGTGGGAATCGCCGGGCCCGCCGGTTCGACAGGCTCCCTAGAATGTGCGGTTCTTCGTTGCGGTCCGAAACGCCCCCATGTCCGTCGAGTTGCCCGCGGTTCTGCCCGCCGCCTGCCAGGTCCTGATCATCGGCGCCGGCCCCGCCGGCAGTGCGGCCGCGCGCTGGCTCGCCCGCGCGGGCCTGGAGGTGGTCATGGTCGACCAGCAGCCGCTGGGGCGCGACAAGGTCTGCGGCGACGGGCTGATCCCGGACGCCCACCAGGCGCTCGAACGCCTGGGCCTGCTGGACCGGGTGATGGCCAAGGCGCAGCGCTCGACGCACGTGGGCTGCGTCGGACCGCGCGGCGGCCGCATCGACGTGCCGGGCCACCTCGCGGTGCTGCCGCGCAAGCAGCTCGACGAGATCCTGAACCTCGGCGCGCAGGAAGCCGGCGCGCGTTTCCTCGCACCGGCGCGCTTCGAGGCGGCGCTGGAAGACGCGCAGGGCCGCGTGCGCGGCGCGCGGCTCACCATGGACGGGCAGCCGCACGAGATCGCCGCCGACTGGGTGATCCTGGCCACCGGCGCGGTGCCCAAGGCGCTGACGGCGGCCGGCATGTGCGAGCGCCACACCCCCAGCGGCGTCGCGTTGCGCGGTTACGTGCGGGCGCCGGCGATGGTCGGTGAGATCAAGGCGCTGGAAGTGGTCTGGTGCAAGGCGGTGCAGCCGGGTTACGGCTGGATCTTCCCGGCGCCGGACGGCAGCTTCAACATCGGCGTCGGCGTGACCGACAGCCACAAGGACCTGGCCGGCAAAGGCCAGAAGAAGGACGTCAACCTGCGCGCCATCTTCGACGCCTTCGTCGAGCACTACCCGCCCGCGAAGCGCCTGATGGCCGAGGGCGAACTGGTCGGCGAACTCAAGGGCGCGCCGCTGCGCTGCACGCTCAACGGCGCGCGCTGGACGCGGCCCGGGCTGCTGGTCACCGGCGAGGCGGCGGGCTCGACCTACTCGTTCACCGGCGAGGGCATCGGCAAGGCGATGGAGACCGGCCTGCTGGCCGCGGAGGCCATCCTGGCGCACCGCGCTGGCACGGCCGGCGCGGCGTCGTCCGCCGCCGCCGCGGACCCCCAGGTCCGCGAGCAGTACGAACAGGGCTTGCGCGCGCTGCAGCCGAAGTACGACCTGTACGAACGCGGCAACCGCGTGAACCGTTTCCCCTGGCTGGCCGACCTGCTGATCTGGCGCGCGCAGAAGAGTCCGCGCCTGCTGAAGCGGATGAGCGGCGTGCTCAACGAGACCAGCAACCCCGGCAACCTGGTGAGCCTGAAGGGGATCACGCGGCTGTTCCTGGAATGAGCGGCGGCAAGTCGCCTAGGATGACTCCCGCGACCTGAGCCTGGAGAGACCGCGATGTGCCAGCTGATGGGCATGAATGCCCGCCGACCGACCGATGTGATGTTCAGCTTCGCCGGACTGGCGACGCGGGCGCACGAGCACAAGGACGGTTTCGGCATCGCGTTCTTCGAGGGTCGCGGGCTGCGGCACTTCGTCGACCACCACAGCGCGCGGGTCTCGCCGCTGGCGGAGCTGGTCAAGACCTACCCGATCCGCAGCGACGTGGTCATCGCCCACATCCGCAAGGCGACGCAGGGCGTCGTGTCGCTCGAGAACACGCACCCCTTCGTGCGCGAGCTGTGGGGCCGCTACTGGGTGTTCGCGCACAACGGCGACCTGAAGGGTTTCGCGCCGCGGCTGCATGCGGCCTTCAAGCCGGTCGGGCAGACCGACAGCGAACAGGCCTTCTGCTGGCTGATGCAGGAACTGGCGAAGGCGCACGCCGACATGCCGGCGATCGAGGAGTTGAACCACACGCTGCGCGAACTGCTGCCGCGGCTGAACGGTCACGGCACCTTCAACATGCTGCTCTCCAACGGCCAGGCGCTGTGGGCGCACGGCTCGACGAAGCTGCATTACCTGCTGCGGCGGCCGCCGTTCGGCCACGTCACGCTGCAGGACGAGGACATGAGCGTCGACCTGGCCGCCAAGACCACCGAGGACGACCGCATCGCGATCGTCGCCACCGAGCCGCTGACGCGCGACGAGTCCTGGATCTCGATCGAGCCCGGCACCCTGAAGGTCTTCGTCGGCGGCGAGCCCCTGTGCTAGCCGTGGCGGCCGGTGCCCCGTGAAGCGAATGCCGAGCGTGAGGAGGCGATGGAGCGGAACGGGGCACCGGCCGCCATGGCGTCCGCTCGGTCGTCGCAGTCGGCCGATCGTCCCTGCCAACCGCCATTCGCCGCATCCGGGGGTGGCGGGCGGACCCCTCGCCTAGACTTGCCGCATGACTTCGCCCAGCGCTCCCGCCGACGCGGTCCCCAAAGCCAAGCCCGCCGCGGCCGGCACCGCGACATCGACAGCCGCGTCGACGCCTCCCGTGGCCGATCCCGGCGCCATCCCGGTCGACTGGACGCAATGGCTGTTCCCGGGTCCGCGGCGCAGCTTCAGCGAAGCGGAGATCGAGCGCTCCGGCCTCAAGACTTGGTCCTCCGCCATCGACTGCTACGTGATGAGCAACGTGCTGGTCCTGGTGCTGGTCTTCTACACGATGCTGCCGCGCCACCTGGCGCATGTGATCCTGATCGGCGGACTGGCGATGGCGTCCGTCGCGCTGGGCGTCTCGCGCTGGCTGTGGCGCCAGCCGACGCGGACCCGCTTCAACGGCGCGACCCTCGCGTTGAGCGTGCTGATGGTGCTGTTCACGCTGGGCATGACGAAGGCGGGCTTCCGCGAAGAGGCCCGCGACCTGCTGCCTTTCGTCGCGGGCGGCATGACGCTGACGGTGTCGTCGTGGTGGTTCCTGACGCTGTACCGGACGCAGCAGCTGGGGGCGCGGCTGGCGGAACTCGACGCGCAGGACGAGCGCATCGCGATGGCGCAGCGGCTGGCGACGGCGCAGATCCAGCCGCATTTCCTCTTCAACACGCTGGCATCGCTGCAGCACTGGGTCGACACGCGCGACGACCGCGCCGGGCCGATGCTGCGCTCACTGACGCGCTACCTGCGGGCGACGCTGCCGATGTTCGAGCAGGACCGGCTGCCGCTGGTGCAGGAGCTCCAGATCGTGCGCAGCTACCTGGACATCATGCAAGCGCGGCTGGGGCAGCGGCTGAGCTGGTCGCTGGACACGGACGAGACGGCCCAGGCCGCGATCGACGGCGCGAGCCTGCCGCCCGGCACCTTGCTGACGCTGGCGGAGAACGCGATCACCCACGGCATCGAGCCCAGCCTGCGCGGCGGGCACATCGCCGTGCGGGTGAAGGTGTTGGACGGCGGCCTGCGCCTGGAGGTGCAGGACGGCGGCCAGGGGCTTCCGCCCGGCGCCTGCGAGGGCCTGGGCCTGGCCAACACGCGGGAACGTCTCAAGGCCCAGTTCGGCACCCGCGCCACCCTGGGCCTGGAGCCGGGTTCGCCGGACGCCCCGGGCTGCCTCGCGTGGGTCCAGGTGCCAGCCGCCTGAGGACACTTCAAAGAACCATCCGGGGGAGACCGCACACATGACGACAAAGATCCGCACCCTGATCGCGGACGACGAGGAAGGTCCGCGCGAGCAGCTGCGCGCCGCGCTGGCCCGGCTGGCGCCGGAGATCGAGATCGTCGCGGCCAGCGTCAACGGCTGCGACGCCTGGGACGATTGCCTCGAACATGAGCCCCAGCTGTGCTTCCTGGACATCCGCATGCCGGGCCTGTCCGGCCTGGAGGTCGGACAGCGCCTGTCGCAGCTGGCGGAGCCGCCGCAGGTCGTGTTCGTCACCGCCTATGGCGACCACGCGTTGTCGGCCTTCGAGGCCGGCGCCGTCGACTACGTGATGAAGCCGGTCGAGGATGCGCGGCTGGAGCAATGCCTCCAGCGCCTGAGACAGCGCCAGGCCTTGAACGGCACCATGGCGGACGAGGAAGGGGCCGACGGCGGCGACACCGTCCGCCCGGCCACGGCGGCGATGCCCGCGGCCACGCTGGAGCTGCTGCGCCAGCTGCTGCCCTCGCAACGGCCCTCGATGCGGCCTATCCAGGCCAGCCAGGGTCGCGAGATCCAGCTGATCGCGCCCGACGACATCCTGTTCTTCCAGAGCGACAGCCGCTACACCCGCGTCGTGCATCGTGACGGCGAAGCGTGGATACGCACGGCGCTCAAGGAACTGCTGGGCGACCTCGATCCCAGCGTGTTCTGGCAGGTGCACCGCTCGGTGCTGGTCAACAGCCGCTTCATCACCAGCGCCACGCGTGTCGACGAGAACACGATGCAGCTTTCGCTCAAGGGTTGCGCGGAGAAGCTGCCGGTGTCGCGCCAGTTCCAGGGCTTGTTCAAGGGTCAGTGATGCGGGATCGCCGCGCGCGACGACGCTTTCAAGCCGCGACGCTGCTGGCGGTCGCCGTGTGCGCCGCCGGCGCGGCGGACGCACGCGTGACCCGCATCGTCGTCGACGAGGTGACGCCGCTGATCGGCGAGCAGCGCGGCTACGAGCAGATCCGCGGGCGTGCCTTCGGCGAGCTCGATCCGGCCGACCCGCACAACGCGGTGATCACCGATCTGAAGCTGGGCGCCGATCCGGACGGCCTGGTCCGCTATGAGACGAACTGGGTGCTCACCCGGCCCGTCGGCCGCCGGCGTTCGAGCGGCTTCCTGTGGCACGACGTGCCCAATCGCGGCGGTGAAGTCCGGCTGCAGTCCGGCGAGCTTGCTGCCGGCGACATCGGTCTGCGCAGCGGCTGGCAAGCCGACAACGCGGGCAGCACCGGGGTGCCGCGCACGCGGCCCGAGGCTGCGCGCCACCACTTCGTCCGTGCGCCCCTGGCGCGCGTCGACGGCAAGCCGGTGACCGGCACGGTGATGGCGCGCATCATCAATCGCAGCGGGCCGGACTCGCAGCCGCTGATGGTGCAGGGCAACCCGATGCCTTACCTGCCGGTCTCGCTCGACACGACCGGCACGACGCTGACGGTCCACACGAAAGAGACCGTCGACGGTCGCATCACGACGGCGGGCACCGTCGATCCAAAGGACTGGTCCTTCGCCCGCTGCGATCGCGGGCAGCCGTTCCCCGGCACGCCCATCGACATCGATCCGTCGCACGCGCCGTCCAACCTGCCGATCCACGTCTGCCTGCGCGGCGGCTTCGAACCGGACAAGGTCTACCAGCTCGTCTACACGGCCGGCAACGCCTACGTGCTGGGCGTCGGCATGGCCGCGTTCCGCGACGTCGGCGCGTTCTTCCGGTTCGCGAAGGCGGACGACGCCGGCACGCCCAATCCGATCGCCGGCCAGGTGCGCGGCAGCGCGATCCGGGGCGTCTCCCAATCGGGGAACATGGTGCGCCAGTTCCTGTTCATGGGCCTGAACCAGGACGAGGCCGGTCGCCAGGTCCACGACGGCGCGTGGGCGATCATCGCGGGCCGCCGCGTCGCGGCGAACGCCCGCTGGGCGCAGCCGGACGGCGTGCTGGAGCTCTTCCAGATGGGCAGCGAAGGCCCGCAATGGTGGGTCGACTGGCCCGACAAGGCGCGAGACCTTCCCGCAAGGGGATTGCTGACCCGCTGCACCGCGAGCAAGACCTGTCCCAAGGTGTTCGAGCACTTCGGCGCCGCCGAGGTCTACGCGTTGAAGCTCTCGCTGGAATGGGTGGGATCGTCGGCGGACGTCGACATCCCGCTCGCGCCCAACGTGCGCCGCTACTACGTCGCCGGCAGCCCGCACGGCGGCGGCGCGGGCGGGTTCCGGCACGAGGCGGAGCCCACCTCATTCAGTTGCCCCGGCAACAACTTCGGGCAGGCGACGCTCGCGCCGAATCCGCTGCCCCACCGCGAACTGCGCAACGTGCTCAGCGCGGCGATGCGCGATTGGGTGCTGAAGGGCACATCCCCGCCTCCGAGTCGCTATCCAACGCTGGCACGTCGCGAGCTCGTCGATCCGACGCGCGAGGCGATGGGCTTCCCGCGCGGCGTGCCGAGCATCCCGGAGCGCGTCTTCCTTCCGGAGAACTTCGTCTTCCCGGTCTTCGATTACGACTGGGGGCCAGGCTTTGACCGCGTCGAAGCGTCGGGCGTGCCGGATCAGATCCCGCCGAGGATCAGGCGCGTGCTGCCGGCGAAGGTGCCGCGCGTGGACGCCGACGGCAACGAGATCGGCGGCGTGCCGACGGTGCTGTCGATGGCGCCGTTGGGTACCTACCTCGGCTGGAACATCACCGCCGACGGCATCCACGCCGGGCAGGTCTGCAACTACGCCGGCGGCTACGTGCCGTTCGCGCGGACGCGAGCAGAGCGCGAGGCGAAGGGCGATCCGCGCTTGTCACTCGAAGAGCGCTACCGCGATCACGCCGGCTACATCGCGGCGGTCAAAGACGCTGCGGGCCGCGCGGCGGCGCAAGGTTTCCTCCTGCCGGCGGATCGTGATCGACTGCTGAAGGAGGCGGCGGCCAGCGACGTGCTGCGCTGACGTCGGGGTCGCTGGCGGAAAAAGAAAAGGGGCCGAGGCCCCTTTCGTCGTTGTGGCGGTGACGCCTCAGCGCATCGCCGTCGGCGCGGGCGCCTCGGCATCGATGCCGCCCGCCAGCGCCTTGTAGACGCCGACCAGCGAGGTCGCCGCCGCCGTCTGCGACTGCGCCAGCTGGTTGCGCGCCGTCAGCAGCTCGCGCTCAGCATCCAGGACGGCGAGGAAGTCGCTGATGCCGACCTTGAAGCGCTCACGCGCGATGTTGGCCGCACGCTCCGCCGACACGGCCGCATCGAACAAGGCCTGCGCCTGCTGCTGGCTGCGGTTGTAAGTCACCAGCGCGCCTTCGGTCTCCTCCAGCGCGGCGAGCACGGTGCGCTCGTAGCTGATGAAGGCCGCTTCGTTGCGGGCATCCGCCGCCGCGATCTGCGCGCGGATGCGACCGAAGTCGATCAGGTTCCACACCAGCTGCGCGCCGAGGTTGTAGGCATACGCCGGACCGTCGCCCAGGTCGCCGATGCGCGAGGCGTTCTGACCGATCGTGCCGCCCAGCGTGATGCGCGGGAACATCGATGAGCGCGCCACGCCGACACGCGCCGCAGCCGCGGCCGCCTGCGCTTCGGCCGCACGGACGTCCGGACGACGACGCAGCAGGTCCTCGGGCGTGCCGATGCGGTCCAGCGCGATCGTCTTCAGACCCGGCAGCGGCTTGACGTCGGACAGTTCCACGTCGAGCGCCGTCGGCGGCTGACCCGTCAGCACAGCCAAGCGGTAGCGCGTGCGCGCCAGCGCCATCTCCAGCGAAGGAATCGTGGCCGCCGTGCTCTGCACCAGCGCGCGGGCGCGCTCGGTGTCGAAGCCGTTGCCGCGGCCCGCTTCCTGGCGACCAGCCACCAGCTTCAACGCGCCCTGCTGCGTCTCCAGCGATTGCTGGGCGACACGCAGTTGCTCCTGCAGGCCGCGCAGCTCGAAGTAGTTGCGCGCCACTTCCGCCGCGACGCTGACCTGCGCCGAACGCAGGCCCGCCTCGCCGGCCAGCAGCTCGGCCGCGGTGGCCCGGCGCTCGTCGGACAGGCGACCGAACAGGTCCGCCTCCCACCGCACGTCGAAACCGACCGAGAACGCGTTGCTGCTCTGCGGGTTGCCTTGATAGTCCGGCGCGCGGGCGCGGCCGGCACCGGCCGTCAGGTCGACGGTCGGGAACAGCTGCGCATCGGCGAAGCGCGACAGCGCCCGCGCTTCGCGCAGGTTGGCCGAGGCGATGCGCAGGTCCGTGTTGGCCTGCAGCGCGCGGTTCACCAGCGAATCCAGCCCGGTGTCGTTGAAGCCCTGCCAGAAGCGGCCCACCGGCGCCTGCGCCAGCGCGGCGCCGTCGCCTTGCGGCGCGTTGGCGAAGCCGTTGGCCAGCGGCACCTCGGACTTCTTCGGCGCGGGCGCCGTCGAACAGCCCGTCAGGGCCATCGTCGCGGCCGCCGCGGCGGCCATCAGAGAGACTCGGAAGAACATCATGCGCCCCCCTTCGGCGAAGGCGTGCCGCCCTTGGGCGGGTCGGCGTCGTCGACGCCCGGATGGAACGGATGGGCGGCGGCATCGATCTGATGACGCAGCTCGACCGCGTGAGCCCGCTTCTTCTCGGTGCTCTTGCGCAGCAGCGCGTAGAACACCGGCGTCAGGAAGATGCCGAACAGCGTCACCCCGACCATGCCCGAGAACACCGCGATGCCCATCGCGCGACGCATCTCGCTGCCGGCGCCGGAGCCCAGGATCAGCGGGATGACGCCCGCGCAGAACGCGATCGAGGTCATCAGGATCGGACGCAGCCGCATGCGGCAGGCGTGGATGATCGCGTCGTGCAGCGCTTCGCCGCGTTCCTCGAGTTCCTTGGCGAACTCGACGATCAGGATCGCGTTCTTGCACGCCAGACCGACCAGCACCACCAGCGCCACCTGCGAGAAGATGTTGAGATCCCCGGCCTGAGCGAACGGTGGGAAGTGCGACAGCCACACGCCGAAGAGCGCGGACAGGATGCACATCGGCACGATCAGGATGATGGCCAGCGGCAGCGACCAGCTTTCATACTGCGCCGCGAGCACCAGCACCACCAGCAGCACCGAGATTGCCAGCACCGCGCCCAGCGTCGGGATCGCGAAGCCGCCGACCTTGATGTCGCGGGTCAGCCGGTCCTGGTAGGTCAGCTCCGTCCACTCGTAGGTCATGCCGCGCGGCAGGTTCTTCAGTCGCTGCTCGATCTCCGCCTCGGCCTGGCCGCTGGAGAAACCGGGCTTGGCCGCGCCGTTGATGTCCGCGCTCGGGAAGCCGTTGTAGCGCGTCACGCGCGTCGGTCCGAAGGTCGGATCGACGTTCATCAGCGCACCCAGCGGCACCATCTCGTTGCGCTCGTTGCGCGTCTTCAGGTCGGTGATGCTGCCGGCGTTGGCGCGGAAGGGCGCGTCCGCCTGCACGATCACCTGGTAGGTCTTGCCGAAGCGGCTGAAGTCGTTGACGTACAGCGAGCCGAGGTTGATCTGCAGCGTGTCGTAGATGTCCTGCAACTTCACGCCCATCTGCTTGGCCTTGACCCGGTCGACGTGGGCGAAGAGCTGAGGAACGTTGATGTCGTAGGTCGAGTACGGCGTGCCGATGCCGCTCTTCGGATCGCCGTAGATCGGACCCAGCGTGCCCCAGACGGCGCCGTACAGCGCCTGCTCGCCGAGGCCGGAGCGGTCCTGCACCTGCACCTTGAAGCCGCCCGCGTTGCCCAGGCCGTCCACCGCCGGCGGCGGCACGACGAACATGCGCGCGCCCTGGATCTGCTGGATCGCGCCGTTGACCTTGCCCAGGATTGCGTCCTTGGACTTGTCGGCGGTGGTCCGGTTCTCGAATTCGTCCAGGCCGAAGAACACGATGCCTTCGTTGGGCGCGGCCGAGAAGCCGGCGATCGACAGGCCGGGGAAGGCGATCGAGTCGCGGATGCCGGGCACCTTGAGCGCGATGTCGCTCATGCGCCGGATGACTTCCTCGGTGCGGTCCAGCGTGGCGCCGGCCGGCAGCTGCGCGATGCCGATCAGGTACTGCTTGTCCGGCGCCGGCACGAAGCCCGACGGGATGCGCGTGAACAGCAGGGCGGTCAGGCCCAGCAGGATCGCATAGACGATCAGCGCGCCGCCCTTGCGGCGCAGGATGCCGGTGACACCGCGGCTGTAGCCTTCGCTGCGGCGCTGGAAGAAGCAGTTGAACCAGTGGAAGAACCGGCCGAACAGCTTGTCCATCACCTTCATGATCGGGTCCTTGGGCGCGTCGTGCGGACGCAGCAGCAAGGCCGCCATGGCGGGCGACAGGGTCAGCGAGTTGAACGCCGAGATCACCGTCGAGATCGCGATCGTGACCGCGAACTGGCGATAGAACTGGCCCGACAGGCCCGGGACGAAGGTCAGCGGGATGAACACCGCGCACAGCACCAGCGCGATCGCGATGATGGGCCCGGAGACCTCCTGCATCGCCTTGATCGTCGCGGCGTGCGGCGTGAGCCCGTCCTCGAGGTTGCGCTCGACGTTCTCGACCACCACGATCGCGTCGTCGACCACGATACCGATGGCGAGCACCAGCCCGAACAGCGTCAGCGTGTTGATCGAGTAGCCCAGCAGCAGCAGCACCGCGAACGTGCCCACGATGGACACCGGCACGGCCAGCAGCGGGATGATCGACGCGCGCCAGGTCTGCAGGAAGATGATCACGACCAGCACGACCAGCAGCACGGCCTCGATCAGGGTGTGGATCACCTTCTCGATGGACGTGGCGACGAAGCGCGTCGGGTCGTAGACGATGTCGTAGCTGACGCCCGCCGGGAAGCTGGCCTTCAGGCGCTCCATCGTCGCGCGCACATCCTTGGAGATGTTCAGCGCGTTGGACTGCGGCGCCTGGAAGATGCCGATACCGACCGCTTCCTTGTTGTTCAGCAGGCTGCGCAGCGCGTAGGTGCCGGGGCCCATCTCGACACGGCCCACGTCGCGCACCCGGACCAGGCCGCCGGTGGCGGTGTCGGTGCGGATGATGACGTCGGCGAACTCTTCCTCGGTGACGAGGCGGCCCTGCGTGTTGATCTGCAGCTGGAAGTCGGTGCCCTTGGGCGCCGGCGGCGCGCCGACGACACCGGCCGCGACCTGCGTGTTCTGCTCACGGATGGCGTTGGTGACGTCGGAGGCGGTCAGGCCGCGACCGGCCAGCTTGGCCGGATCCAGCCAGATGCGCATCGCATAGTCGCCGGAGCCGAACACCTGCACCGAGCCCATGCCCTGCACGCGCAGCAGCTCGTCGCGGACCTGCAGCTGCGCGTAGTTGCGCAGGTACAGCGCGTCGCGGCTGTTGTCCGGGCTGACCATGTGGACGACCATGGTCAGGTTGGGACTGGACTTCTCGGTCGTCACGCCGATCTGCCGGACGATGTCGGGCAGGCGCGGCAGCGCACGGTTGATGCGGTTCTGGACCGCCGTTTCCGCGGCTTCCGGGTTGGTGCCGATCTTGAAGGTGACCGTCAGCGTCATGCCGCCGTCGGCGGTGGCCTGGCTGTCGAAGTACAGGACGTTTTCCAGCCCGTTGATCTGTTCCTCGAGCGGTGTGGCCACCGTCTCGGAGATCACGCGCGGGTTGGCGCCGGGGAACTGGGCGCGCACGACGACCTGCGGCGGTGCGACTTCCGGGTACTCGGAGATGGGCAGCCGGAAGATCGCCAGCAGGCCCACCAGGAAGATGAAGATCGAGAGGACCGACGCAAAGCGCGGCCGCTCGATGAAGAAGCGTGAGATATCCATGGACGGCCTCGCGTCGGGTTACTTCGACGACGCGGCGGGAGCGGCGGGGGCGGCGCCCTGCGGCGCGGCGACGGGGCGTCCCTTGTCGTCGAGCTTGGCCTGCTGCGGCGTGACCGGCGCGCCGGGCATCGCATGCTGGAGGCCGTCGATGATCACGAGCTCGCCGGGCTTGACGCCCTGGACCACGCGGTAGCCGTCGAACAGCGCGCCGGCCTGGACCGGACGGGGGGCCACGATGTTGTTGGCGCCGACGACCATCACGACCTTGTTGGCCTGGTCCGTGCCGATGGCGCGGTCCGGGATCAGCGTGGCGGTGTAGGAGCCGGTGCCTTCCAGCCTGACGCGGGCGAACAGGCCGGGGACGAACAGGCCGTCCTTGTTGTCGAAGACGGCGCGGCCGCGGATGGTGGCGGTGGCCGGGTTCAGCCGGTTGTCGACGAAGTCCATGCGGCCTTCATGCGGGTAGCCCTGCTCGTTGGCCAGGCCGAGCGTGACCTTGGTGGCCTGCTCGCGCTTGGCGCCGCCGGCGCGGGCGGCGGCGGCGTACTTCAGGAAGGTCGCCTCGCTGGCGTCGAAGTAGGCGTAGACCTTGTCGCTGGAGACGACGGTGGTCAGCACCGGCTCGCCGATGTTGACGAGGTTGCCGGGCGTCACGTTGGCGCGCGAGCTGCGGCCGGAGACCGGGGCGCGGACCTGCGTGAACTCCACGTTCAGCTTGGCCTGCGTCACGGCGGCTTCGGCGGCGCGGATGTTGGCCTCGTTGTTGCGGACGGCGGCCTTGAGCTGGTCGATCTCCTGCTGGCTGACGCCCTGGATGGCGACGAGCTTCTCGGCGCGGCCCAGGTCGGACTTGCTCAGCTCGGCGGCGGTGCGGGCGGCGGCGGCCTGCGCTTCGGCGCGGGCGACCTCGGCCTGGAACGGACGCGGATCGATGGTGAAGAGCGGATCGCCCTTCTTGACGACCTGGCCTTCGCGGAAGTGGACCTTGTCGAGTGTTCCGGCGACACGGGCGCGGATCTCGACGGTGTCGGGCGCTTCCAGGCGGCCGGTGAATTCATCGAAGTCCTGGACTTCGCGCGAGATCGCCGGGGCGACCGTCACGGGCGGGGGGCCGCCATGCTGTTGTTGTTGATCCTGTTGTCCACAGGCGGTCAGCAGCAGCGCCACCAGGGCACCGGCGACGGCGTTGCGATTGAAAGAAGGTCCAGCCATGCATCACTCCCGAAAACGCCCACGGCATCTGTTGCACCGCAGCGTGCGGCGGAATGTACGCGGTACATGAAAACGCTTCCAGTGCCCCAGGCAATACCTGTCCCTTTGCCGGAGGGCTTCTTGGAAACGATTGACTGCCTGGGCAAGGTTGTGAGCAAGTCTCGTCGGAGACACTGCCGGAAAACGTCAGGAGGATGGGGGTTCGGAGGATTGGGCAAGGAGGGCGGAGTGACCCAGATTGGTGCTTCGCAGCACGGGCCGTCCTTTCGCATGCCGCTTCGCCCGGCTCGTGAGCCGCGACGCAGGCAACAAAAAACCCGGGCAAGCCCGGGTTCTTCGTCGAGGGGCGTCGTGAAGGATCCCGGAGGACCCTTCGCGGTGCTCAATGCACGCCGTGCATCAGCTTCTTCATCACCGGGCTGAGCAGCATCAGCAGCACGCCGGCGCCCGCGGGGACGATGGTGAAGATCAGGAAGAAGGTGGACATGGAGTACGTCGACGAGATCGCGTCGATGTACGAGCCCGTCATGCCGGCGATCTTGTTGGCGATCGCGGCGTTGACGAACCAGACGCCGAACATCAGGCCCAGCAGGCGCGCCGGCGCCAGCTTGGAGATGTAGGACAGCCCGACCGGCGACAGGCACAGCTCGCCCATCGTGTGCAGCAGGTAGGCCAGCGTCAGGAAGATCATGCTGACCTGCGCCGTCTTCGCGCCCGCCGGGATGCCCGACGCGCCGTACGACAGCGCCGCGAAGCCCAGACCCAGCAGCACCAGCCCGACGCCGAACTTCACCGGACCGCTCGGGTTCCAGCGACGCTCCCACATCTTGCTGAACATCGGCGCCAGGATCACCAGGAAGAAGGAATTCAGCACGCCGAACCAGGTGGCCGGAATCTCCGATTGCTCCATCTGGAACTCACGCCCCAGCATCCACAGCGACAGGCCCCAGATCACCGCCAGCGCCAGCGCCAGCAGCAGGTTGGACAGCTTGTACAGGCCCTCGGTGCTGCGGCCGAGCTTGACCAGCAGCCAGCTCAGGATCGCCACCGGGATCAGCGTCATCAGCGAGTTGACGATCTTGAAGATCAGCCCGCTCGTGCCCACCAGCGCGCGGTCGGTGTAGTCCGCCGCGAAGATGGTCATCGATCCGCCGGCCTGCTCGAAGGCGAACCAGAAGAAGATCGTGAAGAAGGAGAACACGCCGATCGCGATCAGGCGGTCGCGCACGATGTGCGCCGGCGTGTCGTCCAGCGGCTCGCTCGCATCCACCAGCGGCGCGTTCTTGCTCGGCACGCCGCCGATGTCGCCGAAGATGCCCTGCGCCAGCCAGAACTGCAGCGCGCCCAGGATCATGAAGACCGCCGCCAGGCCGAAGCCGTAGTGCCAGCCGATCTTCTCGCCGATGTAGCCGCACAGCGAGATGCCGAAGAAGGCCCCCGCGTTCACGCCCATGTAGAACAGCGTGTAGCCGCCGTCCCGCTGGCCTTCGTTGTCCTTGTTGTAGAGCTGGCCCACGATCGCCGAGATGTTCGGCTTGAACAGGCCCGTGCCGAGGATCACCAGACCCAGGCCGACGTAGAAGGTCGCCTTGGTGTCGAAGAACAGCGCGATGTGGCCGGCCGCGATGATGAAGCCGCCCAGCACCACCGAGCGCCGCGTGCCCAGGAAACGGTCCGCGATGTAGCCGCCGATGATGGGCGTCAGGTACACCAGCATCGTGTAGGTGCCGTAGAGGCTGGTCGCCTCCTCGCGCGTCCAGCCCCAGCCGCCTTTGGCGGCCTCGGAGATGAGGTACAGCACGAGCAGCGCCCGCATGCCGTAGTAGGAGAACCGTTCCCACATCTCGGTGAAGAACAGGACGAACAGGCTGTTGGGCTGGCCGAGGATGGTCTGCCGCGCTCCGGGAGTTTGAATTGTGTTCAAACGACGCTCCGTGATCGATCGCTGAGGGATCGCTGGGGAATCAATGACCCGGCGCTCCGGGTCACGGGAAACCGCGTTCCAGGGATCAGAACGCGTTTGCCGCTGGTCCAGGCCCCGGATCGATCCGATCCCTTGGGGCCCGCCAGCGGCAGGCGGCGCCATTGTCAGCGAAAGGTCAGCGTGAACCCGCTCCCCGGCACTAGGGCTCTCCCTAGGTCGGGACGGCCGTCAAGGGCGCTCTTCGCGCAGCAGGCGCAGGCCGTTGAGCACCACCAGCAGGCTCGCGCCCGCGTCGGCCAGCACCGCCTGCCACAGGGAGCCGATGCCCGCGAGCGTCAGCGCCGCCACGATCGCCTTCAGGCCCAGCGCCACGACGATGTTCTGCTTCAGGACCGTCGCCACGCGCTCGGACAGGTCGATCAGCTCCGGCAGCTTGCGCAGGTCGTCCTGCATCAGCGCGATGTCGGCGGTCTCCAGCGCGGTGGCGCTGCCGGCGGCGCCCATCGCGATCGCGATGTCGGCACGTGCGAGCGCCGGCGCGTCGTTGACGCCGTCGCCGATCATCGCGACCGGTCCTTGCTCGTCGGCGAGCTTCGCGATCGCGTCGAGCTTGTCCTGCGGCAGCAACGGCGCGCGCACCGCGTCCTCCGGCATGCCGAGCCGGCCCGCCATCGCGACGGCGCTCGCGCGCTGGTCGCCGCTGAGCATCGTCAGCGTCAGGCCGCGCGCACGCAGCGTCTTCAGCACTTCGATGGCTTCGGGTCTCGGCGTGTCCGACAGCGCCAGCAAGGCCAGCGTCTGCGCGCCACGCATCAGCCAGACCAGCGTGTGGCCCTGCGCCTGCAGTGCGCGGGCGGCGTTGCGGGCCGCGTCGTCGACGGCGCCGCGCTGCTCGGCCAGGCGCTCATTGCCGAGCGCGAATTCAGCGCCGTCCAATTGCGCCGTCAGGCCCAGGCCCGGCAGGTTCTGCAGATGATCGACGGGCTCCAGCACGGAGCCGATGCGCGCCGCGTGCGCCGCGACGATCGCCTGCGCCAGCGGATGCATGCTGCCGGCGTCCAGGCGCGCGGCCAGGTGCAGCGCCTGGTCGGCGTTCACCGAGGGAAACAGCGGCTGCACCGCCGCCAGCTGCGGCTTGCCTTCGGTCAGCGTGCCGGTCTTGTCGAAGGCCAGCGTCTTGAGCTGCTGCGCGCGCTCCAGGTACAGGCCGCCCTTGATCAGGATGCCGCGCCGCGCGGCGGATGCCAGGCCGCTGACGACGGTCACCGGCGTCGAGATCACCAGCGCGCAGGGGCACGCGATCACCAGCAAGACCAGCCCCTTGTAGATCCAGTCGCTCCAGGTGCCGAGGCCCAGCAACGGCGGGAGGACCGCCAGCGCGACGGCCACCAGCACCACCGCCGGCGTGTACACGCGGGCGAAGCGGTCGATGAACGCCTGCGTCGGCGCGCGCTGCGACTGGGCCTGCTGCACGGCGGCGGCCATGCGGTCGAGCAGCGTGTGGCCCTTGCCGGCGGTGATCTCCATCTCCAGGAGACCATCGCCGTTGATGCTGCCGGCCAGCAACGCGTCACCGGGCGCCTTGTCGACCGGCATCGCCTCGCCGGTCAGCGCGGCCTCGTTCAGGCTGGAACGTCCGGTGAGCAGGCGGCCGTCGAGCGGCACGCGCTCGCCCGGAGGGACGCGGACCCGTGCGCCGATCGCCACGTCCGCCGCGGGCACCGACGTCCAGCGGCCGTCCGCGCCCTGCACCTGCGCGGTCTCAGGCGCCAGCTGCGTCAGCGCGCGGATGGCGTCGCGGGCGCGCGCCAGGCTCAGGCTCTCCATCATCTCGGACAGGCCGAACAGCCACACCACCATCGCCGCCTCGGGCCACTGCCCGAGCACGATCGCGCCGATCACCGCCAGGCTCATCAGCAGGTGGATGTTCAGCGTCACGCTCTTCAGCGCGATCCAGCCCTTGCGCAGCGTGGGCAGGCCGCCGAGCAGCATCGTCGCCACCGACAGCGCGATCACCACGGGGCCGGATTCGTCGAAGCCGGAGAACGCCAGCGTCTCTGCCGCGATCGCGGCGATGCCAGCGATCGCCATGCGCCACTTCAGGCCGGTCGAGATCGCCGGCGGCGGCACGGGTGGCGGCGCTTCGGCCGCGATGGGCTCGGCGCTCATGCCGGCCGCGTTGATCGCGGCGCGCAGCGGCGCGTCGTCGGGCAGGCGGTGGTGGACGTCGAGCAGGCGGTTGATCAGGTCGAATTCGAGCGCGACCACGCCGTCCTTCCCTTGCAGCTGCTTGCGCAGCAGGCCTTCCTCGGTCGGGCAATCCATGCCGGCGATGAAGTAGCGCTGGCGCGTCGTGCCGGCAAGTTCTTCGACGGTCGGTGCAGGCGACTTCGACGCTGGCGCGGCGCACGACGCACCATGGTCGTGGTCGTGGTCGTGACCATGGCCGTGATCGGCATCGTGACGATGCCCGTGCGGGGCCGCCGTCGGGGTCGCGGCGGGCGAGGGCGCCAGCGCCGGTGCAACGGCCGTGTGACCGCAGCATCCGCCGCAGGACGACGCGGTGGACTCGGGCGCGGCGGGGCGGTGATCGTGTTCCTGATGTGCCATGAGGGTGGATTGGATAGTCTGTAGCCGCTCCAAGGTCAAGCGGCTATCCTGATCGACATGCGAATCGGCGAACTGAGCAAGTCCACCGGCGTGGACATCGAGACCATCCGCTTCTACGAGAAGAGCGGCCTCCTCCCCCCGCCCGCGCGCAGCGACAACGGCTACCGGGACTACGCCCACGCGCACCTGGAGCGCCTGGCCTTCATCCGGCATTGCCGGGCGCTGGACATGTCGCTGGCGGACGTCACGTTGCTGCTGGACAGCCTGGAGACCCGCGACCCCGAGGAGCTGGTGAAGGTCGACGTGCTGGTGGCCTCGCAACTCGGCAAGGTCCGCGCCCGGCTGCAGAGCATGCGGGCGCTCGAGGCGCAGCTGGTCGCCCTGCAGAAACGCTGCGACGCGGACCATGACCATCACGCCTGCGGCATCCTCGAGGAACTCGTGTCCGCGGCGCACGGCGAGGCCTGCGCCTGCCATCCGGAGGGCGCCGCCCCGACGCCGCGCGGCGGCGTGGCCTGAGGCGGACGCTCAGCCCGTCGCCGGCAGCGCCGCCTGCACGAGGCGATCGCGCAGCCGCGGGACCGCGAAGTCGATGAACGCCCGCAGCTTCAGCGGTAGCCGGCTCTGGCTGCGCGGCGCGTAGACGAGGTGCACCGGCCGGGGCGCGGCCTCGAAGTCCTCGAGGACCAGCCGCAAGCGCCCCGCCCGGACGTCGTCGTTGACCTGATACGACAACACCCGCGCCAGACCCGCGCCGGCGCGCGCGGCATCGATGGCCGCGTCGATCGTCGTCACGCTCAGGCGCGAGCGGAACGTCCCCGAACGCGTCGCGCCGTCCTGCCGGAACGGCCACGCGCCGTCGCTGGAGACGCTACCGAAGGACACCACACGATGGCGGCGCAGGTCGTCCGGCGTCTCCGGCGCGCCGTGGATCGCCAGGTAGGCGGGCGACGCGCAGAGCACGTGGCGGCACTCGCCGAGCCGCGTGGCAACCAGGCTGCTGTCCGGCAATTCGCCGATGCGCAAGGCGACGTCGATCTGGTCGTCTAGGAAATGCGCGACCCGGTCGGTGAACTTGAGCTCGACGGCGATCTCGGGAAAAGCGTCCAGGAACGCCATGACCGTCGGCAGCACATGCAATCGCCCGAACATCGTCGGCGCCGTCACGATCAGCTCGCCGCGCGGCTCGGTGTACTCGCCGGCGGCGGCGCGTTCCGCCTCGTTGAGCTGGTCGAGGATGGTCCGTGCCGCCTCCACGTACGAACGCCCGGCGTCGGTCAGGTCCAGGCCCTTGGCGGAGCGGATCAGGAGCGACGCACGCAGGTGCTTCTCCAGGTCGGCGACCTTGCGGCTGACGGTCGCGAGCGGCAGCCCGAGCCGTTGGCTGGCCTTCGACAGACTGCCGGCGTCCACCGCGGCGAGGAGCATCGCCATTGCGTCGATTCGATCCATGAGCGCTCACGACCCGGCGCATGCGGCCAAGCCTTCCAGTTTTCGGGAGGGTTGCTCTCGATCCTAGCGGCTTCCGCAGGAATCCGGGAATGCCGAGACTGCATCCCATGCCTTCCAAGGCGGGTCACCGACCCGGGGAGGGCGCCAAGGAAACCGTCATGAGCGCCACCAACGTCGACCGCGGCCAGACCGCCGCCATCCGCCACCGCACCGCGACCGTCCTGGGCCGGCAGGTCTCCTACCGCGAGGCCGGCGACCCGACGGCCCCGACCCTGCTGCTGCTGCACGGCCTGCCGACCAGCGGCCGGATGTTCAATCCGCTGATCCCGCTGCTGGCCGACCGCTTCCACGTGATCGCGCCCGACTACATCGGCTTCGGCCACTCGGAAGCGCCAAAGCGCGAAGACTTCGCCTACACCTTCGACAACCTGGCCGCACACGTCGCCGGCCTCGTCGACGTGCTCGAGCTGAGCGCGTACACGCTCTACATGCAGGACTACGGTGGCCCGATCGGCTTCCGCCTGTTCCAGCAACGGCCCGAGCAGGTGAAGGGCTTCATCATCCAGAACGCCAATGCCTACCTGGACGGCGTGGGCGACGAGGCCAAGACGGTGTTCGGGCCGCTGTGGGAAGCGCGCACGCCGGAGAGCGAAGCCCCCGCACGCCAGCTCATCACCCTGGCCGGTACGAAGTGGCATTGGCTGGTCGGCGTGAGGGACCCCGAGCGGATCGATCCCGACCACTGGATCGTCGACCAGGCCCTGCTGGACCGGCCCGGCATGCAGGACGCCAACGTCGACCTGCTGGAGAACTACAAGACCAACGTCGCGCTGTATCCGGACTGGCAGGCGGCCTTCCGCCGCTATCGCCCGAAGACGCTGATCGTCTGGGGGAAGAACGATCCGATCTTCATCCCGCCCGGCGCCCGCGCCTACCTGAACGACCTGCCCGAGGCCAAGCTGGTCTGGCTGGACGGGGGTCACTTCGTGCTGGACGAGTTCGCGCCGCAGGTCGCGGCGGAGATCAAGGCCGTCTTCGGTTGAGGGCGGAGCGCACCCGCGCCGTGTGTCAGCGCGGCATGGCGCGGGCGAACTCTTCCAGACGTCGTCGGAGTTCGTCCCGGACCTGCCGCAGCGCCGGCGACAGCTGCGCGCGGCCGGGCACGATCAGGTGCAGCGGGGCCAGGTCGCCTCGCCAGTGCGGGTTGACATGGACCAGTTGGCCGCTGGCGAGCTCCTGGGCCACGTCCGGCCACGACTTGTAGGCGAGTCCCAGTCCCGCCAGCGCCCAGCGCTTGACGACCTCGCCGTCGTCGGCGACCCGGCGCCCGGCGAGCGGCAGTTCCGCTGGCTGGCCGGCGATCTCGACCGGCCAGTGGGTCGGCACCTCGCCGCCGACGAGGTAGCGCAGCGCCTCGTGTCGCGCCATGTCCTCCGGCGAGGCCGGCATCCCGTGCAGTGCCAGGTAGTGCGGCGCGGCGACCAGCGCCCGGCGGCAGTCCGGCAGCAGCGGCAAGGCCACCTGGGTGCCGCCCGTCGGTTGGCCGTAGCGGACTGCGGCATCGACCGGGCGCCGGAGCAGATCCGTCAGCGGGTCGCCGATCTGCAGACGCAGCGTCAGCTCGGGGTGGCGTTCCTGGAACTGCTCCAGCCACGGCAGCAGCACGTGACGACCCAGGTCCGACGGCACCGTCAGATGCAGCTCGCCGGAGAGCGCTTCGCGACCGGCCAGCGCCTGGTCGCGGCCATCGATCAGCGCCTGAAGCGCCGAGCGCGCATGCGGCAGATAACGCTGGCCTTCGCCCGACAGCCGCAGGCTGCGGGTGCTGCGCACGAACAGCGGAAAGCCGAGCTGCTCCTCCATCCGCTTGAGCGCGGCGCTCGCGGCGGCCGGCGACCAGTCCAGCGCCTTCGCCGCCGCGGTCAGGTTGCCGAGATCGGCGATGCGCACCAGCAGTTCGAGGTCGGTGATCCGGGTCATTGTTCGATTTTCTTTGAAAAAGCTTAGCCGACTACCCGCTTCAATCGCGCTCTGGTTGATTCCAGACTGGCAACCATCAAACAACCTGGAACACGCCATGGCACACCCTGCTTCCTCGACCACAACCGCAGCCATGCCCGCGACGACGACCACTCCCGTCATCGCGCCGTCGAGCCCCACATTCACACCGGACACCGTCAGCGTCGTCATTGGCGGGACCTCCGGCATCGGCCGCGCCGTGGTCGACGCCTTGAGCGCACGCCCCGGCCGGGTCATCGCCGCGGGTCTGACGACCGGCCTCGACGTCGCCGATCCGTCGGCCGTGGCCGCCTTCTTCGAATCGATCGGGCCCGTGGACCACGTCGTCTTCACCGCCGGCTCCCAGGCGCCGGGCGGCCCGGTGGCGTCGCTGGACCTGGACGCGGCCAAGGCAGCATTCGACATCAAGTTCTGGGGCGCGATCGCCGTGGCCCGCGCGGCCGCCGGCCGGCTGCGCCCGGGCGGCTCGCTGACCTTGACCTCCGGCTTCCTGGCGCGCCGCGCCGTCCCCGGCGCCTTCGTGAAGACGGCCATGAACGCCGCGCTGGAGGCCTCCGCGAAGGTGCTGGCGCGGGAGCTCGCCCCGCTGCGCGTGAACGTCGTCAGCCCGGGTCTCACCGACACCGAGGCTTACGCCAGCATGGCGCCCGAGGCGCGCGACGCGATGCTCGCCAAGGCCGCCTCGACCCTGCCGGCCGGTCGCGCGGGGCGGGCCCAGGACCTCGCGGCGGGGTATCTCTTCGTCATCGACAACCCCTTCGTCACCGGCAGCGTCATCGACATCGAGGGCGGTGCGCTGATCCAGTGAACGCCCCGGGGACGAATCGGCGAGCGCACCGCCCACGCCGGGAGCGCCCGACTTTCCGTGACGGAGTGGGCGTGCGCTCTTCCCAGGAGGGCCGAGGGGCGTTCGGACGGTTCAGTCCGGGACCCGAACGGACGATGTAGAGTGCGGGCCGCCCGCGTTACAACTTCGAGACATGTCGAACGCGGGCGGCTCACCCTCCGCTCTTCACGTCGCTCATGCGTGTCTGTTCACTGTCATCGGTCAAGAACCGCATCGTCCTCGGTCAGCCGCTCGCCTTCAGCGTGCGGGACACCGACCGGACGCTGCTGCTGGCGCGCGGGCAGGTGATCGCCGACGAGGCGCAGCTCAACGCGCTGATGCGCCGCGGGGCGCTGGTCGACGCGAACGAACTCGCCGAATCGGCGCGTCAGGCGGCGCCCGGGCCGACGCGCTCCGCCGCCTATCTCCGCGAGCGGCTGCCCGAGGAATGGGACCGCGGCCAGCAGGACGTGCGCAACGCGCTCTCGGCCTCGCCGGACCGCATGGCCAGTGCGCTGGACGGCGCCACGGCGCTGATGCTGACCTTGATCGACAGCTCGCCGGAGGTCGCACTCTCACAGGTGGTTAGACAGCCTGAATCCACCAGCGGCCACTACGGCGTTACGCATTCCTTGCATGCGGCCACCGCCTGCCACGCGGCGGCCCGGTATCTGGGCTGGGGCCCGGACGATCAGCGCCGGGCCTTCCAGGCCGCGCTGACGATGAACCTGGGCATGCTGGACCTGCAGGCGCGGCTGTCCAGCCAGGTCTCGCCGCTGACGGCGATGCAGCGCGAGGCCATCAACGAACACCCGATCCGCAGCGTCGAGATGCTGAGCGCCGCCGGCATCGACGATCCGGACTGGCTGGAAGCCGTGCTGCAGCATCACGAGACGCCGGACGGTCGCGGTTATCCGCACGGCCTCAGCGACGTCGGCGAGCTGGCCGAGATGCTGCGCTACGCCGACGTCTACACCGCCCGTCTGAGCAGCCGGGCCAACCGGCCGGCGATGAGCGCGGCGCAGGCCGGGCGCGAGCTCCATCAGATGGCCGCGCAAAGCCCGCTGGCGGCGGCGCTGATCAAGTCCTTCGGCATCTTCCCGCCGGGCAGCCTGGTGCGGCTGGCCAGCGGCGAGGTCGGGCTGGTCGTGCGCAACGGCGACAAGGCGCATCGTCCGATGGTGTCGGCCTTGACCAACGCCAACGGCGAGCCGCGCCACACGCCGGTGCTGCGCGACAGCAGCCGCGACGACCACGCCGTGGTCGCGCTGCTGCCCGCGCACGGCTCGCCGATCCGCCTGTCCGACGAGCGCATCGCGGCGCTGATCGCCAGCGCCTGACCCGCCCCGGATCCCGCCCTGGATCCCGCCCCGATAGGCGGCCCGAGGCGCCTCCGCAAAGCCTTGCAGCCGATTCACCTCGATGCATCAGACTGGCGAGGATCCACCTCTCTTTCGGTAAACCCGGCCCGCTTCTCCAGCGCGCAGACTCCGCCGTTTTCGGACATGGGGGATGCATGTGGGTCAAGGGGTCGAACTGAAATCGGGGCGGTGGCGCGCCATGGTGGCGACGGATCGCGGCGGACGTCTGCGCTGGCTGGGGGAGATCGCCCCCGGCGGTCGCGAACCGTGGCTGCGTCCGCTGCTGATCGAACGGGGCAGGCTGGTCGGCGGCGGTGCGGTGAGACTGATCTCCCCGACCGAGGTGCCCGAGGACATGGCGCGGCTGGTCCCGGACCCCGCCACCTTCGATGAGCCCTGGCGCATCACGCATCAGGCGCCCGACGCGATCACACTGATGCTGCATCCCCGCAGTCCGTCGCCGGGCAGCTGGGGCTTCCAGGCGAGCCAGACGCTGCGCCTGGACGAGCATCGCCTGGACTGGACCTTGTCGGTGCGCAACCTGAGCCGCATGCCGATGCCGGCGCGCCTGGGATGGCTGCTGAACTTCCCGGACGACTTCGCCGATGCCGCGTGGCTGGATGAATCGATCGACGTGGTGAAGCTATCCAGCCGCGATCACGTGGAGCGCCGCGATCCCTGGTGCGGCATCGCCTCGCTGAGCGGCGCCGGCGGGCGCATCGTGCTGCTGCGCGGAGAAGCGCCCCTGGACACGCTGAGCTTCGAGCGACACCCGACGCGGACCTCGGTGCAGGTCCGCCTGATAACGCCGGACATGCCGCGGCTGCTGCCGCTGGCGCGGGGCGAGGAGTTGACGCTGCGACTGTCGATCGACCTGCTGGAGCCGCGGACGCCGCCGCTGCCGCGCGTGCCGCCGGACAACCCCGCAGGGTCGCCGATCCTCTGAGTGCCCCGAGCGTCGATGGGCGAGTCGAGGCCGGCACGCGCCCCGGAGCGCGCGGGCGGCCAGGGGACGGGGGGGAGGCGCCGCCTATACTGCCGCGCGCTGCTCCTGCGGCCTCCCCCCATGCCGACGCTGCCCTCCCTCGCCGCCTTCCGGCCCTATCTGCGCGACGCCTTGCGCGACGACCTCGTCGCTGCCGTGGTCGTCAGCGTCCTCCTGATCCCGCAGAGCCTGGCCTACGCGATGCTCGCTGGCCTGCCACCGCAGGTGGGCCTCTATGCGAGCCTGCTGCCGCCGCTGTTCTACGCGGCGCTCGGCTCCAGCCCCTTCCTCAACATCGGCCCGGTCGCGGTGCTGGCGCTGATGATCATGCAGACCCTGCAGCTCGCACCCACCGGCGTCAGTCCGAGCGAAGCCGCGCTGGTGCTGTCCGCCGAGGTCGGCCTGATCCTCGGCGCGGCGGCGCTGCTGCGGCTGCACGCCCTGGCCGCGCTGCTGTCGGTGCCGGTGCTGCACGGCTTCGAATCGGGGGCGACGATCGCCATCGCCGCGAGTCAGCTGCCCGTGCTGATCGGCTCGACGGCGACCGGCGGCACGTTGCCGGATCTCTGGCGCTCGCTGTCGGAGCACGGCTTCGACTGGCGCGGCGTGGCGGCGCTGTTCGGCGTGGTGTCGCTGCTCGCGCTGGTCGCGGTGCGGCGCCTGCCGAAGGGCTTCGTCTCGCGGATCGCGCCGCTGGCCGTGCTGCTCATCGGCATCGGCGTTGCGTGGGGCTGGGATCCGCAGGGCCTGCCGCGCGTCGGCGAGCTGCCGCCGCTGGCGCTGGTCTTCACGCTGCCGCGGCTGGATGCCGAACTCTGGACCGCGATGCTGCCCGGCGCCGCGCTGATCGGGCTGCTCGGCTACGTGTCCAGCCTGGCCGTGGCCGAATCGCTCGCGCGTCGCGTCGGGCAACGGGTCGACGCGCGGCGCGAACTGATGGGCCTGTCCGTCGCCAATCTGGCGGCGGCGATCTCGGGCGGCATGCCCGCCGCCGCGAGCTTCTCGCGCAGCGTGCTGATGAGCGACGCGGGCAGCCGTACGCGCATGACCGGTGTCTTCGTCGCCGCGATGATGGGCCTGGTGCTGCTGACGATGTCGCCGCTGCTGGCCTGGGTGCCCAAGCCGGTGCTGGCGGCCAGCATCATGGTCGCGGTGCTGTCCGGCCTGAAGTTCGGCCCCTACGCCGATGCCTGGCGCTACGACCGCGCCGAAGCGCTGCTGATGACGGCGGTGACGCTGCTGGTGATCTTCGTCGGCATCACCGCGGCGCTGGGCCTGGGCGTCGCGAGCGCAATCGCGCTGCTGCTGCAGCGCAGCGCCCGACCGCATGTCGCGTTGATCGGCCGCATCCCCGGGACCGAGCACTACCGCAACGTCGAGCGCCACCACGTCGAGCTGGACCCGGCGGTCCTCGGCCTGCGCATCGACGAGAGCCTGCTGTTCCTCAACGGGCGCAGCCTGGCCGACGTCGTCCAGGCCCACCTCGACACGCACCCGACCACGCGGCGCGTGCTGCTGCAGATGTCGCCGGTGAACAGCATCGACTTCAGCGGCCTCAGCGCGTTGAAGGAGCTGCATGAGACGCTCGAGCGCCAGGGCCGGCGCCTCGACCTCAGCGAGGTCAAGGGGCCGGTGCTCGACCGGCTCAAGGCCAGCAAGTGGGAGTCATGGTTCCGCGGGAAGATGTACCTGTCGCACCATCTGGGGATGAGCGATTCTTCTTGAGAACATCGCCGATCCGTGGAAGAGGAGTCGAGCGCTCGAACTTCACTTGAAGTTGACCGAATCGGGGTGACCCTGCTCGGTAGCCTATCGCGACGAGCAACAGAATTCCTCGGATGCATTCGAGCTTCATTGCGTACATCGACGAGTCGGGCGACGAGGGATTTCTCTTCAAGGAAGATGGACGCGGAAGCTCCCGCTGGTTCGTGCTGTCGGCCGTCGTGTTTCGGCGGGTCAACGAGCGATCAGGCGTGGACGCGTTGATGCGCGTGCGCCAGCAACTGGGTCGGGATCGGTCCCAACCTTTCCATCTCTGCAAGATGGACCATCTGCCACGGCTGGTCCTGTTCCACGAACTCGCGCAGTTGAGCTTTTGGACCGTGAGCGTGCTCAGCTACAAGCCGGATATCCGGGACGTCGTGACCTACCAGTCCAACAAGTTCCTGCTCTATCGCGACTTGACTCGTCTGTTGGTTGAACGGATCTCCTGGCTGTGCCGGGATCACGCGCGCCCGGACGAGGGAGACGGCACCGTGGAACTGATCTTCTCGGACCGCGCCGCCATGTCTTACGAAGATATACGCGGGCACATGCGCCTGCTGCGCCACGGCATTGGTCTGAACACAGACGGGCAAGTCCACTGGCCTGCCATCGATATCGATCGTCTACGCGCCGTGCAGCACAGCCAATTGGCAGGGCTGCAGATCGCAGATGCTGTTGCGAGCAGCACCTTCTATGCCGTCAATCCGAATCGGTTCGGCATCACCGATCCGAGCTACCTCCACCTGTTGCGGCGCCATGTCTATCGGCACGACCGGAACTGGCTGGGATTTGGGATGACGTTCCTCTCCGACTTCGGATCGCTGAAAAGCCGAATGCCGCACCTGGGTGCGGCATTCGAGAGTTGGTGACAGCCCCCAGCTTCGAGGATCCCACCCGTTCAGGGCTGCCTCCTTGCGGAGACCTCTACAAGCGCTGCGCTTGACCGTCGGTGATCAGTGTAAACGCGATGCCTGCTGGTTTGAAAGGGCGATCCGTCAAATCGGAAGAGCGTCAATGCACCTCGTTCAGATGCCCATGCTTGCGCAGGTCGGGGATCAGGAAGCAGACGAGGAACGCGAAGAGGCACATCACCGAGACGTAGACGTAGAACGCGCTCTCGATGTTCGCGGCCTTGAGGCTCAGCGCGACGAACTCCGCCGAGCCGCCGAAGATCGCGTTGCCGATCGCATACGACAGGCCCACGCCCAGCGCGCGGATCTCCGGCGGGAACATCTCCGCCTTGATCAGCCCGCCGATCGAGGTGTACAGCGACACGATCGCCATCGCCAGGATGATCAGGCCGAAGGCCGCGTACGGGCTCTGCACGCCCTTGAGCGCCGACAGGATCGGCCAGGTGCACAGCGCGCCCAGGATGCCGAACCACAGCATCGACGTGCGCCGTCCGATGCGGTCCGACAAGGCGCCGAACAGCGGCTGCATGCACATGTAGACGAACAACGCCGCCGTCATCACCGTGCTCGCCACCTTCTTGTCCATGCCCACGCTCAGCACCAGGTACTTCTGCATGTAGGTCGTGTAGGTGTAGAACGCCAGCGACCCGCCCGCGGTGAAGCCCAGCACGATCAGGAAGGACCGCGTGTGCTTGCTGAACAGCTCGCGCATCGAGCCTGATTCCTTGCGGTCGAGCTGCTCCGCCTTCGCGGTCTCGGCCAGCGAGCGGCGCAGGTAGAAAGCGATCACCGCCGTCGCAGCACCGGCTGCGAACGGGATGCGCCAGCCCCAGTCGTGCATCTGCGCGTCGGTCAGCGTCTGCTCCAGGATCGCCACGACCAGCACCGCCAGCAACTGACCGCCGATCAGGGTCACGTACTGGAACGAGGCATAGAACCCGCGCTGGCCGCGCAGCGCGACCTCGCTCATGTAGGTGGCGCTGGTACCGTATTCGCCGCCGACCGACAGGCCCTGGAACAGCCGCGCCGCGAGCAGCAGCGCCGGCGCCAGGACGCCGATGGTGTCGTAGGTCGGCATGCAGGCGATGGCCAGCGAGCCGCCGCACATCATCAGCACCGAGATCATCATGGCCGTCTTGCGGCCTTTGCGGTCGGCGATCCGGCCGAACAGCCAGCCGCCGATCGGCCGCATCAGGAAGCCCGCCGCGAACACGCCCGCCGTGTTCAGCAGCTGGACCGTCGGATCGCCCTTCGGGAAGAACGCGTGCGCGAAGTAGATCGAGGTGAACGCGTAGACGTAGAAGTCGAACCATTCGACCAGGTTGCCGGACGACGCGCCGACGATGGCAAAGATGCGGTCACGCTTCTCATGCGCGGTGTAGTGCCCGGGGACGCCGGACGCCGGCGTCGAGCCGCCGGCAATGGGGGGGGTCTTGGCAGTCATGGCGGAAGCCTACTCCCGCGATGGAAAACCCGCAGGCGCGGTTCGGCCAAACCGAACGCCACGCGCACCGCATGAGCGCTCAGGCCATCTCCGCCATCGCCAATCGCACGCCGAAAGCCAGAAACAGCGCGCCGATGCCACGGTTGAACCATCGCCCGAGCGCGCGAGCCCACCCTTGTCCACGCGTACGCGCGCCCGCCACGGCGCCCGACCAGGCGAGCAGATGGCACCACAGCATCCCGTTCACGTTGAAGACGGCGCCGAGGAACAGGAAGGCCGCCGCCTTGCTCGGCGCGTCCGCCGAGATGAACTGCGGGACGAAGGCCAGGAAGAACAGCCCGACCTTGGGGTTGAGCACGTTGGTCAGGAACCCCTGCGCGAAGATCTTGCGCAGCGGGGCCGCGGGAGGCGCGCTCGGGACGGACTCCCGGCGTCCGTCCTTCGCCGGATCATCGGCACGGCCATCGGCGTGGTCAGTCCGGTCTGCGGCGGCGCGCCGCTTGAACAGCATGCCCGCGCCCAGGTAGATCAGGTAGGCCGCGCCGAGCAGCTTCACCACGGTGAAGGCCGCCGTGGAGGCGGACAGCAGCGCCGATAGCCCCAGCGCCGCGGCCAGGATGTGGACGCAGGTGCCGGCGCCGATTCCCAGCGCCGCGGCCGAGCCGACACGGAAACCTTGCGTGGCGCTGCGCGCCATGATCAGCAGCGAATCCGGTCCCGGCGTCATGTTGAGCAGCAGGCCGGAGGCGATGAAGAGGCCGAGGTCGTGAGTGCCAAGCATCGAAGACGTCTCCCGAAAGTCTCTCGAAAGGCCGCCATCATGCCCGCCCCCGGCGCGGGCCGCGCGATATGCGCGCAGTGATTGTTCCGATCTTTTCAACGGAGTGTTGCGAAGGAATGGATTTAAGGGTCAACCCTTATCGTTCATAGTTCATCCCATCGACACATCGAAACCGCTTCCAGGAATCTCCACCAGGCGACGGATTGAAACCTCCGGGCAACCGACAGATTTCAAACGACACCGAATTGAATCCCTGGCGCAATCGACGGGCCGAATCATCCACCCCGTGCCCCTTCGCTGTTGCCCTGGGACCGAATCTGAAAGGAAAGATCATGACCTCCAAGAACATCCTGGCTTCCGTCCTCTTCGCTTCCGCCGCCCTGGTGGCCGGCAGCGCGATGGCCAACGACAACCCGCACACCCAGCCGGTCAACACCCCGAGCGCCGTGAGCCGCGCCGAAGTGCTGGCCGACCTGGAGATCTACCGTGAGTCCGGCTTGGCCGCCGTCGAGCAGTCGGAAACCTACGGCTACGACAACGCCCGCCGCGATGCCGCCCAAGCCAAGTACGCCCAGCTGCGCAGCTCGCCGTACTACGCCACCCTGGTGAAAAAGTTCGGCGGCAGCGCCCCGGCCACTTCCGTCGCCGGCCGCTGAGCCCCTGTTTCCTGTTTCCTGTTTCCTGATACCCGCCTGCAAGAAACCCCCTGAGAGAGAACTCGAACAATAGATTGGTAGAGAGCACTTTTTAGGTCAAGGGCTCCGGCCCTGGTCGGTGGCGGTTCTCCGCACTCCTCCCTCCTGTCTGTCACCGACCGCCTATACCCCCTCGGATGAGCCACTGCTCGCCGAGGGGGTTTTCTTTTGCTTAAGCCTGGACTAAGTATTGAACCGTCAAACGCCGTCCGATATCCCTCCGATATTCGAGATGACGGCGGCGACATATTCATACGGCGTTCAACCGGCGTGCATCCGTCATTCGCCCGGGGCGCCCTGTCCCGGCGCCTGAACCGGGAATCCGGCGCGCAACGCGCACGACCGTGCGGAATCCCGGAGAATCGCCCCGCGGCCCCCAGCAGTCCCCCTTCCGGGCCGCCTGATCAAGGGCATCGGATGGACCGGATCGTGCAAATGCGGGCGTTCGCCCGGGTGGTGGAAACCGGCAGCTTCACCAAGGCAGCCGACTCGATGGATCTTCCCAAGGCCAGCCTGACGCGGCTGGTGCAGGCGCTGGAAGCGCGGCTGCGGGTCCAACTGCTGACGCGCACCACCCGCAAGGTGACCGTCACGCAGGACGGCGCCGCCTATTACGAGCGCACCATGGCCCTCCTGAGCGAACTCGAGGCCATCGACCAGGGGATGCTCCACGACCAGAGCAAGCCGCGCGGCCGGCTGCGCGTCGACGTGACGACGCTGACCGGCTCGCGGGTGCTCATCCCCGCGCTGGGCGACTTCCACGAGCGCTATCCCGACATCCAGATCGCGTTGGGCGTCAGCGACCGCGCGATCGACCTGCTGGTGGACAACGTCGACTTCGTGCTGCGCGTCGGCCCAGTGCAGGACGCCGGCCTCGTCGCGCGCCGCGTCGGGCAGATCCAGTTCTGCACCTGCGCCTCGCCGGCCTACCTGGCGAAGCACGGCACGCCGACCACGCCGCAGGAGCTCGACCTGGAGCCGCATCAGGCCGTGGGCTACTTCTCCTCGCGCACCGGACGCGTGTTCCCGTTCGTCTTCCACCGCGGCGATGAGCGCATCGAGGTCGAAGGCCGCCGCCGGCTCGACGTCAACGACAGCAACGCCTATGTGGCGGCAGGGCTCGCCGGCCTGGGCATCGTGCAGCTGGCGAAGTACGCGGTCCAGGAACACCTCGACAACGGGGAGCTGGTCCCGCTCTTCCCCGAGTGGCATCACAACGCCGTGCCGGTCCACCTGGTCTATTCGCCCAACCGCTACGTGTCGGCGCGCATGCGCGTGTTCATCGAATGGGTGGCCGAGACGCTGGCGAAGAAGGGCCTTGGTCCGGACTGAGCTGCTGGCTGATGCGCGGACTGAGGCGCGGACTGGGTCGCCCGTTCAGACAGCGCCTGCGGGCGCGCCGCCGCGGCCCATCAGCCACACGACGAGCAGCGCCATCAGCAGCACCCACAGCACGACGATGGCCGCGCCGACCTTGAGGTTGCGCGGCAGCCGGCCGCGTTGCTCGGCGGCGCGCAGGCGGGCCCGCGCGATCACCTGCGGCGGCATCAGCCTGAGCACCAGCCAGAAGCCCAGCGGCACGAGGATGAGGTCGTCGAGCAGGCCCAGCACCGGGATGAAATCCGGGATCAGGTCGATCGGGCTGAGCGCGTAGGCGGCGACCGCGATCGCCACGAAGCGCGCCAGCCAGGGCGCCTCCGGGTCGCGTGCCGCGTAGAAGACGGTGAGCAGCTCGCCCTTGAGCAGGGCGGCCCAGCGCTTGAGGGATCCGCGTTTCATCCCTCCCATCATGCGTCAGCCGCGGGGCGGCCGTGTCAGTCCGCCCAGATGACTTTCCGGCGCTGGACGATCCAGTTTTCCAGACGCGGGCCGTAGACCTCGTCGACGCGGTTGCGGCGCACCTTGAAGGTCGGCGTGATCAGGCCGTTGTCGACGGTCCAGGGCGTCGCCGTGACGATCAGGCAGTCGAGCTGCTCATGCGGATCCAGCCGCGCGTTGACCTTCTCCAGGTGCTCGGTCAGCTCTTTCTCCAGCCCGGCGCGGTCGCGCGCGGCGGCCTCGGGCGACAGCATCGCGATGCCCACCGGCTGCGCGAAATTCGCGCCGGTGACCGCGCAGGCCTCGATGGCGGGATTGGTCGACAGGCGGTCCTCGATCGGCGCCGGCGACACGTACTTGCCCTTGCTCGTCTTGAACAGGTCCTTCACCCGGCCGGTGATGCGCACGCAGCCGGCGAGGGCGCCCTTGTCGGAGATCTCCGCCTTGTCACCGGTCTTCAGCCAGCCGTCGGCGGTGAGCGTCTCGGCGGTCAGCTCGGGCTGCTTGTAGTAGCCCAGCATCAGCGCCTGGCTCTTCATCTGCAGCTCCCCGGTGATCGGATCCAGCCGCGTCTGCACGCCGTCGTAGGCGGGTCCGACGCTGCCGATCTGGTCGCGTCCCGGCACGGTGATGTGCGACAGCGCGAGGTTCTCGGTCATGCCGTAGCCCTCGTTGATCGGCAGGCCCAGCGCGCGGTACCACTTCAGCAGCGCGACCGGCATCGGCGCGGCGCCGCCGGCGGCGAAGGTGCACTCGTTCAGGCCCAGTGCCTTGAGGATCTTCTTGCGCACCAGGTTGCCGATGAGGGGCAGCTTGAACAGCAGATCGAGCTTGGGCTGCGGCAGCTTGGCCTGCACGCCCTGCTGGAACTTGGTCCACAGCCGCGGCACGGAGAAGAACACCGTCGGCCGCGCGCGTTGCAGGTCGGCGGCGAAGGTGTCCAGGCTCTCGGCGAAGTACACCGTCATGCCGGTATGGAGCCAGCCGTGCTCGACCAGCGCGCGTTCGACGACGTGCGCCAGCGGCAGGTAGGACAGCATGCGGTCGCGTTCGCTCAGCGGGATGCGCTTCAGGCCGGTGGCGATGGCCCAGGCGAAGTTGCCGAACGAATGCATCACGCCCTTGGGCGCGCCCGTCGTGCCGGAGGTGTAGATGATGGTGGCGAGGTCGTCGGCCGCGCGGACCGGCTTGCCCTTGAGCGGCTGGGTCTCCGCGCAGATCGCGTCCCAGTGGTCGTAGGTGTCCTGGACGTCGTCGGGCGAGACGGGATAGGAGATGCAGGTCAGGCCGAGCGGCACGCCGGGACGCATCCCTTCCCAGCCGTCGAGCTTGCCGACGAACAGCAGCTTGGCCTCGCTGTGGCTGAGGATCTGGTGGATGGTGTCCGGCGCGAGCGTCGGATACAGCGGCACGCTGACGTAGCCGGCCATCCAGATGGCGAGGTCGCTCATCAGCCACCAGGCGCAGTTCTTCGAGAGGATGGCGACGCGGGCGCCGGGTTCCCAGCCCTGTTCGAGGCCCAACGTCTTCAGGTGGGCCGCCATGCGGCGGGCCTGATCGGCGACCTCTTTCCAGGTGAAGTCCTTGACCACGCCGCCGCCCATGGGCTGGCGCAGCGTGACCCGGTCCGGCGTGTCGAGCTCCCAGGCATAGAGGCGTTGCAGCGCCAGGGAGTCGGCAGGCAGGCGGGTCGTCGTGGACATCGGTGGTCTCCTTGTTGTGGTGTTGAATCGTGACGGAATCAACAGTGGAGACTACGACGCCTCACGTCGCGCAACGAGCGGGTTTCTTCGATGAACGTGATCGACTTGGCACCCTAAACCAGGGTTTCCTTTCGACACGACCACCACGACCTCACCGGTCGGCGGGAGCCGGGGCACCCCCGGGCGATTTAGCGGAGCCTGCGAGCGTATGAGCCCGGGGGTGCCCCGGCTCTCGCCGACGCGCTCGGTGCTTCGATCAGCCCTTGGCCGCCGCCGCTTCCAACTCGGCGGCCACGAGTGCTTCCAGCGCCGGCAGCAGCACGTCGTCGCCGGTTTCCTTGGACACCGGCGCATCGCCCAACGCCGCTGCGCCTTCGCGCTTGAGCTTGGCGACCCACTGACCGGCTTCCTTGCCCTGCGACAGGCCGGTGCTCTGCAGCAGCAGGGTGCCGTCGGCCGCGAGCAGCTTGAAGTAGAAGAGTCCGTCGGCTTCGCGGTACTGCTTGAACGCCGGCACCGTCGACTTCGCCTTGGCCGCCTGGGCGACCGGCGCGGCCAGGGCCTTGAAGCGACGCAGGCCGACGGCCTCGCGCGCCTGCGCCAGCAGCGGACCCGCGATCGCGCGCGCCTTGGCGGCGCCTTCCATCAGGATCTCCTCGATCTTCTCGGGATTGGCCATCAGCGCCTCGTACTTCGCGCGCATCGGGCCGATCTCCGCATTGATCAGGGCGAACAGCTGGTCCTTGGCCTCGCCCCAGGCCAGGCCGGCCTGAAGTGCCGCGCGGAACGCCTTGCGCTGCTCCGGCGTCGCGAACGCGTCGTAGATCTGGACCAGGTGCGAGCCCTCGGTCTCCTTGGGTTCGCCGGGCAGACGCGAATCGGTGACGATCTTCGAGATCGCCTCGCGCAACGCCTTCTCGCCGCCTTCGAACAGCGGGATCGAGTTGTCGTAGCTCTTGGACATCTTGCGGCCGTCCAGGCCTGGCAGCAGCTCCATCTCCTCGTCCACGCTGGCGTCGGGCAGCGTGAAGAGCTCCGTCTTGAAGGTGTGGTTGAAGCGCTGCGCGACGTCCCGCGCCATCTCGATGTGCTGGACCTGGTCCTTGCCGACCGGCACGCGATGCGCGTTGAACATCAGGATGTCCGCGGCCATCAGGATCGGATAGCTGTACAGGCCCATCGTGATGCCGGCGTCCGGGTCCTCGCCCGCGGCGACGTTGGCGTCGACCGAGGCCTTGTAGGCGTGCGCGCGGTTCATCTGGCCCTTGGACGTGACGCAGGTCAGCAGCCAGGTCAGCTCGGGGATCTCGGGGATGTCGCTCTGGCGGTAGAAGACGACCCGGCTCGTGTCCAGGCCGGCGGCCAGCCAGGTCGCGGCGATCTGCAGGCGCGAGGCCTCGATCCGGGCCGGCTCGTCGCACTTGATCAGCGCGTGGTAGTCGGCCATGAAGAAGAAGCTCTCGGCGCCCGGCTCGCGGCTGGCCGCGATGGCGCGGCGCACCGCGCCGACATAGTTGCCGAGGTGCAGGGTGCCGGTGGTCGTGATGCCGGTCAGGACACGCAGGGTCATGGGAACTCGTCGCCGTCGTTTCGCAAAACGGCGATTGTCCCGCAAAGGCGGGCCCCCATCGGAGGGACAGGTGATGCGCGCGGCCGGGCCCGTTGCGATCAGCCCAGGCTGGCCATCGATTGGCCGAGGCGCACCGCGCCGCCGGGCTGCCACTGCGCGTTGAACTGCATCGGCAGGTCCTTCGGGAACAGCAGCACGACGGTGGAGCCGAGCAGGAAGCGGCCCATCTCTTCGCCCTGCTTGTAGGCGAAGTGTTCGTTCTCGTAGTGCCAGGTGCGCAGACGTCCCGGACGCGGCGGATTGACGACGCCGTGCCAGACCGTGGCCATCGACCCGACGATGGTCGCGCCCACCAGCACCAGCACCCACGGGCCGTGCTCGCCTTCGAAGAGGCAGACCACGCGCTCGTTGCGGGCGAACAGGCCCGGCACGCCGCGCGCGGTCGTCGGATTCACCGAGAACAGGTCGCCCGGCACATGCACCATGCGGACGAGGCGGCCGGCGCAAGGCATGTGGATGCGGTGGTAGTCGCGCGGGCTCAGGTAGATCGTCGCGAAGTGGCCGTCGCGGAACTGCGCGCCCAGCTGCTGGTCGCCGCCGAGCAGCGCGGTGGTCGAGTACTGGTGGCCCTTGGCCTGGAAGATCTGGTCCGCGCGTATCGGTCCGAACTGGCTGATGGCGCCGTCGACCGGGCAGATCAGCGGCGCGTCGGCCAGCGGACGGGCACCGGGCTTCAGCGCCCGGGTGAAGAAGTCGTTGAAGGTCGAGTAGGCGGTGGGATCGGATTCGGCCGCCTCGGCCATGTTCACGCCGTACTTGGCGATGAAGCGCTTGATCGTCCAGGTCGTGAAGCCGCCCAGTTCAGCGCCCGCCAGGCGACCGGCCAGACGCGTCATGGCCCCTTTGGGCATCAGGTACTGGGGCAGGACGGCAAGGCGATCGGACACGGCGGTGGGCCCCCGGAGGGGCGAAAAAAGAGTGGCGGATTCTAGGCGGGCAAGTACGAGTCCCGCACCCGGGTTGCTCCCGGGCCAGCGAAGGACCTCGGTACCATCGCGTTCTCCGCCTGTTGCCTGACGGCGTCCGTCTTCAGTGGTCCCTCCGATGTCCTCCCCCGCGTCACCGCACGAGTCCTCCCACGAGCACAGCTCGTTCTACAAGTTCGTCCGGCTGGACGAGACGGCGGCGCTCGCGCAGCGGCTGCGGGAGGTCAACGAATCGCTGGGGCGCGCCATCGGCGGCAACCTGCTCCTCGCCCCCGAGGGCATCACCGGCGCGATCGGCGGACTGCCGCAGGCCCTCGAGGCCTACGAAGCCGCCTTGCGCGCCGAGCCGCCCTTCGCCGACCTGCATTTCAAGCGCAGCTTCTGCACGACCCGCCCGTTCACGCTGCTGAAGGTGCATGAGAAGCCGGAGCTGGTCGCCTTCGGGCTGGAGGGCGTGACAGGTCTTGCCGACACGCGCGACACGCATGTCTCGCCGCGTGAGTGGCGCGAGTTGATCCGGCGCGAGGACGTCGTCCTCCTCGACAACCGCAACCACTTCGAATTCGAGCTCGGCCACTTCGACGGCGCGATCGATCCGGGCGTGCGGCACTTCCGCGATTTCCCGGCCTACATCGACGCCCACGCCGAAGCCTGGCAGCGCGAGGGCAAGACGGTCGCGATGTACTGCACCGGCGGCATCCGCTGCGAGAAGCTCTCCGGCTGGATGATCGACCGCGGGCTGACGGTGCGGCAGCTCGACGGCGGCATCCTCAACTACTTCGAGCAGATGCCCGATGCCGACGCGGATTGGCGCGGCGAATGCTTCGTCTTCGACAAGCGGATCGCGATCGACACGCATCGCCACGAGACGGCGACGACGGCCGACGAGGTCTACGGCGACGATCCCGCCGAGGCCTGGCGCCTCGCGCGGGCGAAGCGGCTCGATCCCAAGGGCTGAGCTCAGCCGCTCAACCGCTCAGGTCTTCGCTCAGCCGCAGGCGGCGAGGATTGCGCGTATCGATGACGGCGGTGTGCGCGGCCTTGTCGTGCAGGCCCTGGCGGTTGGCGTCCCACAGGATCTGCAGGAAGCCCATGCCGCCGGTCGTCGCGCCGGCCGCGTAGCCGCCGTAGCGCCGCACGCAGAGCATCGGCTTGAGCGGCTTGCCGGTCAGCTCGACGATGCGCAGGCCCATCAGCTTCTTGCCCGGCGTCTGGCCCGGCCAGATCAGCGGGAAGGCCACGAAATAGACGAAGGCCCAGACCAGGTTCAGGCCCACGACCTCCCACCAGTGGCGAAGCTTCTCGAGCGGCGAGCGCTTGGCCTCGTCCTTCAGCGTGCGGACTTCCTCCTGCAGGGCCTTGATGCGCACGCGGTCGGCCTTGCGCTGGAGCTCGCTGTCCTTCTCGACCTGTTGGATCACCGCCTGCTCCAGTTGGCCGGAGGCCGATCCGGAGGCGGCCGACGCCGCGGCCGTGGCGGTCGCGATCGCGTGCTTCACGAGATCCCTGACGTCCTCGTTCACGTCAGTGGTGTCGGTCGTGTCGGCGTCGTCGTCCTGGCGTTCGCCCTTGCCTGCCTTGCCGGCCTTGTCGACCGATGCGGCGGCGACGGCCTCACGCCGGGACTGTTTCGTCGGCTCGTCGATGTGCTCCATCGTGCTCGTGTAGAGCCCGAACGCGACCAGGCACAACGCCGGCGCCCAGCCGAGCCAGCCGGACTCCTTCTGCACCTCGCCGCGAGAGGCGCGCTGCAGCTTGTACCAACGCCACGCGACCCAGCAGCAGCCGCCGAGCAGCGGCGTGTTGCCGAAGTTAGAGAGCACCGTCACCAGCGTCACGTCGACGGCCATCGCCTTCGCGCGCTGCCAGGGCGAGGCCAGCGGCAGGCCGAGCAACGCCGGGGCGACGTTGAGGTCCTCGGGGGTGATCCAGTCGCGCGGGTCCTCGGCGGCCTCCGACGCGGCGCGGCGCTTCGCGAGCAGCCGACGGACCGGCGAGGATGCAGGAGACGCCGCGGACACCGGGGACGCCGGGGAAGGCAAAGGCACGGACGCCTCCGGCACCGTGGGCACGGCCGCGGAGGGGGACGGATCGACGGGCGGGATCATGGGGCGGGATTGTGGCGAGGGCGCTCCTCGTCCGACGCCCATGACTTCCCTACATCCGTCGCCTCGGGGCGACGACCTGACGCGGCGCGCCCGGAGGATTTCCTCCGTCGCCGGAGCACACCTTCGCTGGCGTCGCCCCGGGGTCAGGTTGCAAGATGCAATCCCGTGTCCCGTTCGAGCGCCGGGGCATTCCGCGACCCCCGATAATTCGCGCTCGTCCACCGAATTCCACCCGCGCGCCCGCGCCAGGCCATGTCCAACCTCATCGTCCACGGCGGCTCGCCCCTGAAGGGCCGCATCGTTCCCTCGGCCAACAAGAACGCCGTCCTGCCCATCCTCTGCGCGACCCTGCTGACGCGCGAGCCGGTCCGGCTGCACGGCGTGCCCGAGATCACCGACGTCAAGAAGATCCTCGAGGTCTTCCGCAAGCTCGGCAGCAGCGTGTCCGTGGACTTCAAGAGCGGCGTGCTGGACCTGCACCACCTGGACACCCACTTCGACCCGGCCAAGGATCACCTGCCCGAGGAGATGCGCTCCTCCATCATGCTGGTCCCCGGCCTGATGGCGCGCTTCGGCGCCGCCCGCATCGAGGACGACGTCAAGGGCTGCACCCTGGGCGCCCGCGAGATCGATCCGCACGTCGAGGTCTTCCAGCGCTTCGGCGCGAGCGTCGACCGCGCCGCCGACGGCCTGGTGGTCAAGGTCGAGGGCCAGCTCCGCGCCAACGACCACTGGACCGACTACGCCTCCGTCACCACGACCGAGAACTTCGTCCTCTGCGCCGCGCTCGCCCACGGCACATCGACGCTGATGAACGCCGCCAGCGAGCCGCACGTGCAGGAGTTCTGCCAGTTCATGCAGATGCTCGGGGCGAAGCTCGAAGGCCTGGGCACCTCGCGCCTGACCATCCACGGCGTCGCGACCCTGGGCGGCGGTGAATTCACCTTCGCCGAGGACTTCCACGAGATCGTCACCTTCCTCGCGCTCGGCGCCATCACCGGCGGCGACGTCCGGGTCAAGAACTCCCAGCCCGAGCAGTTCCCGCTGATCGACCGCACTTTCGCCAAGTTCGGCGTGCAGATCATCCACGAGGACGGCTGGTCGCGCTCCGTCGTCGACGGCAAGCTCAAGGTCAAGGAACCTTTCACCCGCAACATCCTGCAGAAGGTCGAAGCGGCGCCGTGGCCCTACCTGCCCGTCGACCTGCTGCCCATCTTCGTCGCGCTCGGCGTCAAGGCCGAAGGCAGCGTGATGTTCTGGAACAAGGTCTACGACGGTGCGATGGGCTGGACCACCGAGCTGTCCAAGTTCGGCGCGCACGCCTTCCTGTCCGATCCGCACCGCATGGTGACCTTCGGCGGCAAGACGCTCAGCCCCGCCGAGGTCGAGAGTCCGTACATCATCCGCGTCGCGATCGCGCTGCTGATGGTCGCGGCCAGCATCCCCGGCAAGTCCGTGATCCGCAACGCGACGCCGGTCCGCCGCGCCCATCCGCAGTTCGCCGAGAACATCACCCGCCTCGGCGCCAAGGTGGAATGGGTCGAGGGCGACTGACCTCCGACCGTCATCCGACGTCCGCCCGCCGCTGCGTCCGCGCCGCCGCGGGCTGCCTGGCCTTGGCGGTCACGGTGTTCATGGCCGGGATCCTCGTCGTGCTCGGGACGCTCGGGCTCATCGCGCCCGCCGCGGCGCAGCCCTCGCCACCGCCGTCCCCACCGCTCCTGCGCTGGATGGTGCAGGACATGCCGCCCCATTTCGTCTATCGCGACGGCAAGCCTCCGCAGCGCGTCGATGATCTCGGCCAGGGCGAGGTCGACGGCTTCCTGCGCCTGCTCATCGAGCGCATGCCGCAGTTCCGGCACGAGTTCGTCGAACTCAGCCTGCCCCGCTTCGAAGCCCAGGTGCGACAGGGCGAGACGCTGTGCTCCGTGCTGCACGTGCGCACGCCCGAGCGGCTGCAGTGGCTCTACTTCACCTCGCTGCACCCCGCGATGATGTCGAGACAGATCCACGTGATCGTGCGGCGCGATGATCTCGCGCGCTTCGAGGCCAACGGGCAACCCCTGCAGCTCGCCGATCTTCTGCGTCGCAACGACCTCACCGGCCTGCTGCCGCGCGACCGCAGCTACGGGCCGCGCATCGACAAGCTGCTCGCCGCCAATCCGGAGCGCGCGCCGCGTTCGATCGTCGCCGGCCGCGGCGCCCAGTTGCTGCCGATGCTTCGCGCCAGGCGCATGGACTACACGCTCGAGTACCCGGTCACCGTGGACGAGTACAACGCCGCGCATCCGGGCGCGCCTGAGCTCGCGAAGCTGCCGCTGGCCGAAGGCCGCAGCACCTCCATCGCCACGGCCGGCTGCAGCCGCACGCCGGAGGGCCGCCGCGCCATCGAAGCGATGGACCAGGCGGTGCGGCAGCTCGCCGCCGATCCGCAGCGCGAGGCCTGGATCAAGACCTGGCGCAACGGCGCACCGATAGACGCCGACGACCTGCAGCGCTTGAACCGCTTCCTCGACGAGCGCGCGCGGGGTCCGGCGCAGATCGAATGAGCGACGCGGCTCGCTGAAGCGTCCACGCCCCCATGGCACGTCCGACCAAACTCGCTCTGACGTTGCGCGACGGCGTCGCCGCGAGTGCGCTCGCCTGTGCGCCGGGGCCTTGGGCGCTGGTGCTGGATTTCCTGGCTGAGCGCCTGCCGCTGGTCGCGCGCGAGGACTGGGCCGCGCGGATGGCACGCGGCGACGTGCTCGACGACGTGGGCAAGCCGCTGGCGCCCGATGCGCCGTATCGCGCGCAGCGCCGCGTCTACTACTGGCGCTGGCTGGACGACGAGCCGCAGGTGCCCTTCGAGGCCCGCATCCTGCACCTCGACGATCACCTGCTCATCGCCGACAAGCCGCATTTCCTGCCGGTCACGCCCAAGGGTCGTTACGTGCAGCAGACGCTGCTCACGCGCCTGCGCCGGGAGACCGGCCTGGCGGACCTGAGTCCGGTGCATCGCCTCGATCGCGAGACGGCGGGACTGACCTTGTTCTCGGTGCAGCCGGCCACGCGGGATGCGTACCAACGCCTTTTCCGCGATCGTGATGTCGAGAAGGTCTATGAGGCCATCGCGCCGTGGCGTGACGACGTCGGCGCTCGACTGCCGCTGGACTATGAGAGCCGGTTGGAAGAGCACCCCGTCGACTTCATGCAGATGCGCACCGTCGCCGACCAGACGGCCGTGCCGAATGCGCGCACGCGCATCGCGCTGATCGAGCGTCTGGGTGCTGATCGCGCCCGCTACGAACTGCGTCCGCACAGCGGCGTGAAGCATCAGTTGCGGGCACAGCTGTGCGCGCTGGGTCTGCCCATCGAGGGCGACCGCATCTATCCGGTGCTGCAGCCTGTCGAGGACGTCGTGGACTTCACGTGTCCGCTTCAGCTGCTCGCGCGCGAGATCGCCTTCATCGATCCGGTGACCGGCCAGCCGCGGAGGTTCGTGACCTCGCTCCGGCTGTCCGCTGCAGCCACGCGCTTGTAGCGCGCGCCACAACTGTCACTGGGCCCGGAACAGGGTGGGAGGTTCGCGGACGCGAGGCCTCCTCTCCTGTGCAGGGCCGCGCCTGGCGATGGCATGAGAGCGCCCTCACGCAGGCGCTCGCTCGCGCGCTCAAGCGCTCAGCGCATCCAGTTTTCGCAAGGCCGCGAGCGTCGCCCGGCAGGCGCTGGCGAGCTCGGTGCCCTTGGTCACCAGGTGCTCGTGGAAGAACCCGTGATGCGTCGCGTGCTCGTGGAACGCCAGCGGCGTGAGCACCGCCGAGAACACCGGCACGCCGGTATCGAGCTGCACCCGCATGAGGCCGTCGATCACTGCGTGCGCCACGAAGTCGTGGCGGTAGATCCCGCCGTCGACGACGAGCGCGCAGGCGAGCACCGCATCGAACTGCCCGCTGCGCGCGAGCTTCATCGCATGGAGCGGGATCTCGAACGCACCGGGGACCTCGAAGGTGTCGACGCGGACGGGCCCGCCGGCTTCGAGTTCCCGGATGGCGGCCTCGCGACATCGGCCGACCAGGTCGGCATGCCAGCTCGCGGACACGATGGCCACGCGGGGAGCGGCGGAGGAGGGAGAGTGGAGGTTGGTCTGATTCATGTGAACCCTTCGGTTGAGACGATGAATCAGGGCGCGCACGCACAGCGCGGCCGCCCGGCGGCGCAGGCGCGAACGCTTGCGCCGGCCCGCGTGGCCGACGATGGACGCGATCTCTTTCATCCGGACTGTGACCGTCGGCCCCGGCCTCTCACCAGGTCTGCTGACCCCGGCACCACAAGGGCGGTGCCGGGCGCTCGCGGGCTCCCGCGGTCGTCGGTCTGTCGACCGCGCCGCGGATACCGCCGGTGGGGACTTCCACCCCGCCCTGAGAACGCTGCCCCGCCTGCCTTCAGAGGGAAGGTGGACAGGGCGGTCGGATTCTAGGTTTCAGAACCCGACCTGGAGGGAGGCGGTCAGCATGTCCCCACGGCTGCGGTAGGTGTTCCCCCAGAGGTAGGCCGCCGTCAGTTCAGCACGCCCGCCGAGTTCGATCCTCGCGACCGGTCCGGCCCGCCACGACTTCGGCTCGGCGAAGCCCTGCACGCCGAGGCGCCAGCCCGGCTGCCAGCGGTGCAGCGCCTGCCATTGGAGCTTCGTCTGGTTCTGGCGCCGCGACCCCGCGTCATGGGTGAAGAACACGTTGAGATTGAGCTGCGTCATTCCCCATTCGGTCTGGAAGATCGGACCGACCTCCATGGCGTTCCCCTGCCCCCGATTGCGGATGAGCTGCAGATGCAGGCCGAGGTCATAGGGCGTGTCGCCCTGCGTGAACAGGATCTGGTTGACCCAGTTGATCGAGCTCAAGGTCTGCTCGTGCAGCGTCGGTCCGATCCAGCTGAGCAGCAGCTCGGTGCTCCATCGCGAGTTCACGCCGTAGCGCAGGCCGATCTCGGGCCACAGCGTCGCGGGCTCGTCCGGCGGATCGACATGCCAGTAGCGCAGGTCCAGCGTCGCCTGACCGGCCTCGCTGTACGGCCGCACGAGGTAGTAGCCCGGATCGGCCCAGGCAGCGCTCGCGCCGAGCAGCAGCCACGCGGCCACGCCAGTTCGTTTCATCGCCTCCCCCTGAGGTGTGGGGGGCCATTCTGTGACCCGTCCCTGCTTGGAGTTTCCCCGGGGAAACCAGCGAACACGGCTCGGCACAATGGCCCGACGATGACTTGACGGTGTATAGCGCGACTTCCGTCGCAACCTCGGCATCCACGCATGACCCACAAGGCCATCCGCATCTCGGTGGGCGCCCGCCCGCTGCTGGCGCTGTTCGTGTTCGGACTGCTGCTGGTGGCGTTGTCCAGCGGCTGGCAGTTGCGCGAGACCACGCAGCGTCGCGCCGCCGAGACCGACGCGGAACTGAGCGCCATCCCGCTGCTCTATGCGGGCCCGCTGGCCTACAGCCTCCAGCAGCGGCTGGAGCGGCCGGAAGCGCTGCACGGTCTGCTGCACCACATCCTGACGCGTCACAACCTGCGCCGCGTCGAGCTGCGCACGCGCGACGGCGAGCAGTTCAGAGCCCTCTCCGACGACGATGGGGAACCTGGTCAAAGCGCCGAGTTCTCGCTGGCCGGCAGCGGTGAGTTGCGCCTGCAGGCCTCGGCCTCGACCGTCGGCGACACGCTGAGGCGCGACCCCTTGCTGCGCTCCGCGCTGATTCATCTCACCTTGGCAACGGTGCTGGGCCTGGTCGCCGCGCTCATGCTGGACCGCTGGCTGCTGCGGCAGTTGAGCCACCTGTCCGCGCAGGCGAGCCGTTTCGATCCGACGCTGCCGCCGCAGACCCTGACCTGGCTCGAACCCGGCGAACCGCGTCCACGCGAGTTGCTGCAGCTCGAACAGGCGCTCGACCATGTCCGGACGTCGCTGGGCGATGAGCTCCATCGCGAGCAGTCCCGCGGTCGCGAGCTGCGCGAGGAGATCGCGCGCCAGCACCAGGCGCTGCAGCAGGCGGAGCGCTCCCTCGAGATGAAGCGGCGTGAACTGGCCTCGATGGAACGCCACGACGCGTTGACGGGCATCGCCAATCGGAGGGAGTTCGATGCCGCCCTGCGGCGTGAGTTCAAGCGCGCCCAGCGCGATCAGGGACGGCTGGCGCTGGCGATCCTCGATGTCGACCACCTGAAGCCGTTCAACGAGCGCCACGGACGCAATGCCGGCGACGAAGTGCTGCGTCGGCTCGCGCGGCTGCTCGCCGAGCACTTCCAGCGCGACACCGACCTCGTCGCCCGCCTGGGCGGCGAGGAGTTCGCGGTGCTGCTGCCCGGCTTCGACATCGAGTCCGCGCAAGGGCTGATGGAAGCGCTGCGCGAAGGATGGCGCGCCCTCGCGGTGCCACATGGCGCGCTGCCGGACGGCGCGTCGGAGGACGGGATCGTGACGATCAGCGCCGGCCTCGCGGCCTCCCAGCCGGGTCATCCCTACCTGGGTCCGCAGGCCTTGCTGCAGGCGGCGGACGAGGCGCTCTACCTCGCCAAACGCATGGGGCGCGATCGGCTCTGCATCGCGTCGTGAGCCGCCGGGCGCGTCGGTGACGCGCCGGGCCGTCAGGCCTCAACGGCCGCGGGACTCGGCCTGTTGCAGCTGCTCCTCGACACGGCGCGCGGCGCGCAGCATCAGCGTCTCGTCGAGCTGCGCCTGCGGCGCGATCTCCATCACCGTCTCGTCGAGCGCTTCCGGCTTGTTCATCAGCGTCCACGCGACCAGCGAGATCGCGCCGACACCGCGGCGCTGCATCGCCTCGGGCATCAGCAGCTCGTGTTGAAGCTGCACGTGATACCGCACGCTGGCAACGGCAGCCGGCGCCAGGCCCCAGCTCTCGCACAGCGCCGCGCCCAGCGCGTCATGGCTGACGCCGAAGGCGGTGTGCTCCAGTTGCACCAGTTCCTTGTCGCTGGCGGTCGCGCGCAGCATCGCCGGGTAGTGCCCCGGCGCATGGCGGTAGAGCACCGCCTTGCCGCATTCCTCGAACAGGCCCGCCGAGTGCGCCGCCCACGGGTCGACGCCCAGCATCTGGCCCATGCGGCCCATCAGCAGGCCGCGCTTGGCGGCGCGGGTCCACACGGGTTCGAGCTCGACAGCCGGCGGGAAGGCTGCGCGCAGGCCCATCTCGAAAGTGATCGCGGCGACCTCGCGCATGCCGAGGTAGGTCAGCGCCTGGTGCACCGTCTGCACCCGGCCGCGCAGCCCGTACAGCGACGAGTTCACCGCCTTGAGCACCGCGGCGGCGAGCGCCATGTCGGTCTCCACCAGACCGGAGACGGCCTGCAGGTCGATGTCCTCGTCCGCCATCAGCAGCGAGAGCTTGACCAGCACGTCCGGCTGGGTGGGGATCTCGATATCCAGCGCGCGGAGTTGAGGATCGACAGGCATGGTGGTCAGCGGTTGTTTGGACAGATGGTAGCCCGGGCGATGGGCCGCCGGCATCCCGCCTTTGGCGGAAAGCGATGGTGGTGTTGTTCGGAGGGCGTCTGGCGTGCCCGCGGGGCGACCCGCGACGCCCGGCGGGTCAGCGCAGGAAGGCGTCGTAACCGGTCTTGAGGATGAGCAGCGACACCACGACGACGAACATGCCGCGCACGAAGCCGGCGCCCTTGGCCAGCGCCATGCGCGTGCCGATCAGGCTGCCGACGACGTTGGCCACGGCCATCACGGCCGCGACGTGCCACCAGACATGGCCCTTGTAGGCGAACAGCACCAGCGCCGCGAAGTTGGTGGCGGTGTTCATCAGCTTGGCCGTGGCGGAGGCGTGCAGGAAGTCGAACCCCAGCAGCCGCACGAACAGGAACACGAAGAAGCTGCCCGTGCCCGGCCCGAAGAAGCCGTCGTAGAAGCCGATCGTCAGCCCGATCACGCTGGCGATCAGCGTCTGCATCGCGGCTTCGTGGCGCGGGGCATGGTGCCGGCCGAGGTCCTTCTTCGCCAGCGTGTACAGCAGCACGCCCAGCAGGATCGCCGGCAGCGCCTTGCGCAGGCCGCTCGGATCCACCAGCGTGACGGCCCAGGCGCCGGCGAAGCTGCCGATCAGCGCGGCGGCGGCGGCCGGCATCAGCGCCAGCCAGGGCAGCGACACGCGCTTGGAGAATTGATGGGTGGCCCAGGCCGTCCCCCAGATGGCGGCGCCCTTGTTGGTGCCGAAGAGGGTGGCGGGCGCGGCGCCCGGGTAGAGACTGAACAGCGCGGGCACCAGGATCAGCCCGCCGCCGCCCACGACGGCATCGACGAATCCGGCCAGGAGCGACGCCACGGCCGCGGTCAACAACTCGATCATCTGCAACGACTCGCAAGGGCGGCTTCAGGGCCGCGGACACGGGCCGAGAACGATCGCAGGATGCGCGCAAAACCAGGCCACGAAAACAAAACGGGCACCTGATCCAGGTGCCCGCGAATTGTGACAGTGTCACTGTTGTTCGTTCGAATTGGTCTGATCTGTTTTGTCTCCTCAGCCCCCGTAGGCAACCCCCTTGGTGCCGGCTTGTCGCCAGCGCGGGACGGGTGTCGCGTCGAGTGGGGTGGATGCTAGGACCCGGCCCCTGTGCACGCACTTGGGGTTTTCACTTGGCGAATGCACCAAGATGGAACGGTTGGCCGGCGCTCACTTGCGTGAAATGGCCCCATCGAAAACGATTTGCGAACATCGCACGGTGCACTGTTCTCGCTCCCCGGGCGAGGGTCGCCCCGTGTGGCGTGGAGGTGTCATTCCCCTGAAACAAGGGGGCCGGCCGGAAGCCGCGCCCTCGCCGTGGGTCGGTCGGCGGAATTCTTGTGTGCGAGCCGGGAACTTTCCGGGCCGCTGGCGCAATACGTTCAACATCCTCACCACGCAACGCACGCCGAACGCCAATGAGCTTCTGGACCCGCCTGGCCGGTCGCGCCCGCCCCGACTCCGCCGCCGACCCCTCGGCGGGGAGCGAGCGTGACCCGCCGACCACCCAAGTCGCCGCCAGCGAAGCGCTGGTGCGCCGGTTGCGCCAGGGCGACGCGAGCGCGCTGGAACCGCTGTACCGCAGCGAATCGCCCGGTGTCTTCCGCTACGCGCTGGCACTGTGCGGCCAGTCCGACTGGGCGGCGGACGCGATGCAGGAAGCCTTCGTGCAATTCGCCGGCCGGCCCGAAGGCTGGGACGCGGGCAGAGGGCCGCTCGGCGCCTACCTCGCCGGCATGGCGCGACATCACCTGCTGGCGCGCTGGCGGGACCTCCCAGTCGCCCACGACGAGGACGCCGAAGACCTCCGGCACGACCCGGCCGACGCGCCTGAACAGCAATTGGTCCGCGCCCAAGACCAGGCCCGCGTGTGGGCCGCCCTGCAGACCCTGCCCTGGACCTTCCGCGAGGCCATCGTGCTCGTCGATCTGCAGGAGCGGGCCTACGCCGAGGCCGCCCGCATCGCCGGCGTGGAGCTCAACACCCTGCGCACCCGGCTTCACCGGGGCCGGGCCCGCCTGCTGGCGGCGTTGCAGGACGAGTCCCGGCCCCCGTCGTCCGCCGCGCCGGATGCGCCGGATGCCATCGAACGCTCATCGAAGTCCGCATGATGAAGACCACCGACACCTCCCCGCCCCGCAGCGCGCGCCTGGCCGACTGGTTGTGGGCCGTGGCCCAGGACCTGCGCCAGCGCACGCCGCCGTTCGAACGCGACGACGCCGTGCTGGTCGCGATGCGCCGGCAGTTCGCCGCCCGCCAGAAGGCCGCCAAGGCCGGCCGCTGGAGATGGGCACTCGCCGGCCCGGCGCTGTGCGCCTCCGTGCTGGTCGCCTGCGTCTGGCTGCTGGGCTCCGCGCCGCCGGGCGAATCGGGCGCCACCGTCATGGGCAATCCCGGCAGCGGCTTCATCGTGCTCGTGTCCGCCGACCGCTGGGCCGCCTTCGAGAAGGCCGGGACCGGCAACGCCTGGCTGGTTCCCGCGGAAGTCCCGCGCGAGCGCCTGGCCTTGCTGGGCCTGCCTTACGACCCCGCCGACGCGGCCGCGCCGGTGCGCGCCGAGCTGCTGGTGCACGCCTCGGGCGACGTGCTCGCGATGCGGGTCATGCCCTGATCGCTCCGCTTCCGATACCGATACCGATACCGATTTCCCTCCCTGGAGACCGCCATGAAGACCTCCCTCACCACCCTCGCCCTGGCGCTCGCCGCCCTCGCGGTCCAGGCCCAGCCCGCCGCAC
>NZ_DASVNZ010000004.1:0-20105 GCF_036486225.1 Roseateles sp. | reverse complement strand
GTGCCGGTCGATGCGCTGGTCGATGCGTCGACACTGCTTGAATCCGTGGGGACGACCGGTCCACCGGTCGTCGTGAGCTTGGAAGAATCCATCGTCGGCGCCGACTCCTGAGTGCGATCGAATCACTCTAGAAGCGCGCCTGCCGGCGCCCAACGAACCGAATCGCGTTAGGACATGCGGCTCAAGGACATGCGGCTCATACCGCGATGTCTCGCAGCAGCATGGGCCAGGCCGAGCTCCCTGCCCATCGCGGTTTCTGCCACGGCCGTCCGACCGTGGTCGCGACGATCGGGAACGCGCGCGTGGCCGGATTGACGTCGCGCCAGACCTCCTCGCCGTCGACGAACACGCGGCACTCGCCGGTGCTCAGCGGCTGCCAGGCCTCGTCGGCGGTGAGCGGATCGGTGGCGACGAGGACGATGCGATCGTCGGCGCCGTTCATCGCGCTCAGGTCGAGCGACATGTCGCAGTCGACCAGGCGCGCCATCGGGAACGGATGGCGCCGCTGCAGCACCTGCAGCCGGCTGGAGCAGTGGGTGTAAAGCGCCGCGCCGTTGGTGAGCAGGAAGTTGAAGTTGCCGTGGCGGGCGATGACTTCGCTGAGCTGCGCGACGTGGGGCGCGAGCTCGCGCCATGACGGCGGCTGATCCCGCTCGAGGTCCCGGTCTGCGAAGCGCTTGCGCAGCTCCTGCAGCAGCCAGCAGAAGGCGCGTTCGCTGTCGGTGCTGCCGACGGGCCGGTACGGGCCGTCGAGCACGGGCTGGAAGTCCTTCAGGTCCCCGTTGTTGGCGAACACCCAGGTCTGGCCCAGCCATTCGCGCTGGAACGGATGGCAGTTGGACAGGGTGACGCCGCCCTGCGTCGCGCGACGCAGGTGCGCGATCACGATGCGCGACTTGATGGGGTAGCGGCTCAGGAACTCCGCCAGCGGCGATTCGCTGGCCGGCTGGTCGTCGTGGAAGACACGGCAGCCGGAGCGCTCGTAGAACGCCATGCCCCAGCCGTCGATGTGCTCTGCTGTACGACCGCCGCGGGCAGCGAACCCGGTGAAGGAGAAGGTGATCGCTGCATCGCTGTTGCAGTTCATTCCCAGCAGTTGGCACATGCGGCGACTATCGCGTGGGGTCGCGGAGCGGACAAATGCGGAGGGCGCATGGGCTCATGCGGTTCGGCGCCGATGCGACGGGGTCAAGCCTTGAGGATCAAGTGCCGAAGCTCACGCCCGTCAGCCGCTCGCTGAGCGTCCAGAGCCGGTCGGCTTGCGCCGGATCGATCGCCCAGGGCCGTACGCCGCCGTCGAACACTTCGCCCTCGGCCACGATGCGTGCGACGTCGCAGTTCTCGCAATAGAGGCCTCCCAGGCCGTCCAGCTGGCGGCTGGTCGCGCACCACAGCGTGGTCGCGGCGCCCTGAGCGAGATCCTTGTAACGCCCGCCTTCTTCGACCGACATGCCCGTCGGCGCGACACCGTGGGCGTTGTCCGGTGGGAGGCCGAAGGCGGCGAAGTCTTCCGCCGTGAGATCGCGCGTCAGGTCCGTGAGGATGGCGCCCGGATGCACGGCGAAGCCGCGCACGTTGTGCGCCGCGCCCCGGCGATCGAGGCCGACCGCGAAGAGCGCATTCGCCGACTTGGACTGACCGTAAGCCTTCCACTTGTCGTAGGGACGTCGCGCGAAGTCCGGATCCTCGAAGTCCACGGGCGCGAAGCGATGCCCCAGCGAGGTCAGCACCACGACCCGGGCCGCGCCCGCACGCCGCAGCGCGGGCCACAGCCGCAGCGCGAGCTCGAAATGCCCCAGGTGGTTGGCGGCGAACTGGCTCTCGTGGCCGCGCGCGTCGCGGCGCAGCGGCGCGGCCATGATGCCGGCGTTGAGGATCAGCAGATCGAGCGGATCGCCGCGGCTCACGAGTTCGTCCGCGAATCGTGAGATCGAGGCCGGGTCCAGCAGGTCCATCGCGGCCTGCTCCACGTTGGGCAGACCTTCGAGGGCCGCGCGGGCCTTGTCGGGGCTGCGCGCTGGCACGACGACCCTGGCACCGGCGGCGGTGAGCCCACGCACGGTTTCCAGGCCGAGGCCCGCATACCCGCCGGTCACGACGACGCGCTTGCCGCTGAGATCCACGCCACGCAGCACATCCGTCGCGCGGGTCGTGGGGCCGAAGCCGGAGGGCAGGGGATGCTGATGGGTGGTCGTCATGAGCGTCATGGGCGTCTGCGCAAGGGGGCGGATCGAGCCTTCATGATCCATCGCGACCGCCCGGACGACCATGCCGCGAGATCCGGGTCCATTGCTCGATCGTCCGGTCCCGTCATGAATGTTACCGATGGGCGCATGTCGCCCGCGCGTCGGGAATAAGCGTCGCCGCCGGGTGTCTACAGCAGGGAAGGCCGTTGCTTTTCAACCGCCTTTCAACCTGGAGCCGGACATGACCTCAAACAGCACGCGGCCTGCACGGCCGCCCTTGCGCGGACTGCGGCGGGTGTTGCCGTGGATCGCGGTCACCGCCGTCACTGCGGCCGCCGCATGGGCGGGCGCCGCCACGTCGACGGACGCCTTCCATGCGGAGAACGCCGCGGCGATGGACCGCATGATGGCCGCGATGGAGATCAAGCCCTCCGGCGATATCGACCGCGACTTCGCGGCCATGATGATTCCCCATCATCAGGGCGCCATCGACATGGCCTTGGCCGAGCTGCGCCATGGCTCCAACGAGCAGCTGCGACGCATCGCGCAGGAAATCATCGTCGAGCAGCAGCAGGAGATCGCCGCGATGCAGCTCGCCGTCGGCAACGCGCTGCCGCCTTCGGCGCCCGCGCCGACGCAGGTCGAGCGCGCAGCATCGGCGCCAGTGCCGGCACCGGCTTCTGTCCATCACCATTCGAAGTAGGACCTCTCATGCTGAAGCCTCTCTTGCGTTCCTCGCTGCTGTTCCTCGCCGCCTGCGGCGGTGCCGCCATGGCCGGCCAGGCGCCGGGCCGCGCCGCGGATGCCGATATCCCCATCAGCCACCGCGACCGGATCTACGCCGCCGAGCAGTTCTCCAACACGCTCTCCGTCACCGACCCAGTCGACAACCGCCTGCTCGGCGTCATCCGCCTGGGCGACCCGTCGCCGGGCAACTTCAGCCCGCTCTACCGCGGGCAGGTGCTGGTGCACGGGCTGGGCTTCTCGCCGGATCACCGCACGCTGGCGGTGGTGTCCATCGGTTCGAACTCGGTGAGCTTCATCGACACGCGCACCAACGCGGTCAAGCACACGACCTACGTGGGCCGCTCCCCGCATGAAGCCTTCTTCACCCCGGACGGCAAGGAGGTCTGGGTCACGGTCCGGGGCGAGAACTACGTGTCCGTGATCGACGCCGCGACCTATGAGGAGAAGACCCGCATCGTCACCGCCGCCGGGCCGGGCATGCAGATCTTCTCGCCGGACGGCAAGTACGGCTACGTCTGCTCCTCCTTCAATCCGGAGACGGCGATCGTCGAGGTCGCGAGCCACAAGATCGTCGCGACGGTGAAGCAGGACAGCCCGTTCTGCCCCAACATCGCCGCGTCGCCGGACGGCCGGCAGGTGTGGTTCACGCTGAAGGACATCGGCCGCACGGCCGTCTTCGACGCGCGTCCGCCGTTCGCCGTCATCAAGTCCTTCGACACCGGCCCGATCACCAACCACGTGAACTTCGCCAGGACCGCCAAGGGCACCTTCGCCTACGTGACCGTCGGCGGGCTGAACCAGGTGAAGGTGTTCCGCACCGACGACTTCTCCGCGGTGACCACCATCCCGGTGGGCAAGCTGCCGCACGGCGTCTGGCCGTCGGGCGACGGCAGCCGGATCTATGTGGGCCTGGAGAACGCCGACGCGCTCGCGGTGATCGATACGGCGTCGAACACCGTCGTCGGCAACGTCCCCATCGGGCAGGCGCCGCAGGCCATCGCCTACGTGCCCGACGCCGTGCCCGAGGGCGACGGCCTGCAGGGCCTGCAGCCGCTCGGCGTGGCGGGGCAGGTGGCCTCGCTGACGCTGCGCGCGGTGGGTGAGTCCTCGGTCGGAAGCCCGACCGGGTCCGCGGCAGCGGCCGCGACAGGAGCGCCCACCAGCGTGGCGCTCTTCGATCAGGGCCTGCTGCAGGTGTTCCAGGCGTCCGTGACGGGGTTGAAGCCGAAGCAGCCGTATGTCGTGGCCTTGGCCGAGCAGGCGGACGGCTCCGGCGCGCTGCAGCCGCTGGCCAACTTCATGACCAACCCGGCCGGTTCGGCGATCGTCAACGCCATCGGACCGATCCGCCAGATCGTGCAGGCCGAGGCGCCGGCGACCCGGCGCTACCTGGTCGTCGCGCCCGTGGTCGACGGCAAGCCCGGCAGTCCCGTCCAGGTGCAGGTGGCGACGCGATGAGCCGAGGCGCTGGCATGGCGATGATCGAGGCCATCGAGCCGCTGATCCCGGCCCTGCGCCGCTATGCCAGCGCGATGCTGCGTGATCGCGACCTCGCGGACGATCTGGTCCAGGATTGCCTGGAACGTGCGATCGGCCAATGGGACGCTCTGCGGCAGAAGGAGAACACCCGCCAGTGGGTCTTCGCGATCGCGCACAACCTGATCGTCAACCGCTTGCGGCAGCAGGCGCGGCGCGGCGAGCACGTGGACATCGCGGATGTCGCCGAGTCCGCCCTGATGGTGCCGGCGTCGCAGGAGCATCGCGTGCAGGTCGGGGAGTTGATGACGGCGCTGGATGCGCTGCCGCAGGACCAGCGCAGCGTGGTCCTGCTGGTGTCCGTCGAGGACCTGTCCTACGCGGAGGCGGCGAAGGCGCTCGACATTCCGATCGGCACGGTGATGTCGCGCCTGGCACGAGGACGCGAGCGATTGCAGCGTGCGCTCGACGGCGAGGTGCCCGCCGTGGCGGCGGTGACAGCGACGCCGCCCGCGGGCGCGCATTTGCGGAGGATGAAGTGATGACCAGACCCACGCCATCGGCGCCCATCGTCGAAGACGACCTCCATGCCTACGTCGATGGCTTGCTGGACGCCGAGCGACGCAAGGCGGTGCAGGACCATCTGGACCGCGATCCGGAGGCGGCCGCCGCGGTGACCCGGCTGATCGCGCAGCGGCAGCTGCTGAGATCGGCGTTCGCGCCCATCGTCGATGAGCCGGTGCCCGAGCGACTGCAACTCCGGACGCTGCTCGCACAACGGCAGGAGCCGCCGACGCGTCATTGGCGCTGGGCCGCGGCGGTGCTCGTCGCGCTCGGCGCCGGCAGCGTCGGCGGCTGGCAGGTGCGCGACCGCTGGGAGCCGATGAGCGTTGCGGCAGACGGCGTCGCGAACGCCGGGGCGAACGCTGGGGCGAACGGCATCGCAGCGCTCGCCGGCGAAGCGCGCAGCAGCTACCTCGCCTATGCGTCCGATGCGCCGGAGGACCTCGACCGCGAGCGGCTGCTGCGCGTGGTCTCGGACAAGCTCCGGCGGCCGGTGGAGATCCCGGATCTCAGCGCGGCCGGCTATCGGTTCGCGGGCGGCCGGCTGGTCGCGACGGTCCACGGTCCTGCCGGCATGTTCTTCTACGACCGCGAGGACGGCACGCGGATGGCCGTGATGCTGCGGCCGATGACCGTCGAGAAGGAGGCGCCGATGATGGCGCAGACCACAGGTGCGGTCGGCGGCTACAGCTGGGCCATGCGCGGGCTGGGCTACAGCGTCGTGGGCACCGAAAGCCCGACGACGCTGCACCCGGTCGCCGACGAGGTGCGTCGCCAGGCGCGCGAGAAGGCGTCGATCTGACAGGGACCTCGTCGGACGTCCGCGTGGTGGTCGCAGCGTGCAGTGGGGTCAGGGCTTGCGATCCATGGCGACGTCGACATCGCGCAGCAGCTCGCACAACGCATCGAAGACCAGGCGCACCCGCGCGGTGGGCCGCTGGATCGGCCGATAGACGTAGATCAGCGATGGCGCCGGGTTGAAGTCGTCGAGCACGGCCACCAGGCGACCGTCCCGGATCAGCGGCAGCGCGAGGTGCCCGGGCAGTTGCCCGAATCCTGCGCCCGCCAGGACGGCCTCGCATTCGGCCTCCGGGTCATCGGTGACGAGCGCCGGTTGCGGCGGCACGACCTGCTGGCCGTCCTTGAACATCCACGGCCAGGGGCGCCCGGTGTTGCGGTCGATCATCACGGTCATCGGCGCGGCGAGCAGCGACTCGAGGCTGTCGGGCGCGCCCACACGTTCGACCAACGACGGCGCGCCGACGACGAACAGCCCCGCGCCGGACACCGGCCGCGCGACGAAACGGCTGTCGCGCAGCGGGCCGATGCGGACACCGACATCGATCTGCCCGTCGACCACGTCGGCGACGACCTCGGACAGGCGCAGATCCAGCCGCAGTCCCGGGTGCGCCGCGAGCAGCGGCGCCAGCGCCGGCGCGATCACGCGACGTCCGAGCGCGCTCGGCGCGGCGATGCGCACCAGTCCGCCGATCCGCTCATCGGTGGCGGAAGCGCCGGACTGGAAGACGCGATCGAGGCCTGCGACGGCCTCGGCGGCGCTCGCCGCCAGCTGCTCGCCGAACTCGGTCAGGCGCACGCCGCGCGTGCTGCGATGGAACAGCGGCTCGCCGAGTTCCTCCTCCAGCGCGCCGATGACACGCGTGACCACCTGCGGCGACACGCCCGCCCGCGTGGCGGCATCGCGGAAGTTGGCCGACTCCGCGGCGAGGCAGAAGAGGCGCAGGGACTCGAGACGATTCATGAGGACGATCCGATGCGGCCGGCGTTCCTGCCGGCGGAAGACTGAAAGCGCGCGCGGTTCATTTACGCATCGCGAGGCCGTCGACACACTGCCCGACGTCGACATTCTCACTTCCGATGAAAGACCTCCCATGATCAACGTGCTCATGATCCTCACCAGTGCCACTGTCTGGACCCAGAAGGACGGCAGCCAGCGTCCCTCGGGCTTCTGGGCCGAAGAGTTCATCGCGCCGCACCAGCACTTCAGCGCGGCCGGCGCGCGCATCACGATCGCGACGCCGGGCGGACTGCCGGCCGTCGTCGACGCGCTGAGCCTCTCGCCCGAGGCGAACCACGGTGACACCGCGAAGGTCGAAGGTTTCGCGCGCTACCTCGAAGGCTGTGCCCAGGCGCTGCGTGCGCCGTTGCGCATCGAAGACGTCGCCGTCGCCGACTACGACGTCCTGTTCGTGCCCGGCGGCCACGGCCCGATGCAGGACCTCGCGGTGAATCCGTCCGTCGGTCGGGTGCTGACGACGGCGCTGGCGGCGCCGTTCAAGGTCGTCGCCGCGGTGTGCCATGGCCAAGCCGCCTTCCTGGCCGCAGGGGACGCCCAGGGATGGGCGTTCAAGGGCCGCCGCATGACGGCGTTCACCAACGACGAGGAGACGCAGGTCGGACTCGCCGCGAATGCCCCGTGGTTGCTGGAGACCCGCCTGCGCGACGCCGGCGCCGTCTTCGAGCAGGGCGGGGCGTGGCAGCCGCACGTCGTCGTCGACGGCAACCTGGTGACCGGTCAGAACCCGTTCGCCGCGGGCGCGGTGGCGCAGGAGGTGATGGCGATCGCGTCGCGGATCGCCGCCTGAGCCAGCGGCCTCAGCCGCCGGCCGGCAATGCTTCCGGCGGCTGGCCTGCCACGGCGCGAGCCCACATGCGCTCGTACAGCGCTTCCAGATCGCGTGCGAACGCCGGTGAATCGATCCACGCGGGGATTGCGGGCTTCGATGCAAGCGCCAGTACGCAGACTTTCTCGACGTACGACGCGGGCGTGTCGCAAACCAGTTCCGGCAGGCCGGCCTGCACGAGCAGGCTTTCCGCCACGCGCGACGCGAAGCCGTCGCCGCGCAGCGTCACCACCGGTACGCCGGCCGCGAGCGCATCGCTGGTGGTCGTATGCCCGTTGCACGGCCAGGTGTCGAGCGCGACGTTGGCGGCGGAGAGCCGGTTCCAGTGTTCGGCCATGCCCACCGGCGGCATGAAGACGAGCCGCTCCGGCGCGATGCCGCGTGAGGCGGCCTCGGCGCGCAGTTGCGCGTCGGCCTGCTCGCCGCCGCTGAGCTGCCACAGCAGCGCCTGCGGCAGGCGATGCAGGATCGTCATCCATGCATCGAAGACGGCAGGCGTGATCTTCAGCACCGTGTTCGCCGACAGTAGCACGACCGCGTCGTCCGGCAGGCCGAGCTCGGCGCGCGGCGCCGGTGTGATCCGGCGCGTCGCGTCGCCGGGCTGATAGCAGCGCGGCAACTGCGCGATCCGCTCGGAGTAGAACGGCGCATCGCCCAGCGGCGTGACGATCTCGTCGCCGACGACGTAGTCGATGAAATCCGCGCCGCAGGTGCCGGGGAAACCGAGCCACGCGACCTGCACCGGTGCCGGCCGCGCGGCCAGCGCGGTGAAGCGGCTGCCGGCGGTGTGGCCCTTCAGGTCGACGGCGATGTCGACGCCTTCCTCGCGCATGCGCGCGGCGATGCCGGTGGGATCGAGCTCGCTGACGTCGATGAAGCGCTCGCAGGCGGTGCGGATGCGCTGCTGCAGCGGGGAGCCGTCGTCCGGCCCGTGCGAGAACAGCAGCACCTCGAAGCGCTCGCGATCGCGGTTTTCGAGGACCTCGACCATCAGCGCGGCGGTCGCATGAGCTTGGAAATCGGAGGACAGATAGCCGATGCGCAGCTTCGGCTTGGCGACGGCCTTCACCGGCGGCAGTGGCGCGATCCCGCGGCTCAGGAAGCGCGTGCTCAAGCGCGCTACTTTCAGCAGGTCCGCCGCCTCATGCGGCAGCGTCGCCAGCGCGAAGGGAACGCCGAACTCATCGTCAGCGTCATCGGGCTTGGCGCGGATGACGGCGTGCAACGCCCGCAGGTTCTCGTCGAAGTCCGACCAGCGCGCGCACTGCTGGTCGCCGTGGGCCTGGTAGGCCAGGGCCATCACGCTGTCGGGTCGCAGCGCGGCGACCGTGCGGAAGCACTCGGCCGCCTCGGCCTTCATCTGCAGCGTCTGCAGCGCGAAGGCGAGCTGCAGGTAGGCGTCGACGTCGTCGATCTTCAACGCGAGCGCCTGCATTAGCGGCCCGATCGCGTCCTGCACCCGGCCGCAACGCCGCAGCGATTCGCCGAGGTAGCGCTGGAGCTCGTTGGACGCGACCTGCGCATGCGGTTCGAGCAGCGTGACGGCCTCCGCGTAGCGGCCGCGGCCCATCTCGTGGAGGGCGTTGCGCAGCAGGTCTTTCAAGGCATCCATGGGGGACGATTATGGAAGCTCAGGCCGTCGGGCCCGACGACGCGCAGAGTGCGATGCAGAACGCCATGAACGCCTCCACCGATGCGGGCGGCAGTCGCCGCGACGGCCGCACGATGTACAGCGGGAAGGTCTCGCCCGGCCAGTCCGGAAACAGCTCCACCAGCGTGCCGTCGGCGATCAGGTGCTCGACGCTGAGCGCCAGCACCTGCGCCACGCCGGCGCCCGCCACGCAGGCCTGCACCATCGCATCGGCGTCGGTCATCGTCAGCGAGCCCGCGGTGGCCACCGTCAACTGCTCCTTCGCGCGTCCCTTGCCGCGCACGAAGATCCATTCGAACGGCTTGCCGCGCTGCGGATCGATGTACTGGAGGCAGTCGTGCTTCGCCAGCTCCGGTGGCTTGCGCGGCCGTCCGCGCCGATCGAGGTAGGACGGCGCCGCGACCGTCAGCACGCGGTTCTCCAGCAACTTGCGCGAAGTCATCGTCGAAGCCGGCTGCGGACCGAAACGCACGGCCACGTCCACGCCCTCGGCGACCAGGTCGCCGCTGCCCGGGAACTGCACCATCGTCAGCGTGAGGTCCGGGTAGAGCGCCTGCAGGCGGGGCAGGGCGGGCGCGAGCACGTAACGCGCGAACAGCGGATTCAGGCTCACGCGCAGCGCGCCGCGCACGCTGACCGCCGCGCCGGAGACGATGTTCGCCGCTTCCTCGATGCCTTCGAGGTGCGGCACCGCGTGCTCGTACAAGCGTGCGCCCTCGCCGGTGAGGTGCAGCGAGCGCGTCGTGCGGTCGAGCAGCCGGACGCCCAGGCGCTCCTCCAGCCGCGACACCGCGCGGCTCACGCCCGACGCCGACAGACCGAGCACCTCGCCGGCCTTGCTGAAGCTGCCCGACTCCACCACCGCGGCCAGCACGCTCATGCCGGCCAGCAATCGTCCGTCGATGCTCATCCTGTCTTCCTCATCTTTGAATTTCAGCAAAGATCATTTGAGCGACTCTACCTTTATCAAAGATCGTCCGCTTCGCATCATTCGGTCCGTTGACTCAATCCCGAGTCGATTTCCCTCAACGAATCGTCCAACGAATCGTCCAACGAGTCGCCCGACGATTCCTCCAACGACCTCTCCAACGATCTCTCCAACGGAGCTCTCCATGACCGATCGCGACATCCTCTTCAAGGCCGGCACCGTCATCACGATGGATCCCGCGCTGCCCAACCTGGCCGTCGGCGACGTGCTGGTGCGCGACGGCCGCATCGCCGCCGTCGGCGCGGAACTTCCCGCCGGCGACGCCGAGGTGGTCGACGCCGCCGGTTGCATCGTGATGCCCGGCCTGGTCGACGCCCACCACCATGCGTGGCTGGGCGTGATGCGCCGGCTGATGCCCGACGTCGACGATCTCTTCGCCTACATCGACGTGGTCGCCAGCAAGCTGGGCGCGCACTTCCGCCCGCAGGACATGTACACGAGCACGATGCTGACGGCGGCCGCGTCGCTGGACGCCGGCATCACGACCATCGTCGACGCCTGCCACAGCTCGCGCAGCCCCGAGCACACCGACGCCGCGCTGGACGCGCTGCACGCCTCGGGCATCCGCGCGCTGCACATGGTCGGTCCGGCGATGGACAAGGGCGCCTCGTCGGCGCATCTGCCGGGTGATCTGGCGCGACTGGCGGCGCGCTGGAACGCGGACGGCAGCCGCGTGCAGGTCGGCCTGTTCGGCCAGTTGAAGCTGGACTGGTGGGAGGTCGCGCGCGGCCTCGACATGCGCATCCTGACCGAGTTCATCGGCGACCTCGCGCAGCTCGGCCCCGAGTTCGCCAGGCCCGGCGTGCTCGGCCCGCACAACCTCTTCAACCATTGCACGCGCGTGCCCGTGGCGACCTGGAAGCTCTTCGCCGACGCCGGCGTGAACATCACGGTGAATCCGCGCTCGGACGCGCTGTTCGGCTTCGACGACGAGACCTTCGCCTACCAGGTGGCCGTCGACCACGGCCTGGCGCCGGCGCTGGGCATCGACCTCGACACCGCCTTCGGCAGCGACCTGTTCGGCGAGATGCATGCGCTGTTCCACCAGCAGCGCGCGGCGATGCGTTATCGCCGTTTCCGCGGCGAGTCCGGCGTGCCCGCGCCGATCGGGGTCGAGGAGGTGCTGCGCGCCGCCACCGTCAACGGCGCGCGGGCCGCCGGCATCGAGGACCGCGTCGGCACGCTGACGCCGGGCAAGGCCGCGGACCTGATCATGGTCCGCACCCACGGCGCGGCGGTGTTCCCGGTGACGAACGCGATCGCCACCATCGTGCAGGCGGTGGAGCGCGCCGATGTCGACACGGTCGTGGTGGGCGGGCGCCTGCGCAAGCGCGGCGGCCGGTTGATCGACGTCGATCTGGCGAAGCTGGCCGCCGATGCGGCCGCCTCGCGCGACTTCCTGCTCGACGCCAGCGGGCATCGCGTCGACCTGTTCAAGACGGCGGCCTGATCGCCCCAATCGACCTCCGGGAGCTCCCATGTCTGCCATCGCTTCGTCCACGCCCACACCCGTGCTGACAAGTCCCGCGCCCGGTGTCATCGCGGCGCTGTTCTGCGGCTACCTCGCCGTCGGCCTGCCGCTGCCGGTGCTGCCGCTGTTCATCCATGAGCGGCTCGGCTTCGACGCGCTGACCGTCGGGCTCGTCATCGGCCTGCAGTTCGTCGCCACGGTGCTGACGCGCGGCTATGCCGGGCGCCTCGTCGACGGGCAGGGCGGGCGGCGCTCGGCGCTGCAGGGCGCGCTCGGCTGCGCCGTCGCGGGCCTGCTGTACCTCATCGCCGCGCTACCCGGATGGTCGTCCGCGACGGCCTTGGCCATCGTCGTCGCCGGGCGGCTGGTGGCCGGCTTCGGCGAGAGCCAGTTCGTCACCGGCTGCGTGTCGTGGTCCATCGCCTCGGTGGGGCCGCAGCGCGCGGGCCTGTCGATGTCGTGGACCGGCATCGCGATGTTCGGCGCGCTTTCGATTGGCGCGCCGATGGGCATGTGGCTGTATCGCGGCCATGGCCTGCCAGCCGTGATGGTCGCGTGCATCGCCGCGCCGCTCGCCGCCTGGGCGATCGCACGGGTGACGCCGTCCTATCGCATGGCGGGTGGCTCGCGCCTGCCGTTCCGGCGCGTGGTGGGCCAGATCTGGCGGCAGGGGCTCGGGCTGACGCTGCAGGGCGTCGGGCTCGCCGGCCTGACCGCCTTCGCGTCGCTGTACTTCGCGGCGCGTGGGTGGTCGCATGCCGGCGTGGTGATGACCTGCTTCGGCGTGGGCTTCATCGCGGTGCGGCTGCTGCTCGGGCATCTGCCCGACAAGATCGGCGGAAGGCGTGTGGCGCTGTGGTCGCTGGTCGTAGAGGCGATCGGGCAAGGGCTGGTCTGGGGCGCGCCGCACGAAGCGGTCGCGCTGGCCGGCGCCTTCGTGACCGGCCTCGGCTGCGCGCTGATCTATCCGGCGCTCGGGGTCGAGGCGCTCAAGCGCGTGCCGCCGGCCAGCCGGGGCAGTGCGATCGGCGCGTTCGCCGCATTCCTCGACATCGCCTACGGCCTGGCTGGCCCGGCGGCGGGATGGGTGGCGGGGCGCTTCGGCTTCGCGGCGGTGTATGTGCTGGGAGCGGTGGCAGCGCTGTTGGGCGCGGTGCTCGTCATTACCGACAGGCAGGAGGAATGATCCCGGCGGATGCCCATGGACACTGGCATTCTTGAGCAATACTGTATAAATTGACAGTATGCCGCAAGACACCAAGATCGCTGCCCCGCCGCTGTACCTCCAGGCCGACGCGCTGAAGGGGCGGGGCAGCGCCTGGGCGATGCCGCACCGTTTCGAATCGCGTGAGCGCGAGCAGTACGACGACGGGTGGGGCACGCTGGACCAGGAGGCGCTGGAGGAGCACGTCGCCCCGAAGACCGAGATCATCGAGGAACACGCGAAGAAGATCGTCAGCGGCAACCAGTCGCCCGACATCGGCTTCGATCTGTCGATCAATCCCTACCGAGGCTGCGAGCACGGCTGCATCTACTGCTTCGCGCGCCCGACGCACAGCTACCTGAACCTGTCGCCGGGCCTGGACTTCGAGACCAAGATCATCGCGAAGGTCAACGCCGCCGAGCGGCTGCGGGAGACGCTGGCCTCGCCCGCGTACAAGCCGGCGCCGCTGGTGCTGGGCACCGCCACCGATGCCTACCAGCCGATCGAGCGCAAGCTCGGCATCACGCGCGCTGTCGTGGAGGTGCTGACCGAGGCGCGGCATCCGTTCTCAGTGGTGACCAAGTCCAGCGGCATCGAGCGCGATCTGGACCTGATCGTGCCGATGGCGCTCAAGCGGCAGGTGTCGGTCTACCTGTCGGTGACCTCACTGGATCCGGCGCTGTCGCGCATCCTGGAGCCGCGGGCGGCCTCGCCGCAGCGGCGGCTGCAGACGATCAAGGTGCTCGCCGAGGCGGGCGTGCCGGTGGGCGTGAGCGTGTCGCCGGTGATCCCTTTCCTCAACGAGCCGGAGCTGGAGCGCATCCTCGAAGCGGCTGCGGAAGCGGGCGCGACCAAGGCCTTCAGCATTCCCCTGCGGCTGCCCTGGGAAGTGGCGCCGCTGTTCCACGACTGGCTGCGGCTGCATCAGCCGGACAAGGCGGCGCGCATCATGGCGAGGCTGCGCGACATGCGCGGCGGCAAGGACAACGATCCGCGCTTCGGCACCCGCTTCACCGGCGAGGGGATCTGGGCGGAGCTGCTGCAGCAGCGATTGCGCAAGGCGTCGAAGCGATTGGGCCTGGGCCGCGAGCGGCACCAGTTCGACTTCAGCGAGTTCCGTCCGCCGTCCAAGGTGGTGGGGCAGCAGTCCTTGTTCTGAACGTCGGCGCAACATCGGCTCAGTGTCGGCAAGACCTGACCCCGCGCCAGCCGATCTGGCAATGACCTTCCTCAGTATGCGCAGGGGGAGTGACCTACCGAGATCAATACCCCCCGATGAAACGCTCTTCGGAGGGAATGTTTTTCGAGCGCATCACGCAGAGACTGGTTGCCATTGAGTCGAGGACTCGCAACCGAGGACCAGTGATGTCTCTGCAAGTGAACTACGTCAGGCCCGTGAGCCGGGCCGACAGGTTGGTGACGATCATGGTGATGCCCGTGCCGACCGCGGAGGGGGTGTCAGAACTGGCGGCTGTGGTCGACTTGCTGCGGTATCCCGCTGTGTTGTTCGGGGCGCCTCGTCCTGAGGGGAAAGTCGACGCGCGCTGCAAGTACACGAATTGGGACCAGGTCGACCAGGCGCTCTCGCTGCTCGAAAGCCGCAATGTCTCTGTGACCTATGTCCGGCATCTTCTTCATCTGGCCGCGTGCTTTGCCCAACGTCATGGTCTGCGACGGGAAGGTACGGCGACGTTGACGCTCTTTGAGCACGAAAACATCACGAGCATCCGCTACGAAGTTCCGGTCGATGTCAGTCGCGAAGCGGCCTTGGAATGGACGTCCGAGTTCTGGGGCGAGCTCGCTTACGTTGACCTGCTTCAGCCCAATTTCCTGCTCTCCTTTGTGGATGAGGCATCCGCCTGAGGCCGTTGGGAAGTCCGAGAGTTGGAGACGCATCATGACCATCGAGTGCAAAGACTTCTTCACCTTCGCCCGACAGCTGGGTCAACAGGATTCAGAGGTGGCCTTCCGGAGTGCCATCAGCCGTGCGTACTACGCCGCATTCCACCGTTGCAAAGAATGGGAGGAGACGCTGCCGATGCTCGGTCGCAACGAAGGACCAGAGGGCGGATCACATCAGGAACTGATCAATCGGTTGAAGCATCCTGCCGAGCGCTGCGGCGAGATATTGAAGGAGCGGTCGCGGAGGAACGGGGCTCAGCTCGAAGCGCAACGACACCGACGGGTGCAAGCCGACTACGCATTGGACGAGACCGTCACAGCTGCGGAGATGCATGACCAGTTCGGACAGGTCAGGCAGGTGCTGGAGCGGTGTGATGCAGCCTTGCCGCGCTCGACACCTTAGTTGCGCCGGCAAGCGCCGACCCAATCCCAATCCTTGCGATAGACCGAGGTCTCCACGCCGCTGAGGCTCAGCACCGTGTGATACAGCCCGTCATGCGACATCGGCGTATCGCGCCGCTGCGTGAGGCACGCGCTGTCGAGCTTCTGCGACTGCCGCGTCTGCTCCGGCAGCCACAGGATCAGCGGCACATGCTTCTGCTGCTTGGGTGCCAGCGCGTAGGGCATGCCGTGCAGGAACAGGTTGTTCTCGCCCAGCGACTCGCCGTGGTCCGACACGTAGAGCAGGCTGGGGTCGAAGCGCTGCTCCTGCGTGCCCAGCCAGTCGATCGCCTTGGCCAGCACGTGATCGGTGTAGGCGATCGTGTTGTCGTAGGCATTGCGGACCTGCTCCAGCTCGCACTGCTGCAGCGCGTTGCTGCGGCACTCGGGCTGGAAGGGTTTGCGGTCGTCGGGCGTGCGCAGGTAGTAGGCGGGGCCGTGGCTGCCCATCTGGTGCAGCACCAGCACGACGCCACGCGCGACGCGTTGCGGATCCAGTGCGGCGATGCGCGCATCCAGGTCATGCAGCATCACCTCGTCGAGGCACTCGCCGTCGGCGCGGCATAGGCCCGCGGGAATCGGGTGATCCGGCCGAGCGGGATTGATGGCCTGCGCATTGGGCACGCGGTCGCAGATCCCCTTGCAGCCCGACTGGTTGTCCAGCCACAGCACCGCCAGCCCGGCGCGCTGCAGCACGTCCACCAGCGTCTGCTGGTTGCCGGGGTGATCGACGTAGACCTCGCGACCCAGCTGCGAGAACATGCAGGGCAGGGAGGCCGCCGTCGACGTGCCGCACGAAGCGACTTCGCGGTAGCTCAGCACCGGCTTCGTGGATAGCTCCGGATTGGTCGGCTTGCCGTAGCCGTTGAGCTGGAAGTTCTCAGACCGCGCCGTCTCGCCGACCACCAGCAGCACCAGCGGCGGTCGCGCGCCCGCAGCGCGCGGCGTGAGCTTCGCATCGGCGGCGACGACCTCCAGCGGTCCCTTGGGCTTCTTCTGCTTCTGCGCGGCCAGCGCGGCGCTCGCCCAGATCGCGTTGATCGGGCTGACCATCTTGGTCAGCACCTTGTTGTTGCGCAGCGTGGAGGCCAGGTCCGCCGTGCGCGTCGCCGCGAGGCCGACGCCCAGGGCCAGCGCCAGCGCCATGCTCGCGAGGTTCCACCCCAGGCGCTTGAACCAGCGCTTGTCCGTCAGGCGCTGCCGCCAGATCCAGATCAGCGGGATCAGCGCGATCACCACGACATGCGCCACCAGTCCCCAGCCGAGCAGGTCGCGCGTCTCGCGCACGTCGGTCTGCAGCGCGTTGGTGATCATCGTGCTGTCGATGATCACGCCGTAGCTGCCGATGAAGTAGGCCAGCGGGGCTGTCATCAGCAGCATCAGCGTCAGCAGCGGCTTTACCGCCACGCGCCAGGCCAGCAGGCTGAAGGCGGCCGCGAGCACCATGATCACGATGCCGGCGAAGACGATGACGAAGAGCTTGCCCGAGGCGCCGGCGTAGTCCGGCATGCCCCACATCCGCTGCCACAGCGGCCAGTTGCCGAGCACACCGACCCACAGTGCGGTCAGCCACGTCAATGCCAGCGGAGAACGGGCGCGCACGGTCCGCGCGGAGCCGGCCTCGCGGGGCCGCGAGGTCGAGGAATCGGAGAACGGCATCTTGTTGTGTCAGGCCGGCAAAAAGAAACCGGCCCTTGTAGTTGTCGTACCTGAAGCTTCCCTGAAGCATCCTTGAGCGTTGCCGCAGCTTAGCCCGGGATACGCGCTTAGCCCCGCAAGGCCATGCCGCCTCCTCGGGCAGCTTTCAGCCCCTGACCGCTGGCCTGCACATAACGGCGCTGCAGTTCCTCGATCCGCGGCTCCAGCGCGCCGGGATCGCTCATGCGGTCCCGGTAGCGCTTGAGCACCAGCGCCGCCATGTCGATCAGCTTGGCGTTCAGCGTCTGCGTGCCTTGTTCGACCAGCAGCTGCACGCCGGTCTGCGCGTCGCCGCGCATCGCATGGCGCATCGCCGTCTCCGAGATCGCGAACACCCGCGCATTCGCGTCGCGCAGCAGCTGTGTGCTGGGCTCGTGGCCTTCGGCCATGCTGATCATCACCTCGGTCGCCGATTTCGAGCTGCAGAAGCGCAGACCGAGCTGGCTCATGAGGCTCTCCATCTCGTTGAGCTCGATGTCCTGCCGCGCCATGCGCACCCACAGCGCGACCAGCAGGCTGGCGGCTTCGAGATCGAAGTCCGGATCGGCGGCGCGCTTCGCGAATCGGCGCGCCAAGGTCAGCGCGTCCGCCAGCTTGCGGTCCAGCAGCAGCCGCAGACCTTGCATCAGCACGTCGAAGCCCTGCAGGCGCTGGTCGCGCGGCGCGCGCTCCATCGCCTGCATCAGCGCATCCATCGCGTACTTGAGCCCCTTGCTGTCCTTGGCGTCGAAGCGCATCAGCGCGATCAGCGCCAGGCTGTGCGCATCGAACAGCTTGGACCGCAGGCCCTGCGCCACGCTGCGCTCGAGCATCTTGAGCGCCTCGTCGCGCTGCCCCGCGTAGAAGGCCAGCGTGCCGCAATGCTGCTGCCGCAGCAGGCAGCCGGGCGTCAGCGTCGCGGCGGTGCGGTAGGTCGCGAGCGCCGCGGCGATCTCGCCTTGCTCCATCTGCACGCGGCCCATCAGGTCGTAGCTGTCGGCCTGGTCGGGCATGTCGCCGATGAGCGTCTCCAGCGTGCGGCGCGCGGCGCTCAGGTTGCCGCCGGCGACCTCGGTCCGGGCCACGCCCAGCCGCGCCCACGGCACGGTGCGCGCGGCGATGATGGCCTCGTAGAGTTCACGCGCCTCGGTGTGGCGCTCCAGGCGCAGCAACAGCTCGGCGCCGATGCGCGCGGCATACAGCCAGTAGGTCGCCTTGCGCTGGAAGCGCTCCAGGCACAGGTTTGCCGCGCTGTCGAAATCCTTCGCGTCGATCGCGTCGAAGATGCCCTTCAGTTCCACCTTGCGATGTCGCGCGTTGGCCAGCCGGTCGGCGAGCGCCGTGGTCGTGTAGGGCTTGACGAGGTAGGCGTCCAGCGCCGCCTCGGCGGCCTCGGCGACCTTCGCGTACGAGGCCTCGCCGGTGACCATGACGAAGACGGTGGAGTAGGGGAGCAGTTGCTCGCGCCGCAACTCGTCCAGCAAGTCCTGCCCCGACATCTCGGAGCCGTCGAAGTAGTAGTCGCAGATGACGATGTCGTAGGGCTGCGTCTCCAGGATCACGCGGGCGTCCCGCACGCGCGTGGTCTGCCGCACATGGCCGACGCCGAGTTCGCGCAACTGCGCCGTCATCAGGCTGCGCGAGTTCGCGTTGCTGTCGATCACCAGCGCCTGGGTCTTGCCGAGCGCGCCATGCGTGCCGGCGAGCGTCATGGCCGAGGCCCCACCAAGGCGCGCGCGCATGTGAAAAAGCCCGCCTCCGAAGAGAGCGGGCCGGCAGCACCCCAACGAATTGTGCGAATGTCGTCAACCACGGACCGATTGTCCGCCCGGCGACTTCCGCCGGTCCCCCGGGTTTGCGTGAGTGGACCGGCCCGATTCGTGAATCGTGACGAGGGTTTGCGTCTCGCTGTTGGCGACTTACTTGAAGAGGTCCTTGACCCGGTCGGTCCAGCTCTTCGCGTTGGGCGAGTGGCGCTCGCCGCCGTCCTTCAGGCTCTTGTCGAGTTCCTTGAGCAGCTTGCGCTGATGCTCGGTCAGCTTGACCGGCGTCTCGATGCTGATGTGGCAGTACAGGTCGCCCGGATAACTCGATCGCACGCCCTTGATGCCCTTGCCGCGCAGGCGGAAGGTCTTGCCGTGCTGCGTGCCCTCGGGCAGCTCGATCTCGGCCTTGCCGCCCAGCGTCGGCACCTCGATCGTGCCACCCAGTGCCGAGGTCGTGATCGACACCGGCATCGTGCAGTGCAGGTCGTCGCCGTCGCGCTCGAAGATGTCGTGCTGCTTGATGCGGATCTCGATGTAGAGATCGCCCGACGGACCGCCGTTCACCCCCGGCTCGCCGTTGCCGGCCGACCGGATGCGCATGCCTTCGTTGATGCCGGCCGGGATCTTGACTTCCAGCGTCTTGGTCTTCTTGATCTTGCCGGCGCCGTTGCAGGTGGTGCAGGGCTCGGGAATGATCTTGCCGGTGCCGTGGCAGTGCGGGCAGGTCTGCTGGATGCTGAAGAAGCCCTGGCGCATGTGCACCGTGCCGCTGCCGCCGCAGGAGCCGCAGGTCTTGGCGCTGGTGCCGGGTTTTGCCCCGCTGCCCTTGCAGGTCTCGCAGCCTTCCCACGAGGGGATGCGGATCTGCGTCTCCTTGCCGCGTGCGGCTTCCTCCAGGGTGATCTCCATCGCGTAGCTCAGGTCGCTGCCGCGGTAGACCTGCTGGCCGCCACCCTGGCGACGGCCGCCGCCGCCCTGCTGGCCGAAGAGGTCCCCGAAGATGTCGCCGAAGGCCTCCGCGAATCCGCCGAAGCCTTCCGCGCCGGGACCGCCGCGGAAGCCCTGGTTCGGATCCACGCCCGCGTGGCCGTACTGGTCGTAGGCGGCCCGCTTCTGACCGTCCGACAGCATCTCGTAGGCCTCCTTGGTCTCCTTGAACTTGTCCTCGGCTTCCTTGGCGCCTTCACCCTGATTGCGGTCAGGGTGGTACTTCATCGCGAGCTTGCGATACGCCTTCTTGATGTCCTCTTCGCTGGCGTTCTTGGCGACGCCCAGGACTTCGTAATAGTCACGCTTTGCCATGGATCTTCCCGAGAGGGCTAAGGGCCTCAAACCAGAACGCCGCGCGAGGCTGGCGGCCCCGCGCGGCGGCTGTCAATCGACAGCA
>NZ_DASVNZ010000001.1:0-1664 GCF_036486225.1 Roseateles sp. | reverse complement strand
CGGCGCACGCAGCGGCAGGTAGAACCACTGGCTGCCCGGCAGCGTGTCGGTGCCCAGGCCCGCGGCCTGCTCGTGGTCCAGCGCCCAGCGCGCGGTGCCGGCGTCGGAGCGGTCGCCGATCGGCAGCGTCTCCTCCGTCGGCGACGGCTGCAGCCGGTCGTCGTCGTCGAGCACATGCAGCAGCGCCCGTCCGCCGAACTGCTGCGCCAGCTGCAACTCCGCCGTCGCGATGACCTGCTCGGTCTGCAGCGCGCCGGCCAGTTCGCGGGTGAGCTCGAAGAGTCCGCGCGCCCTCGCCTCGCGCTCCGAGGACACGCGCGCCTCATAACGCAGCCCCGCCGTCAGCTGCCCGGTGATCAGGCCCACCGCCAGCATCACGACGAAGGTGATCACGTATTGCACGTCGCTGACCGCCAGGCTCAGCCGCGGCGCGACGAAGAGGAAGTCGAACAGCGCGACGCTGAGGAAACTCGCCAGCACGGCCGGCCCGCGCCCCCAGCGCATGGCCACGCCCACCACGCCGAGCAGGAACAGCATGACGATGTTGTCGTTGGCGATGCGGTGCGACAGCGGCCAGCAGACCGCGGCCACGCCGACGCAGGCCAGCGTCGCCCAGAGGTAGCGCCGCGGCGCGGCACCGAAGGTCGGGCCGGGATCCTCCTCGCTGCTGCGCTGCGTCGCCGACGCCCCGACCTGGATCAGGTCCAGCTCCGGCGCCGCGCGCCCCAGGTGCGCCGCGAGGTCGCGGCTGCCCCAGCGGCGCAACGACAGGAACGAGGAGGGAGCCGACGGCGGCGCCCCCCGCCCCATCAGCAGCTTGGACAGGTTGTGCTCGCGCGCGTAGTCGGCCAGCGCCTGCGCCGGGTCCTGCGCCGACAGCACCGCCGTCGTCGCGCCCAGGTCCTGCGCCAGCCGCACCACGCGCAGGCAACGCTCGCGCCGCGCGTCGGGCAGGCGGTGCAGCGCCGGCGTCTCGACATAGACCGCATGCCAGCTCACCGTCAGCTGCTGCGCAAGCTGCGCGGCGCTGCGCACGACCGACTCGGCCTCGTCGCCGGGGCCGATCGCGCAGAGGATCGCGGCCTCGGTCTTCCACACCGCCGCGATGCGCTCGTTGCTGCGCCAGGCCTGCACGTCGTCCTCGACGCGATCGGCCGTGCGGCGCAGCGCGAGCTCGCGCAGCGCCATCAGGTTGCCCTTGCGGAAGAAGTGCTGGCCGGCGCGTTCGGCCTGCGCGCCCTGGTAGACCTTGCCGGCCTTGAGCCGCGCGAGCAGCTCGTCGGCCGGCGTGTCGACCAGCACCACCTCGTCGGCGCGGTCGAAGAAGGTGTCGGGCAGCGTCTCCTGCACCCGCACGCCGGTGATGCCGCCGACGACGTCGTTGAGGCTCTCCAGATGCTGGACATTGACCGTCGTGTAGACGTTGATGCCGTTGGCCAACAGCTCCTCGACGTCCTGCCAGCGCTTGGGATGCCGCGAGCCGGCGACGTTGGAATGCGCCAGCTCGTCGACCAGGATCAGCGCGTCCGGCTGATCGCGCAGGCGCTCGAGCGCGCCGTCGAGGTCGAACTCCGGCAGCGCGCGGCCGCGGTGGTCGACCTGGCGCATCGGCAGACGCGGCAGCGGCGGCACGCCGTCGAGCAGCGCCGCGGTGTCGGCCCGGC
>NZ_DASVNZ010000422.1:0-22618 GCF_036486225.1 Roseateles sp. | reverse complement strand
CGGGAAGCTCGACGAGGGCATCGACCTCAAGCTGGTGGCCGCGCGGCAGACACGCAACCCCGCCAGCGGCAAGATCGCCGACGGCGACTTCGATCGCCGGAAGACCTTCGCGGACTGGGAACGCCGCCATCCCGACAATTTCGAGAACATCTACGTCCCGATCGGCGGCCGAGGACTGGTCGCCAATTCGTACCACATCAAGGTCAGCGTGCGCGACGAGCAGGATGTCTGGCTCTCCAGCGGCAACTGGAAACGCGCCAGCCAGCCGCTGATCGCCGACGCCGACCTGTACGATCCGCGCGCGACGTCGCGCGCCGGCAACCGGGAATGGCACGTCAGCCTGAGCAACCGGAAACTGGCCGACCTGTTCCGCAACCACATCCTGGAGGACCTGCGGGTCTGCCGGGACGAGCTCGGCGGAACGCTGGAAGCCGTCGAAGACCCGGTCTTGGTCGACGTTCCGGCCGTCCTCGAAGAGGCCGTGGTGCTGGAGGCCGCGGCCGAGCGCGTCTTCGATCCGCTGGACATCGGACCGCGACGGGTGCGGGTGAAGCCCCTGCTGACGCCGGACCGCCAGGGCAAGGTGTTCACAGAGGCGGTGCTGGCCCTGATCGAATCGGCTGAGGAGCAACTCCTCTTCCAGAACCAGTACATCAGCTTCGCCGGAGTGACCTCGGGCAACCTGAAGGTCCTGGTCGACGCGATCACGCGCAAGTCCCGGGTCCTGGAGGACTGCCGCATCATCCTGCGCAGCGGCGGCGACGGTTTCCTCGACGATATGCGGGCGCTCAAGCGCAACGGCCTCGATGTCGAGCGTTGCGTGAAACGCCTGGCCAACACCCACACCAAGGGCATCGTGGTCGACGGCCATCGCGTGCTGATCGGCAGCCACAACTGGAGCTCCGACGGCGTCACGCTCAACCGCGACGCCAGCCTCATCTTCGACGACCGCGAGGTCGCGGCCTATTTTCTGGACGTGTTCGAGGCCGACTGGAAGCGGGCGAACACGGTGAAGTTCGATGCCCTGCAACCGGAAGCGGCGCCGCGGCTGGCCGAAGGGGACGCGCCGCCGCCGGGCTTCGTGCGCATGAGCCTGGCCGAGTACCTCGAGCGCTAGGGCGGACATGGACGGCTTCGACGCGCTCCTGGCGACCACGCGGCAGCTGCTGTCGGCGGGCGGGGCCTTGCAATCGATCAGAGGAAACGAACAGATCGACCGGGCCCAGTTGAAGCAGGGGGTGGTCCGCCATCTGGCGCGCCTGCACCCGGCCGAACCGACCAGCCTGGAGGCCGCCGCCCAGACCGTCCTCGACGCCGCGGACCGGGGCCTCGACGGCTCGGCGCAACAGGGCGACGCCGCGGCGCGGGAGTTCGTGCAAGATGCGCTCGAGGTCATCGTCCAGGTGATCGGCCGTCCGGCCCTGCGCATGCCGCTCGGCAAGGTGCAGTCGCCGGACAACACCAGCCGGGGCAACGAGCTCTGGACCACCTGGCTCGGCACGCATCGCAAGCAGGTCGACAAGGCGGCCGCATCGGTGGCCAAGCTGTACCGCGTCTTCGCGAGCGGCAAGGAGGAGCACATCGGCACCGGATGGCGGCTGGGTGCCGACCTGATCGTGACGAACCGGCACGTCGTGGAACTGCTGGTCCTCGACGTTACGTTGCCGGTCGCGGACTGGTCCCTGGATCCGCGCTGGACCTGCGTCGCCGACTTCGGTGCCACCGACGGGCCCGCCACGCCTCTGCGCTTTGCCGCGAACGCGCTGCTGGCCTGTGCGCCCGAGTGCGCGATCGACCTGGCGGTGCTGAGGCTGGCGCCGAACGGCGCGACGCTGCCGCATGCGCTGGCGGTGTCCGACGACGAGTCCTTGCTGGGCGCCTATTCAGGCGGTCCGACACCGACCTTCCAAGGGCAGCCGGTGTACGCGGTCGGTCATCCGCTGCAGCGCCTGGCGGGCAGCGAGGTGCTGTTCGTCTTCGGAGACGCCGACGGCCGCAAGCGCTGCTCGCCCGGCCGGACCACGGCCTTGCGCGAGGGCGCGACGAACTTCGAGCACGACTGTTCGACCTTGCGCGGCAACTCCGGATCGCCGATCTTCGGCCTCTACACCCACCAGGTGCTGGGCACGCACCGGGGAGGACGGACATCGGATCCGGAGGGCATTGTCGGGAGCGCGAACGCGGCGGTGGCCGTGTCGCGACTGTCCACCCATGTCATGGGAGAAATCCTGAAAAACGGCGTCGTCGAGCAGCATGGCCACACCTAACCCCTCCCAAGTCGAAGATCTGGTGCAGCTCTTCGTGCGCACGCTGTCGCCCGGCAGCCTGTCGTGGCTCGCGAGCGCGTCGCTGGGCATCGACCTGCTGCGGGTGGAAGGCGACAGCATCGGCGACATGACCGCGCTGTCGAGCAGGCTGGTGACCCGACTGATCGACGCCGGCAAGCTTGAGGAAGCACTGGCGCTGCTCAAGCGTGAAGCCAAGCAGAACGCATTCCTGACGATCGGACTCAGGGACATCCTGGCGGGACAGAGACTCGGCTCTCCCCAACTGCAGGCCTTGCTGAACGACTATGAGCCATTCTTCAATTCGGCGAGCTTCCAGCGCATGTTGCCGCGAGTCAGCGGCGTCGTCTGTGCCGTGGCCGTGCAGCACGAACTCAAGGGGACGGGATTTCTCATCGGCCCCAACCTGGTCATGACGAACTACCACGTGATCGAGGAATGTCTGCGCGAGAACGGCTCTGAAGACACATTCGCCAGGGACATGGACGGTTGCGAGCTTGAGTTCATCTTCGACTATCAGCAGGAACCGCCGCCGAAGCTGAACGACAGCCAGGCCGGTCGCTCAGGTGGGGTCGTGGTCGTCCGTGCCGCGCAGGACTGGTTCGTTCATGCGCGCCGGAAGCGTGAGGGGGACGGCACTGTCAAGGCGGTCCCGATCGTTGGTGTGCGGCACGACTATGCCGTTGTTCGATTGGAGCGCGATATCGGCAACCGGCCGTGCCGTGTGGGAGGAGGATGGATGCGGGGATGGCTGCCGCTTCCCAAGGAGAAATGCGACTACGTGAGCGAGAAGCGCGTCATCGTTTTCCAGCACCCGGGAGGTTATGCCCAGCGGCTCGATGTTGGGCATTTCGTGCAGTTGGACGGGTCCTCGACACGTGCCTGGTATCGCGTCAGCACCGCGCTCGGATCGTCCGGCGGTGCGGCCGTGGATGCGAACGGCGAGCTCCTGGCCCTGCACAACGCCGCGGTCGATTCGCCGCCCGGGCCGGCCGCGCCGAGGCCGCAAGACCGCGTGAACCAGGGCGTCCGGATCGACACCATCGCTGCCGATCTTCGGGGTTGCGGCGCCTGGCAGGAACCCCCGGATCCTGACAAGCAGGCCACCACGGTCTGGTCGCTGAACGACAACACCCGTGAGCCGCGCCCCATCATCGGCAGGGGCGTGTTCCGCGAATGCGTCGAGGAAATGATGACCGCGGACGGGAAGCGGGTGATGTCGGTCATCGGCGACTACGGCACCTTCGTGCGTTTCACGATCGCGTTGTTGCAACGGATGCTGGGCAATCAGGCGCAGGTCGTTCGCTTCGGCCCCAACAACATGCAGAAGCTGGCACCGGAAGACTTCGCCCGGGCCTTGGTGCAACAGTTCGGCGTAGTGCCTGATCCAAAGGATCCCCGGCCGCAGGAGACAGCGACGGAAACCCGTGAGCGGTGGCTGGGACTCGACCTGCCGGCCTGGGTGGCCAGACAGTTGGGGCGGCATGCGAAGACTCAACCCGGCAGTTTCCCGGCCTGGGTGATCATCGACGTGGCGGTCCCTGCGAGTGAGACCTTCCTCTGGCCCGATGGCCTGCACGAGCTGGTCACCGCGTTGGTCGGCGTGCGCGACGCCGGCCAGGTCGTCGACATTCCCCAATTGCGCTGGCTCTTCCTGAGCACGACGACGTTGCCCGCCGGCGGGACCGACCATCTGAAAGAAGACCTGCGCGGCGACGCCGACCTGCCCGAAGGCTTCAGGGAATGCATGCAGAACGCCTGGAAATCGATCGATCAGCTGAAATCGGAACTGCCCGGGGACTTCCTGCGAACCATCGCCATCACCACGCTCAATGACAACAGTTGCGCAGCCGCACCGAAGTTGCCCCGCAAGGTCCTGGCCGCAAAGGTCGTCGATTTCCTCAAGAACGCGCACCTGTCATGAGCACCCCACCGAGCGAAATGGAAGACCTGTCGTCGCTGCCTGACTGGGCCGTGCGCGCCATGCAGGGGTCCGCTTCGACGCCCCCCGTGCCGGAGACCAAGGACAGTCTGGACGACAGCCCGGTCTGGCCGCTGCTGCTCGACGCCGCCGTGGTCTCGACCTTCATGCCCTCGCAACTGGCGAAGGGCCTGACGATCGGCATCGGCCGCCCCGACGCGGAAGAGGCCGTCCTGCAGTTCTCCGAGCCGTCGATCACGGCCTCCGGCACCGAATGGGAACTGCGGCGCGATGCGCGCACCGAAGTGCTGCGGCTGGCCTCGGGATCGATGGAGCTCGCGGCGGCGGTGGCGCGTACCGCCACGCTCTTCGCGGACCCGGTGAGCGAAGCCCTGCGCCTGACGATCTCCGGACAGACGCTGGTCGACGCATCGATGGCGCTGCCGCGCCTGGAGGCGCTGCGGGTCGCGACCTCGGTGCTGAGCGGGGTGGCGACGGTGACGCCACCGCTGCCCTTGAACCAGCTGGACGGACTGATCCGCAAGCGCCGGATGGTCGAACAGTTCGAGCGCGTCTGCGGCAAGGACTACGAACGCGACGTGGTGGGGCGCGACGACGAGCTCGAGCGGCTGAGGGCCTTCGTCGGCGTCATCTCGGCGCAGTCGCTGGTCGATACCGTGTCCCGCGGCTTCGCGCATCTCAAGCGGGCGGTGAAGGGACGCAAGCCGCTGGTGCTCTGGGGGACGGGCGGCGTCGGCAAGACGACGCTGCTGTCGCGTTTCATGCTCGAGCACATGAACGCCGCGGACCGGAAGTATCCGGTCGCGTACCTCGACTTCGATCGGCCGAGCATCAGCCCGAAGGACCACTTCGGGATGTTCGCCGAGATCTGCCAACAGGTCTCGGCGCAGTTTGAAGAACTGGAAGCGGGGCTGAGCGAGCTGCGCAACCGGGCGTTGGCGCTGCAGTCGGAAAGCATCGCCCAGGGGCCCGAGTCGGGACCGCTGCTGCGAGAGTTCGTCGAGGCCTTCCGCCACCAGGTCGACACGACGCTGGACCGTCTGGAGCGCATCTTTGAATGGCAACGGCCCGTGCTGATCGTGCTCGACACCTTCGAGATCGTGCAGTACGACGCCAACCAGGTGGCCCACATCGAACGCTTCCTGCGGCCCTTCCTGAGCGCCGACTGGCGCAGGTTGCGGCTGGTGATCTCCGGACGCCGTCGCATCGACGACTTCGAGAGCGAGGTGGACCAGGAAGAGCTGAAAGGAATCGATGTCCATGGCGCGGCCACCCTGCTCGGCCGTCTGGCCGAGCAGGCCTCCAAGCCGATGAGTCCGAAGGTCGCCCTCGAGCTGGCCGAAGCGCTGGCCACGCGGCGCAAAGGTCTCACGCTGGAGAAGCTGCGCGTGCACCCCTTGCGCATCCGCATGGCCGCCAGCCTGCTGGGCCCGGATGGCCCCGAAAGCGGCGACGAGATCGCGCGGTCGATCCTGGCAGAGCTGGCGTCCGGCGAAAGGGGTGGCGCGGCGACGTGCATGATCAACGGCATCCTGATCCGCCGGATCCTCGACCATGTGCGGGACGATCGTGTCCGCGCACTGGCCGACCCGGGGCTGGTGGTCCGGCGCATCACGCCGGAGGTCATCGCCCGTGTCATGGGACCGGGCACGCCCGCACCGGACCCGGCCATTCCCGGCTTCGATCCGTCGGCCATCGATCCGGGACAGGCGCGGGACATCTTCGACGCCTTCTCCAGCGAGGTCTCCCTGGTGGAACGCGACCTCACGGCCCTGAGGCACCGACAGGACGTGCGCAACGAGATGCTGCCGCTGATCAGGCTTCGCGACCGGCCGCAGTTCGATCTTCTCCACAAACTCGCGTTCGACCATTTCAGCGAGAAGGCCGCGACAGGCGACCCGGCTGCGGCGGCCGAGGCGGTCTATCACGGCCTGTGGCGAGCTGAGTCGTTCGAGACCCTGGACAAGCTCTGGACGCTGGGAGGGGTCACGGACGCGCGGATCGACCCGGAGGAATTCCCTGCGGGCTCCGATGCCGAGCTGTTCCTCAAGGTGCGCAACCGCGAAGGCCTGTTGCCGGAGGAAGCCCGGCGCCTGCCCCCCGGCATGGCGCTGGCGTGGGCGACGGCGGTCAGCAACCAGTTCCTGCTCAGCGACCAGCCGATGCAGGCGGTGGAAACCATCCGCACGGCACTCGGGCCGGACTTCGAGCATGGGGTCAAGGCGCCGGCGCTAGTCGCTGTCGCCGCCAGGCTGCTCTTCCGGGCGGGGCGATGGCAGGACTGCCGTGCGCTGATCACGCACGCGCTGCGCGAGCTGCCGGCGTCCCGCGGCGCCGGCCGAAGTGCGCGCGCCGATCTGGCCCGGCTGGCCATCCACATCGCCGCGAAGTCGGGGGACTCGGCCGCGGAGATCTCCGAGGCGACGAAGTACCTGCAGAACTGGGATGCTGTCGTGTGCACGGAAGCCACGTCCTTCCTGCTGATCGGCCGCCTGCAGAAGAACGTCGGCATGACGCTGAGGGAACTGCGGGAGATGCAGGGTGACGACATCGCCCAGGTCTCGGACCGGCGCTGGAACGCGTCGCGGCACATCCTGCGGTGGGCGATCCTGGCCAGCCCACGGGCGGAGCGCGAGCTGATCGCGAAGTGGGTGCAGCTGACGAAGTTCCTGCCGAGGGTGCGCAATCATCGGAAGCGCGATGCTCAGTTGGCCACGGTGCTCACGGACGTGCTGGGGACACGCCCGCCCGACGACCTGGACGAGCGCGACCGGCTCTGGCAGAAACGCAGTCGCCTGCTGGCCGCGGCCGTGCGCGAGAGCGGCGAGTTCATCCCCTGCCTGCGCTACCTGATGGTGTTCGATCACAGCGACTGGAACCTGGTGTTCGAGCATGCGCTGGCGACCGCCTTGTCGGGGGGCGACCCTGGTCTGCGGGAGTACCTGGGCGGGCTGGAGTTCCTGCCATCGCGGTCCGCCGCCCCGCGGGACATCATGTTCGAGACGGTGATGTCGGGCCGCTTCCTGGAACTCGCCAGGGCCCTGGCGAAGTGGAAATCCAAGCAGCGCGCGGAGTTCCTGCTGCCGGAGACCGAGGGCGCGCAGGCCTATCCGCAGACGATCTCGGACATCGCCGCCGCGCTGCTCAACTGGCATGAAACGCTGAGCGAATTGGCCCTGAAGAGGGGTTGGCACGATTGACGGCTTGGCATCGCCCACGAGTCCGACGAACATCGCGCCCATGAAATTCGCTCAGACCACCCCGATCCTGCGCATCTTCGACGAAGCCAAGGCGCTGGAGTTCTACGTGCAGTTCCTGGGTTTCCAGGTCGACTGGACGCATCGCTTCGAAGCCGGACTTCCGCTGTACCTGCAGGTCTCGCGAGACGACTGCGTGCTCCACCTCACCGAGCACCATGGCGACGCCTGCCCCGGCGCGGCGATGCGCATCCGGACGGACGACATCGAAGGTTTCCACGCGGAACTCATTAGCCGGCACTACGGCTTCGCACGACCCGGACTGGAGGACACGCCGTGGGGCTCCAGGGATGTGTCGGTGACGGATCCATTCGGGAATCGGCTGACCTTCACCAGTGCGGTCAGCACGTAGGACAAGTGGTCCGCGACCGCGAAGGTCGGGGCCCGCGACTGTTACGAGGTCGGCTGGTGCGTGGTCAGAGACGAGCGAGCCGTTGCACGCCTTTGCGCCTACTTTTCCTGAGTGCGCTGGCCCGCGTCCCTGGCCCGCATCCCTGGCCTAATCGCAACGCCCTTCCCGCCACGCCCGCGTATCCGGCCGCACCGGCACCAGCCGCCGATCGGACCCTTGCCCGGCCAGGCAGAACTTGGCGACATAGCCCTTGGTCGGGTCCGACGAGTCGGACGGACTGACGTTCAGCGCCACGTCATAAACGATGCCGTTCGCGAGTTCGCCGGCCACCGCCGGGCGAGACCCCTCGGCCTGCTGCCCATACGCGAAGCAGGCGCGCCCCAGCAGCGGCACGGCCTTGCCGGGTTCGAACACCATCCGCCATACGTCGACGACGGGCCTGATCGATGCGTCCGAGACCGAAATGGAGGACAGCCGCACGTTCGGATCTCGCTTCGCGTCCTTGGCCGACAAGGTGAAGCACGGCATGCCGTCCTGCAGACGGATCTCCGCGTCTCCAAGGCGCGACATCGCCCATCCTTCGCCCAGCGACAGGCTCAGCGTCACGGCGACGATGGCCTTAAGGCAGGTGGGCACGGTCGGCGGGGTTCTTGAAAAAGTCACTGAGGATCTCCTCGAACAGCGCCAGGTCGTTGCCGTTCTTCTGATACTGGACCATCACGTCCGGCTTCAAGTACTTGAGCGCGTAGTAGTCGGCGAGCAGGTTGCCCTGCGCCTCCATGTTGTAGTCGCCCAGCTTGCGACCGCTGACGAGCTCGTATTCGTAGCCCAGTCCGACGCGGATGGCGCCGCGGAGCATGACCCAATAGCCCAGTTGGTGCTGCCAGACGTGGACCATCTCGTGCATGAACCACCACTTCTGCGTGTCGTTCTCGCTGGAGAAATCTTCCTTGAACTTGTCCGGGTTGAAGTACATCTCGCCGTTGGGCGTCATGGCGCAGTCATCGGGCTGCAGGCCGAAGGGGAGGAACTCCTCCCGGTGCACCAGCACCTTCGAGTAGTCGATGGACTGCTTGAAGAGCTTCTCGCACATGGCGATCTCGCCGGCGGTCATCTTGCGCTCGCCGTTCACCGGCGTGCCGACCTGCAAGGGCGGCGGCGTCAGACCCGGCATCAGCTCAGGCATGTGGCGCCGCTCGTCGATGCGCTGCAGTCGTTCGTGGATAGGCGTCGGACTGTCCCAGTTGTCCAGACCGCCAAGCAGCGCAACACCCGGCCCCCCGCTTCCGGGAGCGAAAGCCGTCTGGCGGGTGTCTGTCCCGAGCGGGCCAGGGAGAACGGCTCGAACCATCTTCATCCACAGTGAAAAACACGTTCCGGAAAGTCTAGCGAACCGGCCGCCCGTCGATCCACGACGTTGGTCATGTCGGGGCGCCGTTATCCGTCCAGTCCCGAAGACCGCAAGGTGCCGCTCTCCGGCCCCGGAGGTCTGTGAATGCCGCCGCGAGCACCATCGGCCTCACACCCTCGGCGCCGACACGAGCTGGACGTTCTCGGGGAATCCGAGCTGGACGTAGTTCATCGCATCGACGAACGGCGCATGGGTCCTTATGCCCTCGTGGACCTGGGCTTCGGAAACGCCGAAAACCTCCGCGAGCGCGGCGATGAGCCGGTCCTCCAGTCCCTCGGGCGGCCCCACCCTGGACGACACCACGCGGCCGATCGCCGCCAGGTAGTCCTCCCGGTCCAAGTAGCTCCTGGGGAACAGCTGGCCGCAGACACCGAACCAGTCGCTCGCGGCGCTGAAGCACAGTTGATCGGCGATCATGTTCTGCCAGCTCTGGGCGTCTCCGCGCGGTTCGGACAGATAGCTGAAGGTCTCGACCAGCACCTTGCCGATGAAAGAGGCGCTCCGGCTCGCGTCGATCGGCAACAGGGTACCGACGACCGCCGTCGCGCCGGCCCGCAGCAGCGCCGAAGCGATGCTGAATCCGTTGGACAGCGGATTGATCGTGTCGCAGGAGCTGAGGATGACGACGGAAGGCAGGCGCAGGGATAGTCCCTGGCTTCGATTCATCTCGATCTCATGCTCGAACTGGACCGACGTGAAAGGATTGCCGTCGATCAGCAGCGCGCCTTCGGCGCCCAACGCGCCGCCGTGCATGTCGATGACGGCGATCTTCCCGCCCGTTGTCTCCAGCGCGCGCATGAACTCGGCCGCCGTCGCGACGCGCACCTCCTCGAGCACCATGTCGATCTGCGTTCCGAACTCCTCGTGGAGCAGCGCCAGGTATTCCCGCAATTCCCGACAGAACCGGCCCGACAGCGGATCGGCGGCTTCGAACGACGAGATCACGCGGACGCTCGCGATGTCCTTCAACTCGATCGTGTGATAGATCCGTCGCCCAAGGACGGTGGTCATGACCTGCCCAGGCGTGGCGGGAATCTTGGAGCACTGCTTCGTGTAGACCAGCGGCAGCGTGCGCGGCCGGATCCACTCGAAAGGAAAGTCGGAGATCAGCTTCAGCCGCTGATTCGCCGCGATCAGTGCCAGATAGTCCTGCGGAATCAGCTCGGCCGCCGCGTCCGCGAACGCGTTGAAGGCCACGGCGATGTCATCCTGGTCCGGATGCCGCTTGCCAGTGGGCCCGTACAGCGACGACGGCGGCACCGCGTTGGGCAGCCGCCCATAGGCACGCACGAATTCGAAGAGCGCGTCCATGCAGGTCCCCAGCCGCGGCGAGAACCGCAGCACCGGGGCCGCGCACGAGGCGGCCAGCATCGCCACCTTCGCCGTGGAGGCGGCCACCTCGCTCGTCGCCAGCTGGAGGTACTCGCGGCCCTCCTCCCCGGCCGCCAGGCTCCGGTAGGGCTCGATGCCGGGAACGCGGAACAGGAAGCTCTCCTGGTCCCGGAGGATCTCGCAGAATAGCCTCAGGCCGGGCCGCTCGAACGGATTGCTCTCGTACTCCGGCGCGAACTCCCGGACCTCGGCGACCACGTCGTGGGCCAGCAGCGCACGCAGCCTGGACTCCCGGTCGTGACGGACCGCCGACCACGCGACCATCTCCTCATCCGCCAGGAACAGCTCCATGAAGTAGTTCGGGAAGAACAGGATCAGCTCGATCGCGAATTGTGGCGGCACCCCGGCCTGTCGACTCGCCGCTTCCCGGCGGCCAAGCAGATCGCCGGCCTGCGCAGACAGGAAGCCGTAGACGACCTCGTCCGGCAGATTCCGGGTCGGCTCCGCCAGCGTGACGTCGACCCCGGCGACCGACCACAAGGCTTCATTCGGGTACGCGCTCTGATGCAGGCGCGATATCGGACGGGGCCCGTCCTGTCGCTGCCATCGCAGTTCATGGAGGTCGGCGCTCAAGCCGCTGACCAGCGGGGAGTCGGGCGCGATGTCGCGGATCAACCGGCAGACGCCGACAACGTACTGGACGACGACATCGCGCAAGGTCGGCTTGAAGTGCTCGTGCGGCTTGAGCGTCGGAAATTCAAGTTCCTGAAGAGGGAGGCGCAGGAACGGCCACCCATGCCGCCGCTCCAGCGCGAGCACGTGCTGATGGTGCTCCGGGTGGTAGCGGCAGACGATGAACTGCGGGTCGACGGTCTCGAAGAAGCCGGCCGCGCGATCGAGTGGCATCGCGAAGTGCCTGATCTGCGTGTGTTCCTGGGCGCGCCGGAGTAGACGCTCATCAGGCCCGACCCGCAGATCCTGCAGGTCCGCGGGGCAATGGGCCACCAGCAGGCGGAAATCCGCGCCCATCAGGTCGGCGATGAAATGCCCCCGGAACGGTGAGAGTTGCTGGGTGAACACGCCCTCCCCGAAGAGCTCTACATAGACGATCGCGTCGTCCGGCGTCGGCGTCCTGGGCCACATCGACTTGTCGTACATGAACCTCTCTCCCGGCGGCGGTCATGCGAGCTCGAAGTGTCCCTGGCCGGGAACGGGCCGGATGCTGGCCCGTTGGGCCGGGATGAATCCGTGGCGAATGATGTAGAACAGGTCGGAGAACACCTTCGGCTTGACGGCGAAGTAGCTGTGTCCCAGCCCGAACAGGTCGGCGCCCACCGCGCTGACGTCCACGGTGTCGAGGTGCGCCACGACGAGCGGCGGCGTCGCGTCCCCCGCCCTTGGATAACTGTGCAGTCGCCGCGAGACCCGCAGCGGCTTGTCCTCCGAGGAGGCATAGAGGGTCACGCGATCGAAGCGGGAGAACACCTTGGCCACCTGACGGAAGATGCCCGCGTCCACGTCCGGCGCCGCCAGGACGATCTGGCTCAAGGGAGCGCTGCCCGACGGCGGCGTCCACTGGCTCAGGACGTCGAGCAGCGCGCGGTTGCCCATGCTGTGGGCGACGACGTGGATGCGCCGCAGCGAGAGCCGGGTCGCCACGACCTCGAGGAAGGTCTGCAGATGGTGGGTGGACCACCGCACGCTCTCCTCGTCGACGGTGTAGTCCAGGACCTCGCCGCACGACGCCCAGCTGAAGCACAGCGTCAGGCCGGGGAAGCGGAGGTCGTGCGCGATCTGGGCCGTGCGGTAGAGCGCTTCGTCGAAATCGACGTTGAAGCCGTGGATGAACAGCAGGGCCTCTGCGCCGCTGCCGCCGCTGCTGGCGGACGCCGTCCATCGCGCCTCGGACAGGATCCGGACCTGGTCGATGACCATGTGCCGTCGCTTGTCCTGCTTGAACTCGAAATGCCAGAACGACGGACGCTCGATGCGCCCTTCCTTGTGGACGGCGGGGATCGTCACGGTCGCCAGGCCGAAGCTCAACGGCTGCTCCGCCCCGTTGCGTCGTCCACCGAAGTCGACGCTGCCGGGAAACGGTCCTGCGAGCGGTTCGCGATTCGTGCCGAAATGGATGTCGATGTCGGTGTGCGTCGGATCCGGGCCTGCTGCCGACTCCAGCGCAAAGGCGTCGACCGACTCCCGAGCAGGCGGCCAGGTGTTCTTGCGGACCACGATGCGCACGGGGTCAGGCTGGCCACGCCCCCGGTCCCGGCGTCTCACGTCGACCAGCGTCGTGCCGACTCCCCTGAAAAGCGTCGCCCCCGCGGGAGGGTTGGCAGGCGCATCGCTCGCGGTGAGGTGTCGCAGGTCTTGCCGGATCGCCGCGACACGCGCAAGCCTGAGGCCTTCCAGCACGCCCGGAAACGACCATTCCTCCAGACGTTCATGAATCCGCCCCGCGGCCGGATTGTCGATGTCGACGGCTTGCGCCGCCGCCGGAAGGTCTGCGAGGGCCGGCAGCGTGTCCGCATCCGGCATCGCGGCGACGACGTCCATGGCGAAGTGCCCGACCGGCGAGTTGCCGAAGCAGTGCTCGACGAAGACGAGGAATCGATCGAAGCGCCGATCGTCGGGTAGCGCTTTCGAGGCCTGGGCCAGCAGCGCGATCGCGAATCGCAGGTCGTCAACGGTACGCATCCGCCCTCCCCGATGGACTTCCATCTGTCTGCGGCGATCCTAGCGGCGCCGACTTGAGCGCACTATCGCGACGGCCCGCACGATCCCCTTCATTCATGGGGCTGCAGCGGCGGAGGCCGACCAAAGATCAGCATTCTGCTGATGGCCCCGCCCAGGCGCTGCGCACACCATGCTCGCGTCGATCCCACCAGGAAGGACGCCGTCATGAAGATCGCCCCCCGTCGACCGGCCGCGAGCCGTTCTTCCCCGCAGGCCGCCGCTGCGCCAGTCGATGTCGTCGTCGGCGAGTTCCCCGGCGGGACACAGGTCGTCGCGGCCGGCGTCGCGACGGGCCGCGCGATGCTGGTCACCGTCGACGACTACGTCCGCCGCCAGACGCCGTTCGACCGGCAGGCCCGCGTCAACCTCCGCCGCGAGGTGGTCGACGTCACGCCGGCGATCTACCTGGACTACGTCGCCTCGCAGGTGATGAGCTGGTCGCCGCAGGAGATCGCGTCCCTGCGCAGCATCGTCACCGCCGTCTCGCGCCTGTTCGCCTCGCTGTCCCTGCGCCTGCCGCCCGTGATCCGTCTGGTGAAGAGCACCGGGCAGGAGGAAGGCTACGCCGCCTACACGCGGCGCCAGGACACCATCGTGCTGCCCGCCAACATGGTCGCCAGCACGCAGACCGCCGCCAGCTACGGCGATCCGCTGCATCCCGCCGACGACCTGTCCTACCTGCAGAACGTCCTCATCCACGAGTGCTTCCACCTGTTCAGCAAGAACCATCCGGAGGAACGCCTCGCGCTCTACGACGCGATCCACTACCGCGCGACGCCCCAGCCCATCGAGCTGCCCGACATCCCGTGGGGCCCGCCCGGCCACCAGGCGCCGATGCGCGAGCTGCGCATCACCAACCCCGATGAATCCGGCCTGGACGTCTACATCGACATGCAGGTCCCCGCTTCGCCGACGGCCTCGGCGGGCACGCCGCACGGCGGCGCGGACGATCCCGCGGTGATCGTGCGGCGCTCCCTGGCGCCGCTGCTGCTGGCCGACCGCCCCTACGACGGCGGCGTGTTCTTCGACTACCTGCAGTGGTGGTTCCTGGCCATCACGCGGGACGCCGCCGGACGCTGGGTGCCGGTGATCGACGCGCAAGGGCGGCCGCTGCTCTACGACAGCGCGCCGCTGATGCCGCAGTACCTCTCGCTCGTCACGGCCAACTTCACGCAGGAGATCTTCCAGCCCGACGAGATCCTTGCGCAGAACTTCGTGCTGATGGCCAACCAGCCCAGCCTCGACATCCTGTCCACCTTGCGCCGCACGATGTCGGCATCGCGGGACCGTCCATGAGCCCGCATCGAGCGGCGCCGTCCCGGGCGCGGACCTGGGCACCGAGGTCCGCCGCCTTCATCGTGTCCATCGCCCTCTCCGGCTGCGCGGTCTCGCCCGCGAGCGCACCGACGTCGACGCCAATGCCAACGCCGGTCTCGGACGGCATCGCGTTACCCGCACCGGTCTACGTCGCCGAGGCCGGTTTCCCGCGGCCGTCGGCGGTGCGCTTCGAGACAGTCAGCTGGATCGAGCGCGATCCGCGCACCGGCTTCCTGCACGTGCTGCAACGCGCCGATCCGGTCGTCAGCGTGTGGACGCCGGACGGCCGCCTCGTGTCGACCTGGCCTGCCACGGGCACGCTGGGCGATCCGCATTCGCTGTCGATCCACACCGCCCCGGACGGCTCGACGCAAGTCTGGATCACCGACATGGCGCCGCCCCAGCCCGCCGGTCCCGCGTTCGGTCACTGCCTCAAGCGCTTCACGCCGGAGGGCCGGCTCGTCGCGACCCTCGGCACCTGCGGCCAGAACTCCCAGGGCACGGGCCTCGATCCGGTGCAGTTCGACAAGGTCACCGACGTGGCCTGGAATGCCGCCGGGCAGTTGCTGGTCACCGACGGCGACGTCGGCGGCCTGAACAACCGCGTGCTCCGCCTCGACGCCGCGGGCCGCGTATTGGCCCACTGGAGCGCCCCCGGCGACCGGCCCGGCAACGGTCCCGGGCAGTTCAACCTGCCTCACGCCGCGGTGGTCGACCGCTGCGATCGGCTCTGGGTGGCGGACGCGCTCAATCATCGCGTGCAGGTCATCGACGCGACGGGACGGCCGGTCGGCAGCCTCGATGGATTCGGCGCACTCGGCGTCTACGCCCTCGCCTTCGGTCCAGCACTGGATTCGCCCGCCCGCCAGGTGCTCTTCGTCGGCGCGAGTCCGAGCGCGGGCGGCGGCGTCGGCAGCGTCTCGCTGTTCGCCGTGCCGATGGACTGCGCGCGTTCTGACTTCTCCGATCTTCCCGGTCTTTCCGACCTGAAGCCCTTCACCCGCTTCGACGTCCCCCTGCCCGCGTCCTCGTCGACCACGCTGCTGCATGCGATGGCCGTCGATCCCGTCACCTGGGACGTCTACCTCGCCGTCCTGGGCACCGGCGTGCCGCCCTCGAAATGGACGGCCACCTGGCCCGCGGGCCGGCCCCGACCCTGACCGGGATCGCCATCGCTGTCGCGGCACCGTCGGCCCCCTCGCCGCTTTTCGCCCCTTTCCTTCACCGGAGGTTTCCATGACCCCATCGACGATCGATCCCGTCCCGCTTTCGGCCTATCCGGCCTTCCAGCCGGTGGACGGACCGCCGCCGGCCATGCCCGCGGCCTGGACCGCGACGGTACTGCTGCATCCCTTCAGTCCGCCGCTGTCCACCGACCCGCAGCCCGACAACCCCTTCTTCCAGCTCTGCACCGCCGACATCGTCTGCGTGCCCGGCGACTACCTGTCCGCGCAGGTCACCGGCACCGCCTACGGCCAGTGGTGGTACGTCATCACGCCGGGCGCCACGGCCTTGTCCACCGACGGCGGCCAGAGCTGGGCCACGGTCGACCTGGGCTGGTCGCTGCCCACGGACTGGTACGGTGCACAGGCCCCCAACGCGGCCTGCGCCGGCTCGGCCCCGCTCAACTGGATGAGCGCCGAGCCCGTGGACTGGTGGAAGGTGCCGGTGCCCATTCCCAAGTCGCCGCCCGCGGCCACGTGGATGTGGTTCAACTCGAGCACGCAAGCGCCCGTGCGCATGATGTTCGGCAACGGCCCGCCCAAGCCGACGATGGGCGATCCGACGCAGCTGGGGTTCTTCCAGATGTGGTCTTTCACGTACTTCCCGAGCTTCCAGTCCTACGACAGCGCCGCCGTGGCCCCGACCAAGCCGACCACCTTCGCGGCCGCCGGCATTCCGGGTTTCGCGGTGGGCAATCCGAACGGCTATGAGCTGTTCAGCTGGAACACCAACTTCGGCATGACCGCGTTCATGACGCCGGTCAACGGCCAGTTCGATCCGCTGCCCACGCGCGTGCTGTATGCGTGGAAGGACGACGCCGACTACCGCGTCTACAGCGACCGGGCGCAGGACACGCTGATGCTGTTCACCTACAACCCCGACGCCCCCGACGGCACCGTGTCGCAGACCGCGCTGCTGACCGGTCCGGCACCGTCCGGCACCACGCCGCCGCCCAACAGCGCGACCGGTTTCCTGATCACCGCCTACGAGAACGCGCCGTCCACCTGCCTGGGCGGCAGCCAGTTCCCCTTCCCGCAGGAGCCGCCGGACTGGATCGCCATCCCCGGCGTGGAGGGCACGATCCAGGCGACGATCTCCGGCAATCCGGTGATCGCGCCCGGCACGACGGTCACCATCTGCTCGGTGCTGTTCCCGCCGGCGCCGCCCAACTATCCCGAGGCCACCTACCTCTGGACCTGGTACGCGCCGCAGAACGCCAGCGGCACGCAGAGCCGGCCGGTCACCTTCATGCAGTCGCAGTCGGGCGTGAACCTCGGCACCAGCCTGGCGCTGGCGGACTACTACTTCTACGAGGAGTTCCAGCAGCCGATCAACCCGGCCAACTTCGACATCCCGTCGGTCTGCGGCGTGCAGACGCGCAACATCGGCCTGCGGCGGCGCCTGCCTTGAAGGCCGCCTGGGCAGCCCGCTCCGGCGGCCTGCCCGGGCCACGTGAACGCAAGGTGCAAGGAACCATGAGCCGGCTTCGTGCCGGCTCAGTCGCTCTTGAACAGCGCGTTGACCTTCTCGAACAGGCCCATCCAGTTCGACTGGAAGGCCGATTGCTGCTTGAGGTGGAAAGCGCTGTAGCGGTTGCCTTCGAGCTCGGGCCGCGGCAGCGGCGCGCGGTCCAGCGCGGCGTGGCGACGGTCGATCACCACGCGCGAGGTGAGCAGGTCCGCCACCCCGGGCGGCAGATCGCCGTGGGCGGCCGCGAGGTAGGCGGCGATCGTGGTGTGGTCGCTGGTCACCAGGTTGACGCCCCCGGCGACGTTGGGCGGCACATGCGACTGCAGCGCCTCCACCGAGCTGCGCGCCGCGGTCAGCTGATCGCCCAGCACCACGTTCTTCGGCAGGCTGTTGGGCACGCCCCCCATGTGGGAAGAGGCCAGCGAGGCATACCTGTCGACGATCGCGTCGTCGTACATGGACCTCAACTGCCGCTGCAGCACCTCCAGAGTCGTCCAGGTGCTGCGCATGCGGGCGACGATCTTCCCGTCGGCCCCTTCGGGCCCATCGCCCACCTGGCCCTCGGCCAGTCGCAGCCACTCGGCGGTGAGTCGGAGCCAGTCGGCGGCGGACCCGTTCCAGTAGGCATCCTGCTTGGCTTCCTCGACGTCGGCAGAGACTTCCAACCGTCTGGCGAGATCCGTGGCGACATCGAGGTAGCTTTCCAGACAACGCACGTAGCCTTCGACATCGGTGTGCAGCGACCCGGTCCTGCGCACCGCGTCCCGATCCTGCACGGCCCGCACCAGTTCCTTGCGCCGGACGCCTTCCAGCGCCGTCGACACATACCGGTAAGGCATCTTGCCGGCGAATGCGAAGCGGTAGGCCGTGCCGCCGATGACCTCGAGCGAGGCCTTGCCGGTCGCATGCGGCTTGAGGCGCACGCCGACCACGGGCGGCCGGCCGCCGCGCTCCAGCTTGTCCCTGGCGGGGCGCTCCGAGACGGTATCCGCCAGCAGTCTGAAGACGTCTGCGGCGAGCGCGGCGGCCTGGTCGCGAGGCAAGGCCCGCGGGGGCGCCATCAGGTAGGCGCGCAAGGTGTCCTGCGAGTCGATGTCGCCTGCATCGTTGAAGTGCAGTCCCATGTCATAGATGGGCTCCATGTCGCGTTTCAGATTCGCTTCCTCGATCCCGAACACCTGCGACACCGCGTTCACGTCGGGCCCCATGCCGTAGACGACGAGATCCGCCTTCAAGGTCTCCACGAGCGTGTCCGCGCCGCCGCGCCCCCCGCGCTCGCCGACGTCCAGGGCGACGCCGTCCGCCCCGACCCGCGCCGCCAGATAGTCGTGGCCGACGACGGTGATGACGCCCTCCTTGGAGATCCGCTTGTCGGGCGACGACGGCCCGCGCGCCATGACCTTGTCGTAGCGGCCTTCGACGTATTCGTTGTCGGTGCCCTTCAGGAAGGCGGGACGTTTGGTCGACGGACCGCGGCCGCGGCCGCCGGGGTCGGTGCCGGTGATCCAGTAGACCGGATTGGCCATCAGATCCGGATAACGACGCAGCACGGTGGACATGACGTCGATGGCCGCGTTCGGGCCGACGACGGCGATCGAACGGATGCTGTCCCGCCGCAGTTCGCCCGCGACCATGGCGCGTTGGAAGCCGTCCATGTCGATCATCCGGGGCACCGCGGCGCCGACGCCGGTCTTGTTGTCCGCATGTCCGCGGTCGCCCCCGGCCCAGGTCACCTTGTCCGGCTCCTTGTGCTTGCCGATGCCCAGACCGGCGATCACCTTGCGCGCATAGACGATCGGGTGGTCGGGGTCGTCCGTGGTGATGGTGAAGTACTCGCCTGAACCGTGACGCTCCACCTTCAGGATCTTGCGCGTCCGGAGGTTGGGCCAGCGCCCGATCACTTCCTCGATGCGCTGGGACAGCGTGCGTCTGGGGGCGAGTCCGCCCCCGGCGTCGTGCAGATCGCGGCCCTGGTACCCGTCGGGCGCGATCATGTTGAGCGGATGGTTGACGACGCCTTCGCTGCCGCGCTCGCCGGCCCAGGGCTGGGTCTCGCCGATGATGACGGTCGACGCCGGATCCAGCGACCGGCCCGCCGTCGCCAGGTAATAGGCGACGCTCGCCCCTGCGCCGAGGACGGCGACCGGAAAACTGTTGTCGCCGGGCGGCAGCCCGGTCTTTCCGCTCATGGCCTGGCCATGCGCCAGGCCCTGCGCCTGATCCGTGTCACTGCCCTCCTTCAGCTTGCGCGCGGTCTCGGCGTCCACGGGGATCCTGTCGGCGAGGATCAGTCCCCGCCGGGCCTGGAAGTAGAACTGGGCCAGGTGTTGCGGTTCACGCACGTCGATCGTCCCGAAGTCGGCGTTGTCGTCCTGCATTCGGGTCAGCACCTCCTCGAGCAAGCGCACGTCCTGAAGCACGGCGAGCACCCGCCTGGCCCGATCCAGCTCTTCAGGAGTCTGCCCCTTGGCGTGGTCCTTGCACTCCAGACCGATCAGGAACTCCGTGTGCTTGAGGATCGCTTCATGCACGGCCGGCCCGATGCCATCGACCGCCTGGCGCTCGACGACCGCCTCCTTGTCGGACCGCTTGATGAACAGCCTGCGTTGCACCGGCCCGCCCGCAGCCGGACCGAAAACCGCCGCAATCCGCTGTCGCTGGGCGGCCATGTAGGGACTGCCGTCGATCAGGGAGGCCGCGGCCGCGACGCCCGGCGATGTCTGACCCGGCGCGGACCCGACCGCTTTTGCGCGCGGGTCCGTCGCCGGCGTCTCGGCGGGGCGGGAAATGCGGTCCTGATGCGGCATGGCGGCGGTCGACGGGTGACGAGCGCTGCGGGATTCCGCGCCCTGGCCGCCACTGTCGAAGCGCCCGCAGGCGCCGTCCATCGGCGCGATGCCGAGAAGCCGGTGCGGAAAGTCCGAGGGTGTATTCCGGGCAGGGAACCATTCTTGCTGGAACAGGTGGCTCGCAGCCGGCGACCCCGTCGCCGTTCAACATCTGTACCGAAGACAAGGAGATCCTCATGAAGCGTTCCCTGCTCATCGCCGCCACGGCGACCGTTCTCTCCCTGGGTATCGCCGCCGGCCCGGCCATGGCGCAAGCCGCGTCCAGCCCGTCCTCCGGCACCGTCGATCAGGCCAAGGCGCTCAAGAAGCAGGCCGATGCCGACTACAAGGCGGCCAAGAAGGCCTGCAACGCCATGAAGGGCGATGCCGAGAAGCAATGTGAAAAGGACGCCAAGGCGACTCACGAGAAGGCCGAGGCCGATGCCAAGGCCATGAAGGAAAAGGCCGAGGCCGACAAGAAGGCCATGAAGTAACCCGCAGGACTGGCCCCAGCGGCCGCTCCGGCTGCGGCGTGAATGCGCCGCGGCCGGAGGTCGGGCCGCCGTTACAAGCTTTTTTTCCGCAGGCTGCATCCGTGCGGCGTCCCGCTCCGTAGGTCCTGATATCGGCGATCGCTCTCCAGCGATGGCCGGCTCGACCTGACGAGAGTGACGACATGAGCCGCATCGATACCGCCGCCCGGCGCGCCCTGCCCTGGTACCGCCTCCCGCACCTGAGCCTGCTGGCGAAGTTCAACGCGATCTTCCTGGCCGTCTTCCTGGTGGGCTTGGCGCTGACCGCCGTGCTGGCGCGCCAGTGGCTGCAGACCAGTGCGCAGGAGCAGGTGGCCGACCGCGCGCGCCTGCTGATGCACAGCGCCAGCGCCGTCAACCAGTACACGGCGGACCACATCCGCCCGCTGCTGGAGAACCAGCTGCGCGAGCGTTTCGTGCCCGAGGCCGTGCCCGCGTTCTCCGCGCACGAGGTGCTGGCCACGCTCTCCCAGGCCTACGAGGACTACGGCTACAAGGCGGCCATGCTCAATCCCACCAACCCGCGCAACCGCGCGGTGAGCTGGGAGGAGGACGTGATCTCGCAGTTCACGCGCCGGCCCGCGCTGACGGAGTTCGTCGGCCGCCGCGAGACGCCGGGCGGCGAGGCGCTCTACATCGCGCGGCCGATCCGGATCACCAACGCGGCCTGCCTGGGTTGCCATGCGTCGCCGCAGACCGCGCCGGCGACGCTGGTCGCGCGCTACGGCCCGTCCAACGGCTTCGGCTGGCGCCTGAACGAGACGCTGGGCGCCGAGGTCGTCACCGTGCCGATGGCGCTGCCGCTGAAGCAGGCGTCGCAGACCTTCTGGCTGGTGATGGGCGCGCTGACGGCCACCTTCCTGGTCATGGGCGCGGCGCTCAACCTGATGCTCTGGTCCCTGGTGATCCGGCCGGTGACGGGCCTGGCGCGCATCGCCGACCGGGTCTCGCTGGGCGAGGAGGCGCCCGCCTTCGAGGTCCGTTCGGGCGACGAGATCGGCGTGCTGGCCGCGTCGTTCGGGCGCATGCGCCGCAGCCTGGACCAGGCCATGGCGATGCTGGAGAGCGGGGCATGACCGGCAGCAGTTCCAGTTCCGGCTCCGGATCCGACGGCAAGCCCGCGCGCGTGCCGCACATCGGCAAGTACCTCGTGCGGGGCAAGCTCGGCGAAGGCGCGATGGGCGTCGTCTACCGCGCCTTCGATCCGCACATCCAGCGCGAGGTGGCCATCAAGCTGATCCGCCGCCAGGTGGAGGACGCCGAGGAAGCGGCCCGCGCGGACTCGAGCTCCGCGCGTTTCCGCAACGAGGCGCGCGCGGTCGGGCGCATCGCCCATCCCGGCGTGGTGACCATCCATGATTTCGGCGAGGTGACGAGCGCGGACGGCTTGAAGGGCTACGCCTTCCTGGTCATGGAGCTGGTCGACGGCCGCGGGCTGGACCAGATCCTCAGGCGCGAGATGCCGACGCCGCCGCTGGCGTGGTCGCTGGGCGTCATGGACCAGCTGCTGGACGCGCTGGCCGGCGCGCACGGCCAGGGCGTCTGGCACCGCGACATCAAGCCCGGCAACCTGCTCATCACCCGTGAAGGCCGCGTGAAACTGACGGACTTCGGCATCGCGCGGATCGCCGACCACCACCTCACGCAGGCGGCGTCGCAGATCGGCACGCCGGGCTACATGGCGCCGGAGCAGATCCTCGGCGGCGCGATCGACCACCGCGCGGACGTCTTCGCCTGCGGCGTGCTGCTGTACCGGCTGGCGACCGGGCGCATGCCCTTCAGCGGCGCGATCGAGGCGGTGATGTACCAGACGCTGAACCAGGAGCCGCCCGCGCCGACCTCGGTGCGGCCGGGAGAACTGCCAGCGGCGCTGGACGCCATCGTGCGGCGCGCGATGGCGCGCGATCCCCGGGACCGCTTCGCCGACGCCG
>NZ_DASVNZ010000417.1:0-3919 GCF_036486225.1 Roseateles sp. | reverse complement strand
CGAAGGGATCGAAGGGATCGAAGGAGAGAGCATCGGCGGCATTCTGCGATCAGACCGGCGGACGCTGCAGGACGACTTCCAGCACGAAGCGCGAGCCGGCGTAAGACAGCAGCAGCAACGCGGCGCCGAAATACAGCCAGCGCGTGGCGCGCTTGCCGCGCCAGCCGAACACGCGGCGTCCGGTCAGCAACCCGGTCAGCACGATCCAGCCGAGCACGGCGTACAAGGTCTTGTGGTCCCAGCGCCATTGCGGCGTGAAGGCGACCCCCAGCAACAGCGCGATCGACAGCACGACGACACCGGCGCCGACGAACTGGAAGGTCAGGCGTTCGAGCCGCAGCAGCGGCGTGCCGAAGGCGGGCGCGCCCTGCCCCTTCTGCGAACGCATCTGGCGCTCGGCGCGGTTGAGCATCACCGCGTGCATCACCGCGACACCGCACAGGCCGTAGGACGCGAGCCCCATCGCCCAGTGCAGCGGCGCCAGCGGCGAGCCCGCCTGCGGGCGGTACTCGCCGGGGAAGGCCCAGGCCACCAGCATCACGACCAGCCCCAGCACGCTGAGCAGCCGCTGCGCCGACGGCAGCGGCAGGAAGCGGCTTTCGATCAGGTAGACGCCGATCATGAGCCAGATCGTCATCGACAGCGACGGCGCGAATCCGAAGCGCGCGGCGTGCCCGCCGTTGACCGGCGCGGCGCCGATGCCGCCGATGTCCACGACCAGCGCGGCCAGGTGCAGCAGCCAGGCCAGGACCAGCACCGCACGCCAGGTGCGGGGGCGCCGGTGGGCGAAGATGGCGGCGGCGGCATAGGCCAGTGCCCCGGCGGCGCTGAGGGCGGCGAGGATCAGGCCGCTGGGCTCGGCGGAGGCGGACGATAAAATCATCTGCAAAGTGTAATGAGGCGCGCCCGCTTACGCGGGGCCGAAACGATGGCATCCACCCTGACCGATCGACTGAGCCGGCTCGTCAAGACCATGCGGGGCCAAGCCCGCATCACCGAGACCAATGTGCAGGACATGCTGCGCGAGGTCCGCATGGCGCTGCTGGAGGCCGACGTCGCGCTGCCCGTGGTGCGCGACTTCGTCGCCCGCGTGAAGGAGAAGGCGCTGGGCCAGGAGGTGGCGGCCTCGCTGAATCCGGGCCACGTGCTGGTCTCGGTCGTCCACAAGGAACTGGCCGCGACCATGGGCGACGGCGTCGCCGACATCAACCTGGCCGCACAGCCGCCCGCCATCATCCTGATGGCCGGCCTGCAGGGCGCCGGCAAGACGACGACGACCGCCAAGCTGGCCAAGCACCTGACCGAGAAGCGCAAGAAGAAGGTGCTGACGGTCTCCGCGGACGTGTACCGCCCCGCCGCGATCGAGCAGCTCAAGACGGTGACGAAGCAGGCGGGCGCCGAATGGTTCCCGTCGGCGCCGGACCAGAAGCCGCACGACATCGCGCTGGCGGCGCTGGATCACGCCAAGCGTCACTTCTTCGACGTGCTGCTGGTCGACACGGCCGGCCGCCTGGCGATCGACGAAGCGCTGATGGCCGAGATCCGCGACCTGCACGCCACGCTCAAGCCGGTGGAGACGCTGTTCGTCGTCGACGCGATGCAGGGTCAGGATGCAATCAACACCGCCAAGGCCTTCAAGGAAGCGCTGCCGCTGACCGGCATCGTGCTGACCAAGCTGGACGGCGACTCGCGCGGCGGCGCGGCGCTGTCGGTGAAGCAGATCACCGGCGCGCCGATCAAGTTCGCGGGCGTGTCGGAGAAGATCGACGGCCTGGAAGTCTTCGACGCCGAGCGCCACGCGGGCCGGGTGCTCGGCATGGGCGACATCGTCGCGCTGGTCGAGGAAGTGCAGAAGGGCGTGGACGTCGAGGCGGCGCAGAAGCTGGCCGAGAAGCTCAAGTCCGGTGACGGTTTCGACCTGAACGACTTCCTCGCGCAGATCTCGCAGATGAAGAAGATGGGCGGACTGTCCGGACTGATGGACAAGCTGCCCACGCAGATGACCGCCAAGGCCGGCCAGCCCGACATGGACAAGGCCGAGCGCGACATGAAGCGCATGGAAGGCATCCTCAACGCCATGACCGCCAAGGAGCGCCGCCAGCCGGCGCTGCTGATGGACGGCAAATCCAAGGCCAGCCGCAAGCGCCGCATCGCCGCGGGCGCGGGCGTCCACATCCAGGAAGTCAACCGCCTGCTCAACCAGTTCGATCAGATGCAGGGGATGATGAAGAAGATGAAGGGCGGCGGCCTGATGAAGATGATGAAGAAGATGGGCGGCCTCAAGAACCTCATGGGCGGCGGAGGCGGCGGGTTCCCGATGTAACCCCACCCATCAATGGAAATCGGCTCCCGAGGGAGCCGATTTTCATTCCAGCAGCGCCTGCGCGAACTCCCGCGCGTCGAAGGTCTGGAGGTCTTCGAGCTTCTCGCCGACGCCGATGAAGTAGACCGGGATCGGCCGCTCGCGCGCGATCGCCGCGAGCACGCCGCCCTTGGCCGTGCCGTCGAGCTTGGTGACGATCAGGCCCGTCAGGCCGAGCGCATCGTCGAAGGACTTCACCTGCATCAGCGCGTTCTGACCGGTATTGCCGTCGACGACCAGCAGCACCTCGTGCGGCGCCGTCTCCTGCGCCTTGGCGATCACGCGCTTGATCTTCTTGAGCTCCTCCATCAGATGGAGCTGCGTCGGCAGGCGGCCGGCAGTGTCGGCGATGACGACGTCGCAGCCGCGCGCCTTGCCCGCGACGACGGCGTCGAAGGTCACCGCGGACGGATCGCCGCCCTCCTGGCTGACGATCTGGACGCGGTTGCGGTCCGCCCACACGGCGAGCTGCTCGCGCGCCGCCGCGCGGAAGGTGTCCGCCGCGGCCAGCAGCACGTTGGCTTCGGCATCCGCCAGATGGCGCGTGAGCTTGCCGATGCTGGTCGTCTTGCCGGCGCCGTTCACGCCGACCACCATCATCACCGTCGGCGAGTGCTCGCCGATCACGAGCTGGCGCTGCAGCGGCTGCAGCAGTTCCGTCAGCGCATCCACGAGCAGTTGCCGAACAGCGGCCGGATCGGTCGCCTTGGCGTCCTTCACACGACGCTTCAGATCGTCGAGCAGGAACTCGGTCGCCTTCACGCCGGCGTCGGCCATCAGCAACGCGGCTTCGAGTTCCTCATACAGCGCGTCGTCGATCTGCGTGCCGGTGAACACCTGGGAGATGCTCGACCCGGTCTTGCGCAGACCCTGGCGGAGCTTGTCCATCCAGCTCTTGCGCGGCGCGGGCTCGGCGACCGGTGCCGGCGCGGGCGCAGGCACAGCAACCGGCGTCACCGCGACCGGAGCAGGAGCCTGTTTCGGTGCGGCAACAGGCGCAGGCGTCAATGCTGGCGCAACGGGTGCGGGCGCGGCGATGGGCGCCGGAGCGACGGCCGGGACGGCCGCCGGAACGGGCGCAGTCGGCGGGGTCAGTGCTTGCGGAGCGATCGGAGCGGACGCCGGGGTCGACTGCGGCTCGATGGCGGGCGCGGGGGCGACCGGCGGGAGCGCGGTGTCGAGGGCCGGCGGCGCTTCGGGAGCAGGCGCTGGCGTGGGTTCGGCGGAGCCGAAGCCCAGTTTTTTCTTGAGGAAGCTGAACATGGAGGGGGTCGAGTGGGACTCGCGCGCCGAACTGTCGATGCCGTGATCGGCGGGGCTTGCATTGTCTGCGAAAACTTTGCTATAGTCGCTGTCTTCGCAAGGCGCTTTAGCTCAGCCGGTTAGAGCGACGGAATCATAATCCGCAGGTCCGGGGTTCGAATCCCTGAAGCGCCACCAAATACGAAACCCCGCAGGACGCAAGTTCTGCGGGGTTTTCCGGTTGGGCCGCTGAATCTGAGGTCTTCCGGCGCCTTTCAGCGACAAAGGGCCCTCGCATCGCGACGGCCCTTCCCT
>NZ_DASVNZ010000286.1:0-10097 GCF_036486225.1 Roseateles sp. | reverse complement strand
CGAGTTCGTCGAGCGACTTGATCGCGCGGTCATAGGCCGGCACGGCGCCGGCGGCGCCCGCTCGTGCTTGCAAAAGTTGCAGCAGCTTGAGCCGCCCGACCGCAGCGAAGCCGACGCCGTCGATGACGACGCGCTCGCCCGGCTCGATCCTGCCGTCCACGGCCATCCAGTCGCCGTCGACTGCGCCGGTCTGCACGACCCGCGTGGAGACGGTGTTGTCCGCGCCGACGACGTAGACGTAGAAGCCTTGCGAGCCGCGCAGCACCGCGGCGGCCGGCACGGCCAGACGGTTCTGCTCGGTCGCGAGCTGCAGCTTCACGCTGACCGACTGGTTGGGATAGAGCGCGTCGTCGTCGTTCGGGAACAGCGCCTTGAGCTTGATCGTGTCGGTGGCGATGTCGATGGCGTTGTCGGCGGTCGCGAGCTTGCCGGTGGCCAGGCGCGTCTTGCCGTCGCGGCTCCAGGCTTCGACCGTCATGGACGTCTTGCCCTTCAGCCCGGCGCTGACCTGCGGCAGCAGCGCCGACGGCACCGCGAAGGTGAGGGCGATCGGGCGCGTCTGCGTGATGCTGACGATGCCGTTGGTGTCCCCGGTCTGCACGACGTTGCCGATGTCCGCCTGCTTCAGGCCGACGCGGCCCGAGATCGGCGCCTGCACCCGGCTGTAGGTGACCTGCAGTCGCGCGCTGTCGACGGCGGCCTGGTCGGCCTTGACCGTGCCGGTGAGCTGGTTGACCGTGGCCTGCTGCGTGTCGACCTGCTGGCGCGCGATCGCGTCCTTGGCGAGCAGGTCCTGATAGCGCGTCAGGTCGATGCGGGCGTTGTCCAGCGTGGCCTTGTCGCGCGCGAGCTGGCCCTCGGCCTGGCCGAGCGCGGCCTGGAACGCGCGCGGATCGATCTGCGCCAGCGTCTGCCCGGCCTTGACCTGCTGACCTTCGGTGAAGTGGATCTGCTGCAGCACGCCGCTGACCTGCGCCCGCACGACGGCGGTGTTGGAGGCGGTGATCGTGCCGATCGCGGCCGCGGTGTGGCGGATGTCCTGCAGCCGCGCGGGCATCACCGACACGGGCTGCACACGGTTGGCGGCGAAGCGGCCGCCGCGACCGGCACCGCCGGCGCCCGGACCGCCAGGACCACCAGCACCTGCCGGACCGCTCGCCGCCGAGGCGGGACCGCCCGCCGCGCCTTCAGCGCCGCGGCCCTTCCACCACCACCAGCCGCCGGCCGCGACGGCCAGCACGACGACACCGAGGATCCAGGGCGTCGCCCGGCCTCGTTGTCGATCGAGCTTCGATGCGGTCGAGAGGGGGGAGATGACAGTCCCAGGCGCGCCGGGCAGGTTCTTGTTCGTGTTCATTCGGGCGGGCGATGCTTGCTATGTCGCTACCCTAGTATCTGGCGACAGCAGCCTGGTGTACCCGAGGAAAAGAATCGCAAAGCGTCGGGGCTAACCCGCGTATTCGAGGGGTTCGCGAGCGTTCTGCGAGGAGCCCGGCACCCGAGCGGGCTGTCGTCCGGCCATGAAAAATGCCGCTCGGAAGCGGCATGTTTCGGCGGGGCAGGGAGGGCTCAGCTCTCGGCAAGCAGCTTCTCGATCGTGCCGTGCAGCGCGGCGAAGTCGGGCTCGCCGACGAAGCGCTTGACGATCTCGCCGCGCTTGTTGATCAGGAAGGTGGTCGGCGTGAGCTGCACCTTGCCGAAGCTGCGGGCGATCTCGCCGGTGCTGTCCATCGCGACGCCGAAGGGCAGGTTGCGGGTCTCGGCGTAGTTGGCGACGTAGGCCGGCGGGTCGTAGCTCATGGCCACGGCCAGGGTGTCGAAGCCCTTGTCCTTGTACTTCTGGTGCGTCGCGATGACCTGCGGCATTTCCTTGACGCAGGTGGTGCAGGAGGTCGCCCAGAAGTTGACCAGCATCACCTTGCCCGGCCACGCCTGCACGGAGGCGTGTTTCGAGCCGTCGAGCAGCACGTAGTTCACCTGTGGCGCAGGTTCGGGCTTCAGGCCCTCATAGGCGAGGCCGGCGCCGATACCAACGGCGGCAACCAGCAGCAGGAGTCCGGACCAGCGAGGCAGCTTCATGGGGCGGAGTGTATGCCCGGTGCTGTTCGCCCATCACTTTGGTGGGGCTTAAGTCAGGAGCTTGTCAGGGCGCGCTACGCCGGGGCGGTCGCAGGGAGCCGGCGCGCATTCCGGAGCGCTTCAGCGCGCTTCAGAGCGCCTTGGACAGTTCGAACAGCAGCACCGACGGCAGCGCGTCCTGCAGGTTCTGGCGGGAGATCCGCGCCATGTGCTCCGCCGTGGCCGTCGACAGCTGGGTCTGATGATCGCCGTCCAGCACCTCGATGAAGCTGAAGCTGGGCACCTCGCCGGTGATGTCGGCGCGCAGGCGGTCGAAGTCGGCGTCGCGCATCGACTGCTCGAAGGCGATGCCGTGCGGCAGTCCTTCTTCGCAGAACTGCAGCGCTTCGTCCATCGACCCGACGGTGTCGATGATCAGTCCCATGTGGCGCACGGCGTTCTGGATCTCCTGACGCACCTCGCGGCGCGGCGAGACGATCAGCAGATGGCAGCCGGCCAGCGGCTTGGAGTTGTGCGACGGCGTCGGATCGTCCAGCTCGGGCGGTGCCGGTCGGACGGGCGGGGCCAGTTCTTGCTGGACGCCGGGCTCGTCGCCGGCCACGTGCGGGAACTCCAGCGTCAGCATCGTGATGCCGGCCTCGTCCTCGCGCAGCGGCAGCGCGCCGAGGGTCAGCGCGGTCTGCTCGATCAGGCGCCAGTGCAGCGAGTTCAGTGACTCCGGCGGCGCGTTGATCGCCGCGGACGGCGCGCTGCCCAGGTCCAGCGAGCGATGCGCGAAACGGCACATCAGCCGCGCCTTGGCGGGCCACGGCGTCAGGTCCAGCCGCATCTCCAGCGAGGAATGCGTGTTGGCGAGCGCCCAGTCCATCACCGCGTTCAGCAGCGAGAACAGCAGCGACGCGTCGGTGTGGACCTCGATCGGCTGCAGCAGCTGCCGGATCTGGATGCCGCGCGCCTGCGTCTCGCGGCTGCGTTGCGTCAGCACGCCGCGCAGCACCTGCGTCAGCGGCACGCGCTCGCGCGACAGCCGCAGTCGCCCGGACGCCAGTCGCGCCAACTGCTGGCTCACCATGCCCGCCTCGCGCGCCTGCGCCACCGAGTCGCGCAGCGATCGCAGACCCTGGCGATCGATCTGGCCGGTGCTGATGAGGGTGTGGATCCGCTCCAGTGCCGCGCTCAGCGGGCCGGCGATTTCGGCGCCGAGCTGCTGGACGATGTCACCCCATTGCGAATCGCTCGGGGGCTGCGCCATGTCATTGGCAGCCAGCGGCGCGGCAATGGAAGGGGGCGGGCGGGACATGCTCTCTCGTTCTTGTGAGCCTCCGGCGGCATGCCGGGGCAGGGAGGCGCCATGGTTCCGCGCGGCCCCGGGGGAGGCCATCCCGTGAGTCGGGGGCAATCGCCCCCCTGGGTGGATGGCGTGAAATGGCTCACGATTGCCCAGGGATCGGGGGCGGATTGCGGACGTTCCGTCAAGCCTCCCGGGCTTGGCGCCCGGCGAGCATGAGGAGACGTTCGGTGAGTTCCCTTGGAGCGGAAACCATCACCTGGTGACCCGTCGGGATCTCGAAGAGTTCCCAGCCGGGCTGGGCACGGGCGCGCTCGCGCGCGGCGGCGATCGTGAGGAGGGCGGGGCGGTTGCAGTCGATGAAGGTGCGCGGGCGCTGAAGCCAGGCAGTCTGGTCGAAGTCCAGCGGGCTGTCGTAGACGCCGCCCGGCTGCGGGCGCTGGCAGCGCATCATCCAGTCGAAGTCCTCGGGCTTCAGCCCCATGCCGTGCGGCTCGGTCACCGGGAGGTGGCCGAACTTCGAAATCAACTCGCGGCGCTGAGCCTGTGTCTCCGGCGTGTGGCGGCTGGACCAGGACTCGCCCGGTTCCGGCACCACGGCGTCCAGGTAGACCAGTCGCGCGATGCGGTCAGGCATCTGGTCCGCGACGCCGGTGATCACCATGCCGCTGTAGCTGTGACCGACGAGCAGGACGTCGGTCAGTTCCTCGCACTCGATGGCCGCCTTCACATCGTCGATGTGCGTCTGCAGGCGGATGTCCGCATGCGGCTGATGGGCGCGTTCGCCGACGCCACTCAAGCTCACCGGGAACACCCGGTGGCCGGCCGCCCGAAGCGGCCCGAGCACCCGCTTCCACGCCCAGGCACCGAGCCAGGCACCGTGAACGAGCACGATGTTCACGCCCTTGCTGCCAGGCGCTGGCGACCGGTCCTGGTCCTGGTCCTGGTCTTGTTCCCTGCTGCTCATGCGATGACCCCTTCCTCGCGCCATGCGGCGATCGCGTCGGGGCCGTGTCCGAGTTCGGCGAGAACCTCGTCGGTGTGCTGCCCCATGAGCGGCGGGGGCAATCGGTAGGCCACGGGCGTTTCAGACAACTTCATCGGACTGGCCACCACGCGCAGCGCATCGCTTTGCGGATGCGCCATCGAGACCACCATGCCGCGGTGCTGGACCTGCGGGTCGTCGAAGACTTCGGAGAGGTCGTTGATCGCGCCGCCTGGCACCTTGGCGGCTTCCATCGCATCCAGCCAGTGTTGTCTCGGGCGCTCCGCGACACGCGCGGCCAGGAGCGGCACCAGCTCCTCGCGATGCCGGACCCGCTGCGAATTGGTGGCGTAGCGCGGATCGCGCGGGAGCTCGGGCAGGCCGAGCAGTTCGCAGAACTTGACGAATTGGCCGTCGTTGCCGACTGCAACGATCAGGTGGCCGTCGCTGGCCTGGAAGACCTGGTAGGGCACGATGTTCTGGTGCGCGTTGCCCATGCGGCGGGGCGCCTTGCCCGTCGTCAGGTAGTTGGCGCCGAGGTTGGCCAGCATCGCGACCTGCGTGTCCAGCAGGGCCATGTCGACGACCTGGCCCTGGCCGGTCGCGTCGCGGTGACGCAGGGCGGCGAGGATCGCGACCGTCGCGTACATGCCGGTGAACAGATCCGCGACCGCCACGCCCACCTTCTGTGGTCCTCCGCCGGGTTGCGCGTCGGCCTCGCCGGTGACGCTCATCAGTCCGCCCAAGCCCTGGACCGCGTAGTCGTAGCCGGCGCGGTCGCGGTAGGGACCGGTCTGTCCGAAGCCGGTCACCGAGCAGAACACCAGCCGCGGGTTGATCTCGAGCAGCGCTGCGGCGTCGAGTCCGTACCGGGTGAGGTCGCCGACCTTGTAGTTCTCGACCAGCACATCCGCCCGTCGCGCCAGTTCCCGGATCAAGTCCTGACCCCGTGGGCTGGCGATGTCGATCGCCACCGAGCGTTTGTTGCGGTTCGCCCCGAGGTAGTAGGCCGCTTCGGCGGTGTCCTGGCCTTCCCGGTCCTTCAGATAGGGCGGGCCCCATCCGCGGGTGTCGTCGCCTCCCGGATGACCGCCCTTCGGGGGGCGCTCGACCTTGATCACGTCGGCGCCGAGGTCGGCCAGCGTCTGGGTGCACCAGGGGCCGGCCAAGACGCGGGAGAGATCCAGCACGCGCACGCCCTTCAGGGCCATGGCGGAGGGCGTGGGGGAGTTCGCTTCGCTCATCGGGCCATTGTGGGCCATCCATAATCGTCCGATGCGACCGTCGACCTGGCTCGTCACTCTCCTCCCGCTGATGCTGGCCGCCGGCTGCAGCCCGGCCCTGAACTGGCGCAAGGTGAGCCCGGAAGGGGCGCAGGCGCAACTGATGTTTCCCTGCAAGCCGGACCGCGAGGAGCGCACGCAACCCGGTCCGTCGGGCCAGGCGGTCGCCGTGCGGTCGCTGAGCTGCAAGGCCCGGGGCGCCCAGTTCTCGTTGACCTGGACCGATCTGGGCGATGCCGGGGCGACTTCCGCGGCGATGCGTCGCATGCACGAAGGCATCGCCCGGCAGATGGAGGCGCAGGCCTCCGCGCCGCTGGGCGTGCGCGGCATCTCGGCCGATCCGGAGGCTTTCCAGCAGGCTTTCGAGGCCCGTGCCGGCCAACCCCGCCAGCAGGTGCGCCAAGCCGTGTTCTCCCGCGGCGGACGTCTGTATCAACTGCTGATGCAAGGCGAACGCCTGGATCCGGAAGCCTGGGACGTCTTCCTTGGGTCGGTGGAACTCCCTCCCTGAGGTGGAGGCGGGAGGGCGCCCTCCCCACGATTGAGGGTTTGTGCGAGCCACGCCCGCTTCATGCTGCGGCGCACGATAATGATCGACATGTCCGGCCTGCTGTTGATCGCTCACGCCCCGCTGGCCACCGCGCTGAAGCAGGTGGCCGAGCACACGTTTCCGCATTGCTCCTTGCAGTTGAGGGTGCTGGACGTGACGCCGGAGATGAGCGCCGACGACGTCGAGTCGCAGGCGCGTGCGCTGATCAACGCTTCCGGGCACCAGCAGACCCTGGTGCTGACCGACGTCTACGGCGCCACACCGACGAACGCCGCGCTGCGTCTGCAGGGCGAGCAGGTGAAGGTGCTGACCGGCGTCAACGTGCCGATGCTGTGGCGCTCGCTGTGCTACGCCGGCGAAGGCCTGGATGCGCTGGTCCAGCGCGCCAGCCAGGGCGGCACCCAGGGCATCCTGTGCGACGCGACGGCGCCTTGCGCCTCCAACAACTCCTCGTCCCAACCTTCCTGCTCATGATCAAGTCGACCCTCACCATCAGCAACAAGCTGGGCCTGCATGCCCGAGCCTCGGCGAAGTTGACGAAGTTGGCGGGGGGATTCAAGGCGGAGGTCTTCATGACCCGCAACGGCCGCCGCGTGAACGCCAAGAGCATCATGGGCGTCATGATGCTGGCGGCGGGCATCGGCGCGGAGGTCGAACTCGAGACCTCCGGCGAGGACGAACAGCCCGCGCACGACGCCATCACGGCGCTGGTCAACGACAAGTTCGGCGAAGGCCAGTAGCCGCAAGGCCTGGCACCTCGATCTGGTCGGGCTGTTCAAGCCCCCAGGAAGTGCTTCCGGTACCGCGCCGGCAGATCCGCGATGCGCATGATCATCGGCAGGTCGGCGGTGTTGAAGTCCGGATCCCAGGCCGGACGGCCCAGGATGCGCGCGCCGACACGCAGGTAACCCTTGATCAGCGGCGGCGGTTCCACCGCCAGGTCCTGGCGCAGCTCGTCGACCGGCAGCGGCAGTCGCGGACGCACCTGCCAGGCGATGTCGGCCATGTGGCTGGCATCCAGCTGACGCCAGAGGCTGGCGGCGTAGTGGCCGCCGTCACGCATGCTGATGCTCGCGCAGCCGATCATCGTGTCCAGGTCGTTGCGGACCATGAATTCGGTGAGCGCGCCCCACAGCGCCATGATGGCGCCGCCGTTGCGATGATCCGGATGGACGCACGAGCGACCCAGTTCGACCATGCGCGGACGCAGCGAGCGCAGGCGGGTCAGGTCGAATTCGGTCTCGCTGTACAGACCGCCGGCGCGGCGGGCCGCTTCCGGCGTCAGCACGCGGTAGGTGCCGATGACCTCGCCGGGCTGTCCGTGCTTGTCGAGCGTGCGCACCAGCAGGTGCTCGCAGAACGGGTCGAAGAGGTCGATGTCGTGCCCGGCGGGCGCGCCGGCAGGCACGCTCAGCCGCGCCCCCATCTCATCGACGAAGACCCGGTACCTCAGGCGCTGGGCCTGACGGACTTCGTCCTCCGTGCGCGCCCAACCCACGTGGAAGCGAGTGCGCGCAGCATCGACAACGGCATCTTGCGAGCTGGCTGGAAGTGACCTCCGGGGCGCTTCGGCGGGGCGCAGATCGGAGAAGGGCAGGGTAGGCAGCGGCAGATCCCTCATGGCAAAGCCTCGCTGAAGTGATGGCCGCGATGCTGAGTGGGCGGGGTGACGCGTCGGTGACCTTCAAGTGAACGAACCGTGACAGTCGCGTGGTGGTCACGGGCTTCTCCCCCCACTGCTAAAGTCGGCGCATGAGCTTTCAGGTCTTCGGCATTCCCGTTTCTCGCGGCGTGGCGATCGGCCGCGCGGTGCTGGTCGCTTCCAGCCGCGTCGACGTCGCGCATTACTTCATCGCCGCCGCCGACGCGGAGCAGGAGTACGCCCGCTTGGTGAGGGGCCGCGACGTGGTCACCCGCGAATTGCAGGGCCTGAAGGCGGAACTGCCCGAAGACGCGCCGCACGAGCTCGACGCGCTCCTGGATGTCCACCTGCTGTTGCTGAATGACGAGGCCCTCGTCGACACGGCACGCGATTGGATCGTCGACCGTCACTACAACGCCGAATGGGCGCTGTCGGCGCAGCTCGAAGTCCTGGCGCGCCAGTTCGACGAAATGGAAGACGACTACCTGCGGGAGCGCAAGGCGGATCTGGAGCAGGTCGTCGAGCGCGTCCTGGCCGCGCTGGCGGCGGAACTGGACGATGCGCCCCCCGGAGGTCCGGCCGCGGTGGTGGCCCGGGACTTTGCCGGCGAGGATCCGTTGCTGCTCGTGGCCGCGGATATCGCGCCAGCGGACATGATCCAGTTCAAGCGCAGCGTCTTCCAGGGCTTCATCACCGACATCGGGGGGAAGACCTCGCACACGGCCATCGTGGCGCGCAGCATGGCCATCCCCGCCGTGGTGGGGACCCGGGAAGCGTCGCGACTGATCCGCCAGGACGACTGGGTCATCATCGACGGCGATGCCGGCACGGTGATCGTCAATCCGTCGCCCATCGTGCTGGAGGAATACCGCTTCCGGCAGCGGCAGTCGGAACTCGAGAACGCACGTCTTGCCCGCCTGCGGCACACGCCGGCGATCACGATGGACGGCCAGCGCATCGAGTTGCACGCCAATATCGAGTTGCCCGGCGATACCGTGGCGGCGCTGGCGTCCGGTGCGACCGGCGTCGGTCTGTTCCGCAGCGAATTCCTGTTCATGAACCGCGATGGCGACCTGCCTAGCGAGGAAGAGCAGTTCATCGCCTATAAGAGTGCGGTCGAGGCCATGGCCGGCCTGCCGGTGACGATCCGTACGGTCGATATCGGTGCCGACAAGCCGTTGGACCGGATGTCAGTCAATGAACTCCGGCACGAGCACGTGCTCAACCCAGCCATGGGCCTGCGGGCCATCCGGTGGAGCCTGGCGGAGCCGAGCATGTTCCGGCAGCAGCTGCGCGCCATCTATCGTGCAAGCGCATTCGGAAAGGTGAAGCTGCTGATTCCGATGGTTGCGCATCTGGCAGAGATCCGTCAGGTCCAGGAGGCAGCCAAGCGAGTGAAGGCGCAGCTTGACGAGGTGGGCCAAGCCTATGGCGAGGTCGACCTCGGGGTGATGGTGGAAGTGCCGGCGGCGGCGATCATGCTGCCCCAGCTACTCAAGCACGTGGACTTCGTGTCGATCGGAACGAACGACCTCATTCAGTACACGTTGGCCATCGACCGCGCCGACGAGGCGGTCGCCCATCTCTATGACCCGTGGCATCCCGCGGTTCTGCATCTGCTCGCAAACGCTATCCGACAGGCTCGGGCTGCAGGGAAAGACGTCAGCGTCTGTGGCGAGATGGCGGGTGATGCCGCCTTCACCGATCTGCTATTGAGTATGGGGCTGACCAGCTTCTCGATGCATCCGTCGCAGATCCCGTCGGTCAAGCAGCGCATCCTTCGGGCCGACGTGCCGCGCCTGGCCGCCGGGCTGCCTCGCATCCTGGAGAGCGATGAGCCGGCCAAGGTGGCGCTGGAGGTGCTGGCGCCGCAATCCAGACTGCATTGAGCCGCAGCCTCGTCGCCGGGACGGCGACGGTCGAACACCGCACGTTCAATGAAAGCCGTATGACGGGAGTTGCGCGACTGAAAAAACTCGTGCTAGACTAGCGGTCTTCGCTGTTCACGACATTGTTTTGAACGGCGGCCTCGGAGGATATGCCGAGGTGGTCAGATGAATAACTAGCAAAAGCGGGTTTTCATTTGGCGGCGAGATTCTCGCAGTCGACGAAGAAAATAATTTCTCTGACTGCTTGACGGATTCGAAAGAAATCGTTCATAATCTCGCTTCTGCGCTGCTGACGACAAGTCAGCGACGCGACGAAGTAAGTAGCAAGGGGCTGAGGCCTTGAGCGAGTAGTTGCTTCGATGTTCTTTAAGAATTTACAGC
>NZ_DASVNZ010000385.1:0-35443 GCF_036486225.1 Roseateles sp. | reverse complement strand
CTGCGGCACGCCGGCCGCGTTGACGATGTCGCGGACGCTGGTGCCGCCGAAGCCGCGCTCGTGCATGAGGTGGAAGCCCTCCTGCAGCAGCTTGTCCTTGTTCGACGGTCTGGCCATGGGTCGAGTCTATCCGGGTCGATCCCAGGTCGACCCGCGGCCGATCCGGCGCACGATCGACGTCCAATATGGACGACTGTAGTACCTTGCCTTCCAACGAGCCGGAGACCCTGCCATGACCCTGCAAGACACCCAGCGCGCCCTCGTCGGCGATTGGACCAGCCTCGCGCCGGAAGTGCGACCCAGCGCCGCGAAGAACCCGGACGGCACGCTGCGGCCGTTCTACCTGAGCCGCGCGTTCAGCTACCTCGGCGACGACCGCTTCGCGCTGACGATACGCAACTGGGCGGATCCTCTCGGCAAGGTGGAGATCGCGCGCATCGTGCTGCGCGGGCACATCGGCTGGCCCGGGCCGCACCCGGTGGCCGACGGCGCGCAGAAGGCGGATTTCGTCGCCGACGAGGCCTACGAGCTCACGCCGATGGCGCAGGGTTTCGCGGACCTGCTCAACCAGGTGGCGACGCTCGAGGGCGGACCGTGGACGGTGGGGCAGGGGCGCAGCGTGCTGGGTCGGCGCTTCGTGCCGTTCGGGCTCGTCGAAGGACAGCCCTTCAAGGAGTACGACCTCATCCACCTGGACGGCGACTTCCTCTTCTGGGGCGCGCGGCACATCGACGGGCGCGGTTTCGATTCGGAGGACAACCGGCCGACCAACCTGCAGATCCCGATGCGCCGGGTCGCGGGCGCCTGACGCGGTCCCGGCGGTCCCGGCGGTCCCGGCGTTCCCGGCGGGCTCGTCCGGCCAGGCCCGGCCGGCGCGTCAGCGCAGCCGTTCCGTGACGCTGCGCTGCGACGGCCACTCGTTGTGCGCCGTCGCCTTGAAGTTCTCGACCTGGGTGAAGGTCTTCTGCCGCTGTTCATCGGTCTTGCGCATCGCGCGCGAGACCGAATCCTTCACCGTGTCGATCAGCGTCGTGACGGTCTTGCTGTCCCTGACCGTGTAGGCGTCGTAGTTGCCGGAATCGCGATCCAGCGTGAAGGTGCGCGATTTCTGGAAGCTGGCGTCCAGCGTCTCGGTCTGCGACTGCGCGACCGAGCGGCCGCCGGTCGCGCTGTTGGGGCGGTCGGTGGTCGTCTGGCTGATCTTGTAGTCGGCGTGGCCGGCTTCCTTGACGCTGCCGATGCGGCTCGTGCGTTGCGAGTCGGCGCTGAATTCGGCCTTGAAATCCGCGAGGCCGCTCTGCAGCGACTGCACCTGCGAGCGCAAACCGTCGCTCATCGTCGGCGTGACCGGTGCGACGTCGTCAGGATCTCCGGTCTTCGCGAGTAACGCGGCGTTGGCCGCGGCGACGCTGTTGACGCCGGCATTGGCATTGACCGCGATCGGTTTGCCGTCGTCCTTCGCGATGGCCTGGGCTGCGCTGCCGGCGCGCGACGGATCCTCGTCCACCGGCGGTGCCTGCAGCTGCTGGAACGCGTCCTTGAAGGACTTCGTCATCGCCGCGTCCGCGTGACCGCGATCGGCGGCCGCGTCGATCTGCTTGAGCAACTGGTCGATCGCGGACCAGCGTTGGCCGTTGTTCGCGGCGCCCTTGGGCGGCGTGGCGTCGACTTCCAGATTCATCTCGCCGCTGGTCGTGCGCAGGGTCACCGACTTCGTGTCCGTGCCCAGGTGCAGCGAGAACGCTTGCATCTTCCCAGGCACATCGGCCGGCGCGTTGGGGTTCTCGATCTTGAGGTCGAGTCCGGTCAGCACGCCGCCGCGGTCGAAGCCCGTCAGCCCGGACAGATCGAGCGTGGGCGCGCCTTCGCCCAGGCCTTCGAGTGCCTGATCGAGCCCGTCGCTCAAGGCGGAAAGCGCCTGGCGCTCCGCGCTGCTGAGGGCGCCGGAGCTCTTCACTTCGACCTGCAGGCCGCGTGTGCCGCCCTGGTCGCCGTTGTTGACCCCGATCTTGAGCTCGACGGTGTGGCCGGAGCGCGTCTGGATCTTGAGGTTCACCTCGGCGGCGTTCGTGCTGACGCCGCCGAGCGCCTGCTCCTGGAGCGCGGCGGCAGCTGCGGCAGTCGCGGCGGCGTCGGTGCCTTCGATGGCGCCAGCGGCATCGGCGCCCGGCACGTAGTCGGCGAGCGCCTGCTTGTAGGCCGTGCCGGTGGCCGCGAGCTGCTTGAGCAATCCGCCGCCCAGGCCGCGCCAGCGGTCGGACAGCGTGACCGCGTCCTTGCCGCTGTTGCGGGTCATGAGCTCGCTGAGGCCGTCGTCGCGCGCGTTGGCCCAGAAGCGTTGGGGTCCGAAGCCCGGCGCCTTGGGTTTCGCGTAGACGAGGTCGCTGTCGGTGACGGCGTCCAGCGTGACGCGCGTGGGCGCGGAAGAGGCCGACGACGCCGTCTTCGCGGCGGCGCTGGCCGCCTGCGCGGACATGCCCGCGGGGCGGTAGGTCGAAGCCGTGCGGCTGGCCGCGATGCGGTCCAGCACGCCCGCGCCGGTCGAGGTGATGAGGGTCATTGCGAAGCGCCTCCCTGGCGGCAATCCCGCCGTGCTCTGCTGGCGTGGCGGTGATCCCTTCGCTATCGACCGGTCTCCCCGGAACTTGAGCGCTCTCCCCCGAGGGAGGGAGTGGCGCTCACCGGGCGGTGCGCTCTGCGATCAGACGTGCAACCAAGCCGCGATTCCGAGGCCGACACCGATCGCGCCGGCGCCCAGCGTCGCGTACTCCATCCAGCGGCGCTTGGTCAGCAGCGCGATCGCGGCGAGCGCGATGGCCACCTGCAACGCCGTCGTGGCCTGCGCCCAGCGGTGGTGGAGGTGCAACTGCTCGTCGCTCTTGTGGTCCCACTCGGTGGATTCGGCCTCGAGCTTCTCGGCCTGGACCTTGATCTCGTTCTTCTCCGACTCGTAGCGGGCGATCTTCTCGCGGTACCTGGCCTTCTGCTCGTCGCTGGGGGTCAGGTCGAGTGCGAACTCGGCCAGGTTCTGCTTGCTGCTCTTGGCCTGGAAGTAGTTCCAGCGGTTGGCGGCCTCAGTCTTGGTGATCGCGGCGTTGTTCTTGAACAGCCCCGCGTTGGCTTGCGTGGCGCCGCCCATGTACGAGAAGAACGCGCCCAGCGTGCCAGGATCGCGGTGATCACCGCCAGTTGGCCGGCGAGCCCCTTGGGCTCGTGCTGCGCCGCGTGTTCGAGTTCGTGGTCGTGCGGACCGTGGACGTGGAAATGATTGCCGGACATGGGTTCGGAGGGGGGGTCGAGGAAAGGAGGGAAGGTCGGCGACGGTCGCAGGGGCTTTGCCCGTGGCGTCGGAGCAGGGCGTCAGCCGCGTCGTTCGTACCGGACGAAGTCGTAGTGCCAGTCGTGGCCGCGTTCAGCGGGGCTGTGATGGCGCTCTCTGCGCACCTCGGTGAAGACCTGCGGATCGACGGCGGGGAAGAAGGCGTCGGCGTCGAACGCGGCGTCGATCTCGGTGAGTTCGAGCGCGTCGGCGCGGGGCAGGGTGAGTTCGTAGACCTGGGCGCCGCCCATGACGAACACGGTCTCGTCCGCGGCGCAGGCGGCGAGCGCCTGTTCCAGCGTCTCGAATACCTCCGCGCCATCGAGCGCGAGCCCCGGTTGCCGCGACAGCACGAGGTTGCGCCGCTGCGTCAGCGGGCGGAACTTCGCGGGGATGGAGTCCCAGGTCTTGCGGCCCATGAGGACCGTGTGGCCGATCGTGAGTGCCTTGAAGCGCGCCATGTCCTCGGGCAGGCGGACCAGCAGTTCGTTGTCGCGGCCGATGCCGCGCGCGCGGTCGAGAGCGGCGATGAGGGTCAGGTGAGGCATGGAAACGTCAGTGGGAGCGCGGAGGCGGCCGGGAGGGGCAGGGAAGGAGAGGGAGTTTACGGACTCGGCAGGCTCCCGTCGGTGAGGTCTGGCAACAACGGCGAGCGGATGCGCTCACCCTGCCGCGCCGGCCACCGCCTCGTAATGCGACACCACCGGGAACGGATCGTAGAAGTGGTGCAGCAGGGCCCGCCAGTCGTCGTACTGTGGCGACTTGCGGAAGCCGACCTCGTGGTCCTCGAGCGTGCGCCAGCGCACGAGCAGGAGGTACTCGCCCGGCCGTTCCACGCAGCGCTGGAGTTCATGCCCCAGGTAGCCGGGCATGGCCGAGATGATGCGCTGCGCCTGCAGGAAGGCGGCTTCGAACGCGGCCTCGTGGCCGGCGCGGACGGGGAGCGGGGCGACTTCAAGGATCATGGGGACCTCCGGGGCCGCATTCTCGCCAGACATTGATGAATCTGTGCGACGACCGCCGCCCCTTCGCCGATCGCGCCGCCCACGCGCTTCACCGACCCCGAGCGGACGTCGCCGACCGCGAACACGCCGGGGACGCTGGACTCCAGCGCGGCCGGGCCGCTCTCGATCTGCCACTCCAGGTCGGCGGCCAGCGTCGGGTCCGCCCGCCGCTGCGCGCGGCGCACGTCCGCGCCGGTCAGCACGAAGCCCTTGTCGTCGGACAGCACCGGGCAGCCCGCGAGCCAATCCGTCTCGGGCTCCGCGCCCACGAACAGGAAGACGTTGCGCGTGTCCTGGCGCGACTCGGTGCCGGTGCGGCCGCAGCGCCAGGTGACCGCGTCCAGTCCGCGCAGCGGATCGCCGTGGAGCTCGGTGATCTCCGTGTAGGGGCGCAGCTCGATGTTGGAGGTCGCCTCGATGCGGTCGATCAGGTAGCGCGACATGCTGTCGGCAAGACCCGGCCCCCGCACCAGCACGTGCACGCGCGAGGCGTGCTCCGACAGGAACACCGCCGCCTGTCCGGCCGAGTTGCCGCCGCCCACCAGCACCACCTCGGTGTCCACGCACAAGGGCGCCTCCAGGGCCGAGGCCCAGTACCAGATGCCGCGGCCTTCGAAGTCGCTCAGGCGCGGCACCGCGAGGCGGCGATAGCGCGCGCCGCTGGCGATGACGGCCGTGCGCGCGCGGAGCTTGCGTCCGTCGGTCAGGGCGATGAGGAGCTCGCCCTCCGGGCCTTCGCGGGCGCAGTCCAGCGACTGCACCTCGGTGGGGATCAGCAGCTCGGCGCCGAACTTCTCGGCCTGCACGCAGGCGCGGCCGGTCAGCGCGCCGCCGGAGATGCCGGTCGGGAAACCGAGGTAGTTCTCGATGCGCGCGCTGTTGCCCGCCTGGCCGCCGTAGGCGCGGCGGTCGAGCACGACCACGCGCAGGCCCTCCGAGGCCGCGTACACCGCCGTCGCCAGACCGGCGGGGCCGGCGCCGGCGATCGCGACATCGAAGAGCTCCTCGCGCGGCGCCTCGTCCACCATGCCGATGCAGCGCGCCAGCGTGGCTTCGGGCGGATTCACCAGCACCGCGCCGTCCGGGCAGACCGCGACGACATCGCCCGGCGCGGCGCCGTACTCCTCGATCAGCGTGGCCGCCGCGGCGTCCTGCGCCACGTCGACGACACGGTACGGCTCGCCGTTGCTGTGCAGGAAGCTCTGCAGCCGCAACAGGGCGGCCGAGTTGGGACGGCCGATCAGCACCGGGCCGCTCGCGCCCGATTCGATCAGGCCCACGCGGCGCAGGATCATGGCACGCACCAGGCGTTCGCCGAGGTCGGCCTCCGCGATGATCAGCGCGCGCAGCTGGCTGGGCGGGAGCAGCAGCGTCTCGACGGTGTCCACCGCGACCGCGTCCACCAGCGAGGGCTTGCCCGACATCGCCGCCAGCTCGCCGGAGAAGTTGCCGCGCGTGTGCTGGATCAGCGGCGTGGTGTTGCCCATGCCGTCGCGATGGCACACGTCCACCGTGCCGCCGAGGATGAGGTACAGCCCCGGCCCGGGCTTGCCCGCGCTGAGCAGCGTCTCGCCGGGTCCGAAGGTCTGCGGCGTGCCGAAGCGCTGCATGCGCGCCATGTCGCAGGCGCTCAGCCGCGGATACATCTGGTGGCGGCGGGTCTCCAGCGAGTGGTGGGAGGCTTCTGCGTTCATGGCGTGTCCCCTGCGTCGGTGCGCGGGTTGGTTGCGGTACCGCTGGTGGCGGACTTACATTGGGGCGGGAGTCTTGAGCGCCGGGGGCCACCCCGGCGAGCACAACGAGGTGCGCCACCATGTCCCATCTTGGACCGACCTTCATCCAGATCGTCCACGAGGAAGCCCTGACCTGCGCGGGATGCGCGGCGGTGCTGGGCGGCCGCGCCGACTTCGCGGCGTCGATCTGCAGCCTGTCGCATGCGGTGCGCATCGCGTCGGGCGAATCGCCCGAGCGCTGCGACGTCCTCATCGCGGACTACACCAGCGCCCTGGCGCTGGCCCTGACCGCGCGGCAGGCGGCGCGACGCCAGGGCGCGCACCAGGCGCAGGCGGCGGGCCGATGTCCGCGCATCCTGGTCCTGACGGCGATGGACCGGGAGTGGGACGTCCGCGCCGCGATGGAGGCCGGCGTGCACGGCTACCTGCTGCAGCGCTGCCGGCCCGAACAGCTGGTCGAGGCGGTGGACGCGGTGATGCTCGGCGTGCAGTTCGTGTCCGTGGAGCTGGCGCCCAAGCTCGCGCGCAGCCTGACGCAGGACCGGCTCACCCGGCGCGAGATGGAGGTGCTGCTGGCGATGTCCACGGGCGCGTCGAACAAGGACATCTCGCAGCGGCTGGGCATCACCGACGCCACCGTCAAGACGCATGTGCGCGCGATTCTCAGCAAGGTCGGCGCGGGCGCGCGCACCGAGGCGGTCGCGATCGCCGCGCGCAGCGGGCTGACCGCGCGGCCGTCCCAGGCGTTGGCACCCTCGGCCCAGGCCGCGCGCGCCGTTCACTTCGCCGGACAGAAGGCGCCGGTCTTGATCCAGGCGTCGACGAGTTCCCCGAACTGAGCCTGCGTGCCCGGCGCCGGCTCGCGGTGCGCGCCGGGCATCCACGCCCAGCCGACGAGGGTGTCATGCGCCATGTGCTCATGGATCTGCGCCAGCGTGCGCTTGACGTTGCGCGCGGGATCCTTGATCTGCTCGCAGATCTCGCCCAGCGACAGGTTCTGCCAGGCCATCTCGCGCGGCGCGATGTGCCATTGCAGGTGACCCGGCACGCCGGAGGCGTCGTTGTTCTTCGCCTGGTGGCAGCTGGCGCAGCGCAGTGCGGGCACGCCCTTGCCGTCCGCGCCGCGCGTGACGTTGGGGATGTGCAACCGCGTCTGCACGCCCTGGCCCTGCAGCGGCCGGTCGCCGCTGGGGTGGCAGTTCACGCAGCGCGGGCTCTGGATGACGCGGCCCGCTTCGGTGAAGATCGCCCGGGAGCGCTCCTGCGGATCGGCGATCGCGTCGAAGCTCTGCACGGTGCGCAGCGGGACCACGGAGGCGGTCCGCGCGTCCTGCGCGGCGACGGACCCGGTGAAAGCCGCGACGGCGCAGAGCGCCAGGAGGGAGGTCGGATGGTTCATGCCTTCAGCTCCTCGGGGGCGACGGGATAGCTGCGGAAGCGCTTGCCGGTCGCGGCATACAGCGCGTTGATGTAGGCCGGCGCGATGATCGCGGTGCCGATCTCGCCGACGCCGCCGGGCTCCGCGCCGCTGCGCACCAGGTGCACGTCGATGCGCGGCGTCTGGTCGATGCGCATCAGCGGGAAGTCGTGGAAGTTGCTCTGCTCCACGCGGCCCTTCTCGATGGTGAGCTTGCCCAGCATCACCGCGGTCAGGCCGAAGATGTGGCCGCCCTCCATCTGCGCGACGACGCTGTCCGGATTGACGGCGATGCCGCAGTCCAGCGCGGTGGTCAGGCGGCGCAGCATCACCGCGCCGTCGGCGGTGACGCTCAGCTCCATCACCATCGCGATGTGACTGCCCCAGGCGTTGAGCACGGCCACGCCGCGGCCGGTGCGCGCGGGCAGCGGCGTGCCCCAGCCGGACTTCGCCGCCGCCGTCTCCAGCACCGCCTTGAGCCGCGGGTTGTCGTTCAGGTGGGCGAGCCGGAAGGCCACCGGATCGGCCTTGGCCGTGACGGCGAGCTCGTCCATGAAGCCCTCGACGGCCCAGGCGTTGTGGTTGGGACCGACGCCGCGCCAGAACGCGGTCATGTAGCCGGGCGGCGGCTCCACCGCGACGTACTCGACGATCTTCGCGGGGATCGCGTAAGGCGTCTCGGCGGCTTCGACGGCATCCGGATCAGCGACGCCGGGCTGCAGCCATTGGGGTGCGTAGCGGGCCACGATGGACGAGCCCGACAGACGGTGCGAGAACGCCGTGATCCTGCCGGCGCCGTCCAGCGTCGCGGCCATCTCGTCGCAGTAGAGCGGGCGGAAGCTGCCATGGCGGATGTCCTCCTCGCGGCTGTAGATCACCTTGAGCGGGAAGTCGACCTGCTTCGCGAGCTTGGCGGCCTGGCCGACGTACTCGGCGTCGAGCCGGCGGCCGAAGCCGCCGCCGATCAGGAAGTTGTGGACCTGGATCTTCTCGACCGGCACGCCGCTGGCGGCGGCGATCGCCTGCTGCGCCTTCACCGGCGCCTGCGTGCCCAGCCACACGTCGCAGGCGCCGCCGTGGAAGTGGAGGGTGCAGTTCATCGGCTCCAGCGGCGCGTGGACCATGGTCGGCGCGTCGTACTCGACCTCGACGAGCCGGGCGCCGGGCGCGGCCTTGGCCGCGGCGAAGTCGCCCTCCTGCTTGGACACGATGCCCTTGCGCTTGAGCGCGTCGCGCACCGAGGCCTTCCAGGCCGTCGTCGAGAAGCCGGCGTTCGGTCCTTCATCCCAGTCGATCACCAGCGCGGCGAGGCCCTTGCGCGCTGCGCCGTAGTGGTCCGCGACCACGCCGACGATGTCGTCCGCGACCAGCACCCGCCGCACGCCGCGCACGGCGAGCGCCTTGCTGTCATCGACACGGCGCACCTTGCCGCCGGCGACCGGGCAGTGCGTGATCGCGGCGACCTTCATGCCGGGCAGGCGGGTGTCGATGCCGAACTGCGCGCTGCCGTTGGTCTTGCTCTTCGTGTCCAGCCGCCTGGCCGGCGTGCCGACCAGCTTGTAGGCCTTCGGATCCTTCGGGGGCACGTCCTTGGGCACGGACAGCGTGGCGGCCTTGGTCGCCAGCGCGCCGTAGGACAGCTGCTTGCCGGAGGCCGTCTGCACGACCTTGCCGTCGCGGGTGACGCATTCCTGCGCGCTGCATTGCCAGGTGTCGGCGGCGGCGTTGACCAGCATCGCACGACAGGTCGCGCCGGCGGTGCGCACGGCCTTCCACGCGGCGATCATCGACGCAGACCCGCCGGTGATCTGCATTCCGAAGACCGGGTTGGCGTAACGCTTCTCGTCGGCCGGCGCCTGCTCGACGGTGACGGTCGAGAGCGGGACGTCCATCTCCTCGGCCAGCATCATCGGGATCGCGGTGAAGGAGCCCTGGCCCATCTCGACGAAGGGGATCACATAGGTGACCTTGCCGGACGGCGCGATGCGGATGTAGACGTTGGGTTCGAAGGAGGCGGCTGCCGGGGCTGTCGCGGCTTTCGCCGCGCCCGCGGGCAGCGGCAGGCAGAACGAGGCGACGAAGGCACCGCCGGTGCCGGCGCCGATCTTGAGGAAATCGCGGCGTTCCATGGCTCACCCCTTGACCGGCGCAGCGGCGGCGGCCATCAGGATGGCCGACTTGATGCGCGGATAGGTGCCGCAGCGGCACAGGTTGCCGGACATGGCGGCGTCGACGTCGGCCTCGGAGGGGCGCGGGTTCTGCTTGAGCAGCGCGCAGGCGGACATGATCTGGCCCGACTGGCAGTAGCCGCACTGCGGCACGTCCTTGGCGACCCAGGCGGCCTGGATGCGCCGGCCGGCGGGGGTCTGGCCGACGGCCTCGATGGTGGTCACCGACTGCTTGCCGACGGCCTCGACCGGGAAGGAGCAGGAGCGGACCGGGTTGCCGTCGACATGCACGGTGCAGGCGCCGCACATCGCCATGCCGCACCCGAACTTGGTGCCGGTCAGGCCGACGACGTCGCGCAGCACCCAGAGCAGCGGGGTGTCGCCGTCGACGTCGACGGCCTGTGTCTTGCCGTTGATCTTGAGTTGATAGGCCATGAGCGGATTCCTCCTGTGGAGGACCCACTGTCCGGCGGCGACCGGGCCGTGTCGTCAGCACGGGGGATGCGCGGCGGCTCCTTCCGGGCGGGGAGCGCGGGCTCATCCTTTGGGAGGAGGCGGCCTGGAGGCGTTCTGGGAGGTGAATCGGGAGGAGGTCGGCCTCGTCACGTCGCCGTCACCTCCCGGGAGGAAGATGGGAGCTTCTGAAATTCCGCCCCCTGCCGCCATGAGCTCAGCATCCGACCGCGACGATCTCGTCGAACGCATCCGCCGCGACCTGCAGGACGGCTACGACGAGGAGCTGGAGCTGGAGATCGAAGACCGCCACGTCGACGAGGCGCTGCGCGCGCTCGACGAGAGCGATTCGACCGAGGCCCACAGCGAGCGGATCGCCTACTTCAAGCACCTGTTCCGCCTGCAGCGCGAGCTGGTGAAGCTGCAGGACTGGGTGCAGCACTCGCGGCAGAAGGTGGTGATCCTCTTCGAGGGCCGCGACGCCGCGGGCAAGGGCGGGGCGATCAAGCGCATCACGCAGCGGCTCAATCCGCGGGTGTGCCGCGTGGTGGCGCTGCCCGCGCCCAACGACCGCGAGCGCACGCAGTGGTACTTCCAACGCTACGTCCCGCACCTGCCGGCTGCCGGCGAGATCGTGCTCTTCGACCGCAGCTGGTACAACCGCGCCGGCGTGGAGCGGGTGATGGGTTTCTGCGGCGAGGACGACGTCGAGGAGTTCTTCCGCTCCGTGCCCGAGTTCGAGCGCATGCTGGTGCGCTCCGGCATCACGCTGATCAAGTACTGGTTCTCCATCAGCGACGAGGAGCAGCACCTGCGCTTCCTGGGCCGCATCCACGATCCGCTCAAGCAGTGGAAGCTGTCGCCGATGGACCTGGAGTCGCGCCGCCGCGGGGAGGACTACACGCGAGCCAAGGAAGTGATGCTGGACCGCACGCACATCCCGGAAGCGCCGTGGTGGGTGGTGGCGGCCGACGACAAGAAGCGCGCGCGGCTGAACTGCATCCAGCATCTGCTGGACCAGTTCCCGTACCACGAGGTCGAGCGTCAGGAGATCCGCCTGCCGGATCGCGAGCGCCACGAGGACTACCAGCGCCATCCGGTGCCGGAGTCGATGTTCGTGCCGGCGAAGTACTGATCAACGCCGCTCGGCGAGCGCCACCGCGTCCGGCCCCGCGGCGCGATGCAGGCGGTCCGTCGTGTCGTTGGCGGCGAGCCAGACCGCTTGCGCGACGTCTTCCGGCGTGGTCGTGAGCGTGGCGCCCACGAACTCCGCGAAGACGCTCTGGGCGAAGCCCGCGTAGGGCTCGGTGATCAAGCCCTGCATGCGCTCGCCCGAATTGGCGGAGAAGTTCGTGCCAGGCCCGTAGCCCGGCTCGACCAGGCGCACGCGCACGTCGAACTCCTTCAGCTCCAGCGCGAGCGAGGCGCTGAAGCCCTCGACCGCGGTCTTGCTGGCCGTGTACGCGGCCACGAGCGGGAAGGGCGCCAGCGTCGCGCTGGAGGTCACGTTGACGATGGTGCCGGAGCGCTGCGCGCGCAGACGCGGGATCACCGCCTGGCACATCGCCATCGTGCCGAAGGTGTTGGTCTCGAAGACCTCGCGCACGGTGGTCATAGTCGTGGCTTCGAAGGCGCCGAACAGGCCGATGCCGGCGTTGTTCACGAGCACGTCGATCGGACCGAGGTCCTCGAGCGCGCGGGCGATGCTCTCCGGCCGGGTGACGTCCAGCGCGACGACCTGGAAGCGCGAGGACTGCGGGATGTCGAGCTCGCGCGGGGTGCGCATCGTGGCGACGACCTTCCAGCCTTGCGCGTGGAAGTGACGGGCGGTGGCCAGGCCGTAGCCGGACGAGCAGCCGGTGATCAGGACGGTCTTCATCGGGGATCTCCTTGGGTGGGTGGGCACAGGGAGCAACGATAGGGATCCGGCGTCGGACGCACGACGGTGTATCGTCCGCATTTCTTTGGCCAACGTCCGGACATGAGCGATCCCCTTTCCGATGTCGTGCGTCTGCTGCGACCGCGCGCGGTCATGGCCAACGTGATCAGCGGCAAGGGCGGCTGGGCGGTGCGGTACAGCGAGTACGGCCAGCCGAGCTTCTGCATCGTCCTGGAGGGGCACTGCCGCCTGGCGGTCAACGGCCATGAGCCGGTGGCGCTCCAGGCCGGCGACTTCGTCCTGCTGCCGACGACGCCGGCCTTCACGCTGTCGAGCGTCGATGCGGTGCCGGTGATGCCGATGGATCCGCGGGAGGCCGCGAAGACACGCGGCGAGCTGCGTTACGGCGAGCGCCGCGGGGCGGCGGACATGCGATCGCTCGGCGGCGCGTTCGAGTTCGACTGCGCCGATGCGGGCCTTCTGGTGGCGTTGCTGCCGCGCGTGGTGCATGTGCGGGGCTCGGAACGACTGGCGCTGCTCGTGCAGCTGGTCAGCGAGGAAGCGATGGTCCCCAAGCCGGGCGGCGAGTTCATGACCTCGCGCCTGGTCGAGGCCATGCTGATCGAAGCCATGCGGGCGAGTTCAACCTCGGACGCGCCCGCGGGCATGCTGCGCGGCCTCGCCGACGAGCGGCTCGCCAAGGCGCTGCAGCAGATGCACGCGCGGGTCGAGCGGGCGTGGACGGTGGCGCAGCTCGCGAAGCTGGCGGCGCTGTCGCGCTCCGCGTTCTACGAGCGCTTCACGCGCACGGTCGGTGTCGCGCCGATGGAGTACCTGCTGGCCTGGCGGATGGAGATCGCCAAGGAGCTGCTGCGCGCCGGCAAGCTGGCGGTCTCGGAGGTGGCGGAGCGCGTTGGCTACGGCTCGACGAGCACCTTCAGCACGGCGTTCAGCCGGCAGGTCGGTGTGCCGCCGAGCCGGTATGCGCGAGGATGACGCCGACGTCCGGAGGAGAGGCTCCTGCCGGCCACGGCTCACGGCTCACTGCTCCCGGCGGGTCGGGCACCTGGCCCCTGGAACCCGACACGGAAAGAGCGCAAGATCGCGCCCGGAGGTCCCGCAGAGGGATCCTGGGGAGAGAACGACATGAACCGCCTTGCATCCATGGCCGCGACCTTCGTCATCGTGGCCGTCCTGAGCGCCTGCGCGCGGCAGACCATGCCCATCGAGGGCAGATGGAAACTCAACGTCAGCAAGACGACGGCCAACGCCCAGTCCCTGGGCTTGCCCGCCGACGTCGTGGAGGACATCCGCAACCGCATGGGCGTCACGCGTCTGAAGATCGACAGGACCTCCGTCACAGTCTCTAGGCCGGGCGTGACCGACGTGGATCGCCGGGAGCTGCTGATCCACACGAAAGAGGGCGACTGCCTGATGTTGAGCCTGAAAGGCAATGACGGACAGCATCGCTACTGCCGCGACGGCGGCCACCTCATCGTCAAGGAACCGCGCAACGACCTCGTGTTCGTCTACGACCGCGACTGATCGCCATCGAAGGACGCGGGCGCGGCCGGCAGGCGCCGGTCCGTCGACGGACCCGGCGCTGTCGCGGCCGCGCCATCGGACGCCGCCCCGTGCCATCGCAGCATGAGCCGCAGGCCGAGGAGCACGGCCATCGCCATCAGGCCGACGCCCGCGGCCCGTTGCTCGTCGAAGAGGTAGTTGACGCAGAGCCGGCTCGTCGCGTCCATGTACAGCAGCCCGGCGGTGGCGAGCATCCAGCCGACGTTGCCCAGCAGGAAGGTCTCGACGCCCAGCGTGAGCCGGCGCAACGCCGTGCCCAGCAGGAACCCCGACACCCAGAGCGAAACATGCTTGAGCAGATCCACGGCGGGTGACAGCAGCGCGAGGTCGAGCGCCGCGGGAATCATCCAGGCGAACGAGGTCGCGATCACCGCCAGCACCGAGGTCAGACCGAAGGCGTCGACCGCCGCGATGCGCCTGGCGATCGGATCGGGGAGCTGCCGACCGGCGATAAGCCCCGCCAACACGAGCAACGGCAGCTGCAGCACCATGTGGGCGAACATGCTCGCCTCGACCGCATGGCGGAGCGGACTGATCAGCCAGATCAGCGGCGACGCGACGAGTACCCACCTCATTGCGAATCCCCGCCGCCGCGCGCGACCTGAGCTTCGCTCGGTCGTTCGCCCTCTCCCGCTTGCGGGAGAGGGAGGGGTGAGGGCCAGCGGCCTCTCGCCTGCCTCAGTGCGGTTTCCCACTCGTCGTACTCGTGGATGCCGAGCACCACGCCGGAGCTGTCGATCACATGGATGGCGCCGTTGTGCACATAGCCCCCGAGGCCGTCCGGGATCGCGATGACGCCCAAGGCGCCGGTGAGCTTCTGCAGCGCCTCGATCTGTGTCGGCGCGCTGATCGTCCATCGCTGGCCGTCGGCGCGGTGAAGCGCCGCATAGGCCCGCAGCGCGGGCACGGTATCGCGCACCGGATCGATGCTGACGGAGAGCAGCCGGACATCCCCGCGGCCTTCGCGACGGAGCGCCTCCTGCACCCGGTAGAACTCGGCGCCCAGCGTCTGGCAGACCGAGACGCAATTCGTGTAGATGAAGTCGACGACATAGACGGCGGGGCGCGGCGTCGAGCCGCCCCGTGGCGCGGTGCCGAAAGCCTTCATCGACGCACCGTCCGCATTCACGAGGGATGTCGGTACGGCGCGCAGCTCACCGCGGCTCACCTGATCGCGCCGGAGGTCCTCGAAGGTCCAGAGTTCGAATCCCCGCGTCAGATGCCCGATCGCGCCTGCGGCGACCCCGAGGACGACCGCGCAGACCGCGAGGGTCGGCATCAGACTCGTCGTCGTCGTCGTCGCTGGACGTGAGGCGGAATCGCTCATGCGCGCACCTCACTCGTGCGACGGCAGGTCCTTGTCGCCGGCGAAGGGCGCGGTGCGGTCCTTCGTCTCCTCGCGGACCTTGGCGACGGTTTCCGCGGTCACGGCCGCGCCGGAGTTGCCCCATTGCGACCGGATGTGCGACAGCACCGCCGCGATCTGCGCGTCGTTCAACTGATCCTTGAAGGCGGGCATCGCGCCGTTGTAGGTCGTGCCCTTGACCGTCACCGGTCCGGTCACGCCGTGCAGCAGGATGGCCGCGGCGGTCGTGTCCTTCCCCGCCACCCACTCCGAGCCCGCCAGCGGCGGAAACACGCCGGGCAGCCCCATCCCCGACGCCTGATGGCAGGCCACGCACAGCGAGGCGAACAGCGCCGCGCCGTCCACCTTCGCGCCAGCGGCGTTCTTGGAGGGGCCGGCCAGCTCCGATTCCTGCCGGCCGTCGCCCCAGGCCGCCGGCGTGTTGATGTCGGCGAGCGCGATGTAGACGACGCCCAGCGCCATCAGCGCGATGGTGGTCGCGAGGACGAACCAGGGCACCGGCGTGACCTGCTCGGTGGGGTCGGGGAGTTCGCGCTTCTGCTGCGCGGAGACGTCGAGGTCGGCCATAGGTCCTCCCGTTTCAGCGCGCCGCGCCCGACGCCGCCGTTGCGGGCGACTCTGGCGGCAGCTCGACGATGGCGTAGGTGTGGTTCAGGCTCTTCAGGTAGGCGACGAGATCCAGCGCCTCCTTCGTCGCCACGACGGTCTTGCCGTGCGAGTAGCCCGGCGGTAGGACCACCTCGACATCGCCGGGATCGGCCTTCGCCTTCAGCTCGAACAGGTAGGGATAGGACGGCATGATGCTGCCCTGCACATAGGCCCGCGGCTGGAACAGGTGGCCGAGATGCCACTGGTCGCTGGGCTGCCGCGCCCCGATGTTGAACAGGTCCGGCCCGGTGCGCATCGTGCCGAGCAGGTGTGGCGTGTCGTAGGCGTAGTCCGCCGCGACGCTGGGTCGGCCCCAGCCGCGTTCCGTGTCCGGCGCGAAGGCCTTGGCGCGCGGCTGCTGCGAGTGGCAGTACACGCAGCCGTTGGCGATGTATTGCTGGCGTCCGCGCAGCTCCGCCGACGTGTAGGGCTTGAGTTCCGCGGGCGGCGGCAGGTCGCGCACCGTCAGGTAGGGCACGACCACGAGCGCGCTGGTCGCCACGCCGAGCATCACCATCCCGCCGGCCAGCAGCTTGGTTTCGTTGTACATGGGCGGCTCCGGCTCAGATGGCGCGCAACAGCGTCGGTTGATCCTGCCCGGCGGACTTGCCGGCGAGCAGCAACGCGAAGTGCACCGCGAAGACCACGTGCCCCAGCGCCATCAGCCCGCCGCCGATGCTGCGCAGCTTCAGGTAGGGAATCGTCAGCGTCACCGATTCCATGAAAGGCCGCGACGCGTCGAGCATCGCCTTGCCTTGCTCCCAGCCGCCGATGCTGGTGCTGAGGAAGTAGATCGTGATGCCGACGGCGGCGAGCCAGAAGTGCGCGCCGATCAGCCAGGGCGAGGGCCACTCACGCGTCGTCACGCGCGGGACGACGAAGTAGATGGCGCCGAAGAACACCATGGTGACGAAGCCGTAGAGCCCGAGGTGCGCATGGCCCACGGTGTAGTGGGTGAAGTGGGCGACGGCGTTGACGCTGCGCAGCGCCTCGAAGGAGCCCTGCACCGAGCTGGCGAAGTACATCAGCCCGCCGAAGGCGATGAAGCGCAGCGTCGGCGAATGCCGGATGGCGGCGAGTCGGCCCTTCAGCGTGCCGTGCATGTTGACGCTGAAGGCCAGCACCGGGATCACCATCATGAAGGACTGGACGATGGACAGCGTGATCAGCCATCCCGGCACCGGGCCGCCGATCAGGTGGTGGCCGCCGACCTGGCCGTAGAAGAAGGCCAGGCCCCAGAAGCCCAGCAGCGAGAGGTTGTAGCTCTGCACCGGCCGGCCCACGATCTTGGGCAGGAAGTAGTAGATGGAGGCGAGCGCCAGCGGCGTGTAGAACAGGCCCAGCACGTTGTGGCCGAACCACCAGTTCATCGCGGCCTGCTGCACGCCCTTGTGCAGGCCGGGGACGTTGGCGACGAAGAACAGCACCGGGAACCAGAACAGCGCGCAGCCCATGTACCAGACCGAGACGTAGAGGTGGTGGACCTTGCGGTTGAGCAGGGTCAGCACCAGCGGGACGCCGACCAGCGAGCCGCCGATGACGAAGAGGATGTCGATCTGCCAGGGGATCTCCAGCCACTCGAGGCCGTCGCTGAAGCCGGCGGCGATCGCGCCCAGGCCGGCGATCAGCGCGGCGTTCCAGAGCGCGGCGCCGAGGAAGGCGTAACGCGCGCCGACCAGCTCGGTCTTGAGCAGCCGGGGAATGACGAACAGCGCGATGCCCAGTCCCGCCATCGGCGCCCAGCCGTAGGCGACGGCGTTGAGGTGGATGGTGCGGATGCGGCCGAAGGTCAGCCAGGGGTACTGCACCAGCCAGTCGGGCTCGTGGAGCTTGATGGAGGCGGTCAGCCCGGCGGCGGAGGCGACCAGCAGCCAGATGAAGGCGCAGCAGAGGAAGAAGAACACCAGCGGGCCGGAGGAGGCGTCGGCGCGGGCGCGCTCGGCGAGCTCGCGGGCGTCGGGCACGCCCTGCGGCGGGCTGGTGCCCTGCAGCGCCTGGACGCGTCGGCCGGTGGAGGCGGGGTCCTCGACGGTGCCGACCTCGCCGGCGGCGAAGATGACTTCAGCGGCTGTCGGGTCGCCGTCCAGGATGCCGCGTCGTTGCGTCCAGATGAAGATCATCAGCGCGACGACGGACAGCACGAACGCCGACATCAGGATGGCGATGGTGTTCACGGAACCCCTCCTCGAATGCGGATGCATGAGGGACGTGGCGGGGCTCGGTCGGGCGTCTAACGGCTCTGGGTCTCGATCCGGCGGCACCACGCGGTGCGGCGAGCGTCAGGCTCGCCGCAGTCCTCGTTGACCGCCGGATGATGGACCGGCCGTGCGGGATCGGAAGGAGGGATTACGCGAATCCGCTCGGGCCGGGTCAGCTCAGCTCAGCTCAGCTCAGCCGCAGGTTGGACTGGTTCTCGTCCACGAGTCGGCGATAGACGCGGAAGTGGGCGGCGGAGGCGCGCGGCTCGCCGAGCTGCTCGCACAACGAGCCCAGGCGGTAATGCGCCTCGGCCAGGGCCGGGTTCAGGTCGAGCGCCTGCTCGAAGGCGGCGATGGCGAGGGTGGCGCGACCGGCGCTCTCCTGCACCTTGCCGGCGAAGAAGTACAGCGAGGCGATGTCGCTGCACCAGCCGACGGCCTGGTCGATCAGTTCCAGCGCGTCGTCGTGGCGGCCCTGGCGGCTGAGCAGCGAGGTCAGCTGCGAGAAGGCCTCGATGTGGCAGGGATCGTTGGCGATGGCCTGGCGGTAGCCGGCTTCGGCGGCGGCCTCGTCGGTGGTCTCGGTCAGGGCCGCGAGTTCCACCAGCGCGTCCAGCGCGGCGTTGCTCAGGCCGCGCGCCGAGCTGTGCAGCTCGACGTCGTCGACACGCAGGGCGGGGCGCGCGGACACGATGCGCAGGAGGACGTCGGCGGCGGAGATCGGCGGGTTGGTGGTCATGGCAGTGCTCTGAAGAGTTGCCTGAATGGTGCCGGGGGTCGGGACTTGCCTCTGCCGGAGAGCGGTGCGAGTGCGTGTAGGACAAGCGGAAGAGAAGAGGCCCCGCGGCGCACGGTCCCATCGATGGGCGAGCCGTGGATGGCCCCGGCTCGCCGCCCCGCCGATCTCACTTGAGCGTGACCAGCTCCTCGGCGATGGTCGGATGCAAGGCCACCGTGCTGCGGAAGTCCAGCCAGGTCGCATTCGCCTTCAAGGCCACGGCGATGAACTGGATCATCTCGGCGACGCCTTCGCCGAGCAGATGCACGCCCACCACGCGGTCCGTCGCATCGTCGACCAGGACCTTGAAGAAGACCTGATCCTGCGAGCCGGCGAAGGCCTGCGCCATCGAGCGGAACCGCGTCTTCAGCACGCGCAGGCGAGGGTAGTGCTCGCGCGCCTGCGACTCGGTCATGCCCACGACGCCGATCTCGGGCGTCGTGAAGACGGCGGTCGGGACCAGCGCGTAGTCGATCTCCGGCGATTCGATGCCGCCGTAGTGGCGGTCCGAGAACGCCTGACCCTCGCGGATGGCCACCGGCGTCAGGTTCAGACGATCGGTCACGTCGCCGATGGCGAAGATCGAGACGACGGTCGTGCGGCCGCCCGGGCCGACCACGATCGCGCCCTTGTCGTTGACCTCGACGCCGGCTGCTTCGAGCCCGAGTCCTTCGATGTTCGGGAGACGGCCCGTGCTGAGCAGGACGGTATCCACCTCGAAGGACCGGCCGCCGGTCGTGGTGACGCGCAGTGCCGCGCCTTCCCGCTGCAGCAGCTCGATGCGGTCCTCGAAGACCAGGTCGACGCCGCGCATGGACAGATGCTCGCGCAGCGTCTCGGCGATCTCGTCGTCGAAGCCGCGCAGCAGCGCCGGGCCGCGCACGAGCTGCGTCACCTGGCTGCCCAGACCGGCGAAGACGCCGGCGAACTCGACGGCGATGTAGCCGCCACCGACGATCAGGAGGCGCTTCGGCTGCTCGGGCAGATGGAAGAGCTCGTCGGAGGTGATCGCCAGTTCGACGCCGGGGAAGTCGGGGCGGGCAGGCGCGGCGCCGGTGGCGATGAGGATGCGCTGGGCCGTCACGACCTGGCCGCTATTGCGCAGCCGCACGGTGTTGGCGTCCAGCAGCGTGGCGTGTTCGGGGAAGGTCTGCACGCCGGCGCCCAGGAGGTTGCGCTCGTAGACGCTCTCCAGGCGGTCGATCTCGGTGTCCTTGTGGCTCATCAAGGCGTTCCAGTCGAAGCGGGCGGCCGGCGCGTCCCATCCGAAGGCCTTGCCGGACTTGATCGCGTCGGGGATGCGGCTGGCGTAGACCATCAGCTTCTTGGGCACGCAGCCGCGGTTGACGCAGGTGCCGCCGAAGTTGGCGCCCTCGGCGATGCCCACGCGCGCCCCATGCTTTGCGGCGACCCGGGCGGCACGCGCTCCGCCGGAGCCTGCGCCGATCACGAAGAGATCAAAGTCGAACTGCTGCATACGTCAATGGCCCGGACGTTGTTCCGGGCCCTCCTATCGATACGAGAGCGTAACGATGTACGCCCTGGTCATCTACAGGGGGCGGGGGAACAGGGAGTTGTCTGCGGAGGAACAATGCGGCCGCCAAGCTGCAGGCAGCCCCGGCGATCGCGGGCGGCCTTACCCCAGATGTGCGCTCAGCGGGGGCAGCATCGATCCGCCGCTCTCGTTCACGAGCCGCTGGTCATGCACGTAGTCCTGCGTCACCTCGACCACCCAATCCCGCTCGAATTTCTTCGCCAGCTGCTGAACCAGTTGGTCGAAGGTCAGCGCATCCAAGGCGTTGCTGTCCAGGTGAACGGGACCGCCCGTTCCTTCCTGAACGAGGTCGCAGAGCGCCGCCGCGGTGTCGGACATGAACGAGCACGCCGGCCGCCAGGCTGAACTCGCGCGGATGCGCCCGTCCCGGGCGTGCTGCTCATCCAGGTGGCGGAGCATGTTGTTGCCGACGGCGTCCGCCGCGATCTGCCAGCCGATGCGGGCCACCGTCGCCGACGGACAGGCCGTCAGCACGGCGTCCTCGCATCGGATCTTGTACTGCCCGTAGTCGTCCTTGGCGGTCCGCGGGTCGCCGGGTCGATGAGGTCCGTCCGGCGAAGCGTCGAAGACCATCGCGGTGCTCACGAAGACCAGGTGGACGCCGTGCAGCCGCGCGAAGCCCGCCAGTTGACCTGCCCAGGACTCGGCGCCCATCGCCAGGTGGACGATGGCATCCGGCGCCTCGGCGCGGAGGAAGGCGAGGGCGGCGGTCTCGTTGGCGGGATCCACCGCGTTGCGGTCCCACGCGACGACGTCCCAGCCTCGCGCTTCGGCTTCGCGGCCGACCCAGGGCGCCACGGTGCCGTTCAGTCCGGTGATGAGGAGCTTCATGGACACATCAATCTATGCATTTTTGACAGCCCGACTCTGCCACGTGTCCAAGATGATCTACAAACCGGGTCCCGTCGCAGCTCTGCTCCGTTCATGCCCGTTTCCTCCGGTAGATGCCTTTCCCAGTTCTCTCCGTTCTCCCCGCGCCACGCGTGCCTGATTGCGGTCCTCCTGTGCGGCTTGCTCGGTACCGCCAGCGCAGCGACGCTCCGAGGCGAGGTGGTCGGCCTTGCTGACGGCGACACACTGACCGTGCTGGACAACGAGCACCATCAGCATCGCGTGCGGCTGGTCGGCATCGATGCGCCGGAGAAGCGCCAGGCCTTCGGTGAGCGTTCGCGCCAGCACCTGTCCGAGCTGGTGTTCAGACAGGAGGTGGTCGTCGACTGGAAGAAGAGAGACCGCTACGGCCGCATCCTCGGGGTGGTCCGCGTGCGTTCGGTCGATGTCGGTCAAGCCCAGCTGAGAGCGGGCCTGGCGTGGCACTACAAGGCGTACGCGCGGGAACAGGCGGCCGGCCAGCGCACCCTCTACTCGGCCGAGGAGGTCGATGCCCGGCGCGCGAGACGCGGCCTGTGGAGCGAGGCGGCGCCGACCCCTCCGTGGGAGTTCCGGCGCAGCAAGAAGTGAACGGAAAACCTGCTGGCGCCAGGCTGGCGCCGGGCAGCCACTAGGTCCTGGGTTCGAGATAGTCCGACGACGCCTTTGCCTTCGATGCTTCCGCCAACGGAAGTCTCAGTGCGACCTCCAAGCCGCTGCCGTTGTCTTCCCCCAGGCGATCGCGCATCTCGATCCGACCGCCGAGCTGGTCCAGTACGGCCTTGACGATAGCCAGCCCCAAGCCGCTGCCGGGCTCGCGCTGCGCCGGATCGCGGAAGAAGCGGTCGAACACGCGCTCGCGCAGCGCTGGCGGGATGCCGGGGCCCTGGTCCGTCACGTACAGCAGGGCCTCGCCGCCGGCGCGTTTCAGCATCACGCGCACGGTGCCGCCCACCGGGCCGTACTTGACGGCGTTCTCGACCAGGTTGTCGACCAGCGACTCCAGCGAGGTGAGCTGCGCCGCGACGCACAGCCCCGGTTCCGCAGAGAGCTCGAGCTCCACCGATCGCGCCGATGCCAACGGCGACAGCACCGCCAGCCGGTCCTGCAGCAGGCGGTCCAGCTCGACGCGCTCGACCGGATCGGACCCGTGCGCTTCGCTGCGCATCAGGCGCAGCAGCTGGTTGACCATGCGCGTGGCGCGATGGCCGCTGCTGATCACGCCGGCCATGAGCTGGCGTTCGCGCTCGTCGCGGGCGTTCACGCGCAGCGCCTCGACGTTGACGAGCATCGCCGCCAGCGGGGTGCGCAGCTCATGGGCGGCGTCGGCGACGAAGCTGCGTTCGCGTTCGCTGCTGTCGCGCACGCGCCGCATCCAGCCGTTGATCGCGTCGACCATGACGGCGAGTTCGCGATGCCCGCCGCGATAGGCGAGCGGGGCCAGGTCTTGCGGGCCGCGGGCGGTCATCTCGCGGGCGACGCCGGTCCAGGGCCTCATCGCCAGGCGGATCGACAGCCAGGCCGGCAGGACCAGGAAAGGGATGCTGATCAGCAGCGGCAGCAGGAAGAAGCTCTTGGAGAAGATCGTGATGAAGACGTTCATCCCGTGGTCCTGGGCGAAGAACGTCGTGCGTGTTCCGCTGGGCGCCATCACCGTCTTGGCCACGTAACCCACGCCGTCGACGCGAAGCGGGTACTCCTCGTCCAAGGGGCCGGACGGGACGACCGCAGGCGCCTGCGGACTGCGATAGGCGACCTGCCCGCGCTGCTCGACGATGAAGCTGGGCTTCGGATCGTTGAGCTCGTCGAATTCATCGACGATCGCTTCATGGGCGCGGTCCAGGACGCGGTTGCGGCGCGCCGGGTCCTCGACGAGTTCGTCGGCGATCGCGTTGATCGTCTCGTAGATCCGGTGGCTCTGGAGCAGCGGCCGCGCGCCCTGATACAGCAGGTAGACGAACCCGATCGACCAGAGCAGCGTGAGCAGCAGCATCTGCGCCACCAGCAGACGCCGGACCAGGCTCGGCCTGAAGACGGCGGACGTCGCCGCCCTCAGGCCGCGGAGGACCGCTGTGCTCATGGGCCCTCCTGCAGATCGATCACGTAGCCCACGCCGCGCACGGTGCGGACGTAGCCGTCGCCGATCTTGCGGCGCAGGTTGGCCATGTGCACGTCGAGCGAGTTGCTGGCGTTGCTCTGGCCGCCGGGGAGCACCTGTTCCTCGAGCGTGCGGCGGGTGACGATGCGGTCGGTGCGCATCATCAGCAGGCGCAGCAGGTCGTACTCGCTGACGGTGAGCTCGACCGGGCGGCCGGCCACGCTGACGCGGCGCGTGGGGAGGTGCAGCTGCAGGTCGCGCACGGTGAGCAGGTCGCCGTCGAAACCGTAGCTGCGGCGGGCGAGGGCGCGGATGCGCGAGACCAGCTCGGCGACCTCGAAGGGTTTGACGAGGTAGTCGTCGGCGCCGGAGTCCAGGCCTTGCAGGCGGTCCTTCAACGCGTCGCGGGCGCTGAGGATGAGGACGGGCAGCGAGCCCTGCTCGCGCCGCAGGCGGGCCAGCAGATGCAGGCCGTCGCCGTCGGGCAGGCCGAGGTCCAGCAGGACCAGGTCGCAGGCGCCGTCCTCGAGTTGGCGCAGCGCGCCCTCGATGTTGCGCGCCCAGACGATGTCCATGCCGTGGTCGGTCAGCGCGATGCGCACGCCGTTGCCCAGGTCCAGGTCGTCTTCGATGAGCAGGATCTTCATGCCGACATTGGACCAGCCCGGGGCGCAGGAAAGGGCCGTGGCGGACGGCGCTTCATCCTTTCTTCATGTCCGGCTCAGGTTGGGTTCATGAGGGTTTTCGACACTGCCGTGGCGGTCCGGCGGGTTGCCGGGCGCAGTTCAGGGAGTAACGACATGACTGCTGCACCTCAGCACCGTCCGATCACACCGTCGCTCTACGTCATCGTCTGCGCGCTGGGCGCGTGCGCGGCCGCATTCGATCCGCTCTTCGCGGCGCAGGAGCGCAAGGACTTCGTCGTCACCTGCGCCGGTCCGGAGGGCTGGGCTGCGTGCGACCGGACGGCGGCGGAATGGTGCAAGGGCAACTACCGCGTCACCGGCCGCCAGGCGGAGGGCAGGCGGCTCTCCGGCGAATGCCGACCTTTCAAGCGCTTCGAATGAGCGCGATCCACTTCTCAATGACATCCACGAACACCACCATGATGAAACTTTCTCCTGCCGTTCTCGCCTCCCTGATGCTGCCGATCGGAGTAGCCGCGCAGGCGCAATCCGCAACGCCGGCCGCGCCGAGGTCCTCGCTCGTCGTCCAAGGAGGCGTGGGGGTGTCGACGCGGTACACGGGCTCCGACGAGCGGATGGTGGTGCCGCTCATCGGCATCGAGTACGCGCATGCCAGCGGCTTCTTCGCGAGCACGCAACGCGGCGTCGGATTCGCCGGCGAGGCGAGCGGCCTGAGCTACAGCGCGGCGCTGGGCTATCGCGGCGAGCGCAAGGAGAAGAAGAGCAGCGGCTTGAGCTTCAGCACCGGCAGCAAGTACCTGCGCGGCATGGGCGATGTGAAAGGGAGCGCCACCGCGAACCTGGCGCTGAGCTATGCGGTGATGGAACGCCTGCAATTGCAGGTCTCGACGGAGCAGGCGATCTCCAATCGCGACAACGGCTCGCTGTACAGCATCGGCGCCGCGGCGACGCTGCTGGCGGATGGGAAGAACACGGTGGTGCTGTCGGCGTCGGCGAATGCGGCCGACAAGAAGTACATGCAGACGTATCACGGGGTGACGGCGGCGCAGTCGGCGAGGTCGGGGTACGCCGTTTACACGCCGAAGGGTGGCATGCATCTCGCGGAAGCTGGGGTGAGCTGGCAGTACAAGCTCTCGACCGACTGGAGCGTCACCGGGATGGTCGGCGCGCAGACGCTGCTGGGTGATGCGAAGAAGAGCCCGCTCACACGGCGCACGACGTCGCCGGTGGGGGCGGTGTTTGTGAGTTACTCGTATTGAGGTCGATCACCGTCAACGGATAAGTTTTTTCGTTTCGCGCGACGGGATGCCCAAGCGGGCACGCACAATTGGGTCGTCGCCTTGGTAACGATGTCGCTCCTCGAGCGCTGATATCTCTTCGTCCGAATAGATGCGCTCGTACTCATCAAAGTGAGTCGAAACGGGCAACTGAGATGACTTCGGAGCGTCTTCGGTCTTTGCTAGAGCCGAACGCTTTTCCTCCAAGGACTCGACTAGTTGCGTGCTCGTGGCCTTCGTGTCGTCGACCGTTGCTGGGGCTTTCAGATCTGCAGATCTCGGCGAAGGAGCTTCAACGACGAGGGCGGCTGGAGCTGGGGGCTCGGAGGTCGAGGGCGCCTCCGTAATTTCCACAGAGGCAAGACCTGGTGCCGGCGACTCGATTTGGGCTGACTCACTACGTGTACGGTCGGACGTCTTGCTTCCAAAGACGAGGTAAAGCGCAATCGCTCCGACGGCAACCAGCGGTATCCAGTTGACGACGATAGCGACATTGGAACTGCCGCAGTTTGGGCACACCCGAGACAAGTTCTTCCCGCGCGGATACCAGGTGTACCGGCAGTCTTTGCACCTGTTCAGACTACGTAGCGTCTGCGCCATAGATTGATCACTCCCCAATCACATCGCAGTTAGGTCTGCGGTCGTTTGCGCTAGCGCAGCCGCAGCCTTGTTTAGCGCTGGTTGCAGCGTCTCTGCGCGCTGTGCAGCGCTGTCTCGGAAACGACGGAGTTCAGTTGCACCTGATCCAAGAATCGCTTCAAGTGCTACCTTCCGTGCGCCAAATTTTGACTTGATCGTCGCGATGTCGGCTGCTGATATTGCAGTGGCGGGATTGAAGACGAAGCGGCGCTCGCAACTGGAGCGCCAATCCACTACAGCACGGGTCAGGCCTTCGCCGAAGCCGCGGACCTGTCGCACTCGGTTCCAGTCCACATCTGCAGCGGTCTCGATGCCGAAGGACCGCAGCGCTGCTTTTCGAGCGGGGCCGACGCCAGCAATGTCTGCGCTGTCGATGAAGAACCCGTCCAGGAACTTCTGCTTCTGCCGGTCTTGAGCTGTGGCTTTGAGTTTGTCCAGTTCGTGTTGCTCACGCTGAGGAATGGCCTGGTATTCGTCCCGCGCCTTCACAAGTTCCTGGCGACGCATACTGAAGCCCTGCGGGCCTGTTTCGGCCTGAAGCTGACCTGAGAGACGCTCGTACTCGCTTTGGGCGGCGGCCTTCGCATCTTTTCTCCTCTTCCACTCCGCGCTCCGGGCATCAGCTCCAACGGAGGACAGCATGTGCCAAACAACGAATGCAGCCAAGGCACACCAGAACCATGCCGCAGGTTCTGACACTGCAACGACTAGAGCCAGCCCAACGGCTAAGAGTCGATAGCCCAGGACGTCATTCTTCCCTCTGACTCCACTGGGCAGTTCCTTCGGCTTGACGTTGAAATTGCCAATGCTTGGCAACGTCACGACCGGCGGGACCGGAACCGCCTCAATGAGCGCCCAGGCTTTGGCCAGCACGAAGCCCGTAGCCGTGGGGGTGTAGGTCGTGCCGAGGTCAATGAAATAGGCGATGCCTTGCCGCTCAAGCGTGCACCAAGGGCATGCAGACAAGTGATCGGGATACACGTGCATTGACGAGCTCACGGAGCATCGCTTCAACCTACTGCGCAGTGCATCGAGAGCGGCTACCCATTGTTTGGCGGTTGGCCGACCGCCCTGCGCGCCAGTCTCCGTGAACGCCGCATGGAGCATGCTCTGCATGGCGTCCGGAACGATCTCCGTGGGTATTGAGCGCGGGGGAGGAGAGAACCCTCGTTGTCGGGCATCGCGTGCGTAAGCGTAGCGATAGCCTTTGATGTCGCTCTCCAGAGCGTCGCCGACACCGTCGCGAAGTGGCACCCCGGAGTACGGGTGTCGACCGCCGAAGAGGAGATGGAAGATGAGCAGTGCCAAGCCAAAGTTGTCATGGTTTGGCTTGCGGACGATTCCATCGAAGGAAGACAGCCCTTGCAACTCTGGCGGCGTAAAGTGCGAGACACCTACCTCGCAAAGGTGCAGGGTGCCTGCGGCGTTGACTTGGCAGGAGTCGCAGTCGATGAGCACTACCTTGCTGTCGGAGCCCACCATCACGTTACCCTGGTTCACATCTCCTAGGACGTGTCCGTGCTCGTGAATGGTCTCAAAGGCGGCGGCTGTATTGCGCGCAACAAAGAGGAGGTAATCCCACGCGGCTTTCGGTCGTTCCTGTCTGCGGTGAGCAGGGCTGTAGACCATATGAATGGGCTCTCTGCCTGTCACCTTGGGCATCAAAAAACCGATGACCGATCCGCCCTTGCCGTTGTGAAGTGTCTCCTGCGGCCAGGCCGCATAGCGGGTCAGTTTGGAATCCGCAGTAGCGGCCATGAACGACAGCTTGGCCTGTTTTTTGGCATCCGGAGGCTTGTGGTACAGCTTGGCGACCTGTTCGGCAGACGCTGGAACCTCGAACACGGAACCTTCGCCACCTCTTCCAAGTTCTCGGCCAAGTTGAAGGGCCAAACCCTTCGATGTGGTGACCGTCTTCGCCATCGCAAATCACGCTTGCTGCACTGCTAGCACAAGTGTCTTGTCGTCATCGGTGCGCTCGTTCACCGCCGGACTGGAGAGGAACCTTTGGAGGGCCTTCTGCAGCTCGTCCTCTTGATCAAACGGCGCAGTGCTTAGCACACGGAAGAATGGCGAAAAGAACGGCTCGTGAGCGGTGTTCGTCGCCATGTTCAATGCAAGTCGTTGCAGGCCGTCGCTGAAGGCTCCAGCTCGGATCACCGGCTCCGTGAACGCCTTGGTGACGAGAACCTTCACAGCATCTTCATCTGTGACGAAATGGGTCATGTTGGCGTATTCGCCGGCCATCGGGACAATGGGGACCTCAAGGCCTTTGCCAACGTCGAGCACGATGCCGCCATCGCCAATCTGAAGCGCTAGCGTTCCGCCGGGCGCAGAGATGATGCCGAGAAAGGTGCATGCGTAATCGCGAGCAGTTAGGCCGGTCGACTCCGCTGCAGCGTAGATATGCGAGCGGACAGCAACGACCAGTTCGACCGCAAGTGCGTCGTTGATTCCAAACTCTGCGTGCGCAAGCGCGCCTGCCATGAACGACGCTGCTGCTTGCACAGCGAGCTCGGCGCCTTCACCCCCGCGAAGCGCACTGCCCGCACCGTCCGCCACGAACATCGAAAGGACTTCCAGCCCTGCGGAAGTCCGATCAACGCTAGCCCACGAACTGTCCTCGCATCCTCGGCCTGCGGCGATGTGCGAAGTTCCAACGTCGGAGGCGTTGACGACGCGCCAGTTCACACCGAGGCCCAGCCCTTCGGTGCCTCGAGAGGAACCTCAGTGCCCGGGGTGGAGCGGGAGACAGAGCGCAAGGAGCTGGACAGCCAACTGAACAACTCTCGAAACTTCAGGCCGTCCAGCGACAGCGGCTCGCGCGAACTGATCTGTTTCAGGACATCCATGTTCGCGCCTTTCACGCCGATGGCGAAGAAGGCGAAAGCCTTCGACGCTTCACCCTCGCGGACAGCTGCCGCCGCGGCTTGCCACGCGTCAGTAGGACCGCCGTCAGTAATGAGAAAGACCCAGGGCCGGTAGTACGAAATGCCGTTTGCGCGGTACTCGTTCTTCCGTTGCTTGACGAGCTCGATGCCTTGCAAGATCGCGCTCCCCATGGGCGTATCGCCTTGACTGCTGAGCACTGGAGGATAAAACGACGATGCGCTCGTAAACGGTAGCTCCACCTTGGTCGGTCCGAAGGTGACGATGGAGATCTCCACACGCTTCATGGCCAGCGCATCGGCCGCGAGCTCGTCCTTGAAGGTGACCAAGCCGGAGTTAAGTTCCGCGATTGGCTGGCCGCTCATGGAGCCGGAGACATCCAGGAGAAGAACGCAAGGGCACCGAGGCTCCGGGTTGTCGGCGAAATCGTTGGTCTCGAACGAAATTTGATCGCTCACGCTCACTCCCTTCGGCTAATAGTTGTTGCAGAAGTGTATCTGGAGGGGGAGAGGCTTGTGTGCTCCCTAACCAGGGGGGCGGGCGCATGTCGATCGCCCAAAAACGATGACGATCGAATCGCTAAAGAGGTCAAGCAGTGAGGCCAAACACTGAACAGTGAAAGCGATACTTGTACGACCCCTCAGGGACAGCGAACGACGGCTCTCGGCGAAATATTAGAAGTCCGTCGAAACCGCGAGCGTGCCCGAACCGGCTCCGCAAGAGCAGCGAAGCGTCTTGTCGCCTCAGCTTTTCCATCAAAGTGCGGTCGTTTACGACTGGAAGGGCGCCGGCAGCTTCAGCTCTTCATACAGCTTCTCAATTTCGGAGAATGTAAGGTAGCGCTTGACCCATTTGTCCTTTGCGCGAAGGTACTGGACAAAGATCACAGGCCGCTCGGGCGTACTCTTCGATCCGCTGAAATCAACGAGCTGAATTTCGCGGCAGTACGGTTCTCTTCGAACAACTTCGGCCGCCATGAACAGATAAGCCTTGTGTTGATGCTGCTCTAGTTTCAAATAGTCGGGTTGCAAGGCGCCGTCGTTGATTGGCGCAATGTTCGCCATGTACTTTGGAGCCGAGGCGAACGCGTCTTCGATTCGTTGTGAGCTAAGCAAGTACGACGCTCGCGGGCTCTCCACCTGTTCATAGAGTACTCCTCGCCCAGCCAGGGCTTCCATTACGGCCATTCGAGTCGACTCGGGACATCGGAGTCCGAAGTAGACCGTCTTCACTGCACGGAAATCGTGCGCATGCACTCCAGGCGGAGCCGTCACCACACGCACCTCTTGCTCGTACGACCAAGCGGTTGACTTAATTCCCAGCATCTCCTGCAACGCGGCTTCCGGAGTCTTGCGCCCGATGAACTGATTCGACCGCAGCACCGGCACAGCATCTTGATATTTCACGTCGATGCAAGAGTGCAGGGCCGGCTCGAACTCCACGAGCTTGTCTAGGTCGTATCCGATGCAGAAGCCCTTGTGTGACCCGCCATAGTGTGCCCAGATCAACTCGGAAAGCGGCGTGTAGCTCAAGGAGAAGATGCCACTCTTGTCCACAAAGCTCAGGACCTCATCAAGTGCGGATGAGACAGAATCCAGAGAGTTGAAAGCCTTTGGGGCGACAAGCGATACAACACTTCGAAGCGCAGAGAACTGGGAATCCAGATCGCTTCTGTTGAACCGACCTTCAAATGGGTCGTTGAGTGTGGCCCGTAACGCAGAGAAGAACGTGGCGTCTCGCAAGCCTGCCAAGTCTCGCTCGAGTGTCGTGGATTCGCCGCTGCGGTACTTGAAGGCAAGACGCTGAGAACTCATAAATTGGCCCCCCGTGTGGGGTCATGGATAGTCGTAGACGAGTTGCATCGCAGAGTTGAGGCTGCTTCTTCAGGCGAGAGTACGCTGACGTCAGTTCTCTGCCGAGAGCGTGAACCCCGACCCCACGACACCATTCAGGACAAGCGGCTTTTTCGCATCGACCACCCACCGGAACGGCACCGTCTTTGCGGGCTCGTCCTCAACGACAGGCACGTCGTCCGGGATTGATTTCTTCAGGCGCTGCTGGCCACCGATCTCGTCTCTCACCTCGGCAGAACGCTGGGCAGAGCTGATCGCTTCGCCTTCAAGGACCCAGGTGTTTCCCTCAAGCTTGGTCTGATAGCGCAGCGTCAGAAGGACCACTGCCAGTCGGCAGGTCGATTCGCCACCGCTGCACTTCCGACCTGTGCTGATGAAGGGTCCGAGTCTCGTCACCGTGCCGGGAAAGCGGGAGATCTTGAGGTTCTCGGTGCTGGAACCACCAAGGTCCGGAACCCGGTGAAGGTCATCCTTTGCATCTCTCCAAGCAAAGGTGACCCGAGGACCGATGACGTCAGAAGCGGCTTCGGTCGTTGCGGGTGAGCTGCAGCCTTGCAGGGCGGCGATTCCGAGAAGCAGTGCGACGCGCGATTGATTCAGCTTGATTGTTTTCATCTTCCCTCCAAAAGAATGGAAAGAAGATGCTAGCGATGCACAGTCGAGACTCGGCTAAAGACCACGCCAGATGGCCAATTGCTGCACGGAATCGTGGCGCGCTGTGGGGTCATGTCTTGCCCCGAAAACAAAGCCCAGAACAGGTTGGCCTAGTTCAGCTTCTGCTGCTCACACCGCCACCGGCGCCTTGATCGCCGCGTGATGCTGATACTCCTGCAGCTCGAAGTCCTCGAACTCGTAGTCGAAGATCGACTCCGGCTTGCGCTTGATGTGCATCGTCGGATACGGGAACGGGCTGCGCGACAGCTGCGTCTCCACCTGCTCGAAGTGGTTCGAGTAGATGTGGCAATCCCCGCCCGTCCAGATGAAGTCCCCCAGCCCCAGCCCGCATTGCTGCGCCAGCATCTGCGTCAGCAGCGCGTAGCTCGCGATGTTGAACGGCACGCCCAGGAAGATGTCCGCGCTGCGCTGGTACAGCTGGCACGACAGCTTCCCGTGCGCCACGTAGAACTGGAAGAACGCGTGGCAGGGCATCAGCGCCATTTGGTCCAGCTCCGCCACGTTCCACGCCGAGACGATGATCCGGCGCGAGTCCGGGTTGGTCTTCAACTGCTTCACCACCTCCGCGATCTGGTCCACGTGCCCGCCGCCGGCCTTCGGCCAGCTGCGCCACTGCACGCCGTAGACCGGACCCAGGTCGCCGTCCTCGCGCGCCCACTCGTCCCAGATCGTGCAGCCGCGCTCCTGCAGCCACTTGACGTTGGAGTCGCCGCGCAGGAACCACAGCAGCTCCAGGATGATCGACTTCAGGTGCACCTTCTTCGTCGTCACCAGCGGGAAACCCTCGCTCAGGTCGAAGCGCATCTGGTGACCGAAGACGCTGCGCGTGCCCGTGCCGGTCCGGTCACCCTTGGCGACCCCGTGCTCGTACACGTGGCGCATGAAGTCTTCGAACTGGCTGCGCACCGGGCGCGAGGAAGTGATGTCGGCGGTCATGGGGAAGATTTTAGAGTGGTGGACGGGCACGGCCGCTGGCCCTCACCCCAACCCTCTCCCGCAAGCGGGAGAGGGAGTAACACTCAAGCGTTGAATTGGAGAGCGGCCAGGCGCGCGTACAGGCCGCCGCGTGCGACGAGCTCGGCATGCGTGCCCTGCTCGACGATGCGGCCGTGATCCATCACGACGATGCGATCAGCGCGCTGCACCGTCGACAGGCGGTGCGCGATGACCAGCGTCGTGCGGTCGCGCATCGCTTCATCCAACGCCTGCTGGACCAGCCGTTCGCTCTCGGCATCCAGCGCGCTGGTGGCTTCGTCGAGCAGCAGCAGCGGTGCATCCTGGAGCATCGCCCGCGCGATCGCGATGCGCTGGCGCTGTCCGCCGGACAGGCGCACGCCGCGCTCGCCCAGGAAGCTGTCGTAACCGTCCGGCAACTGGCGGATGAACTCGTCCGCATGCGCGGCCTTGGCGGCGGCGATGACTTCCTCCCGGCTCGCGTCCGGACGGCCGTAGCGGATGTTGTCCAGCGCGCTGGCCGAGAAGATCACGCTCTGCTGCGGCACCAGCGCCATGCGGCCGCGCAGGTCGGCCAGCTTCACGCGGTCCACCGCCACGCCGTCCAGCTGCAGTTTGCCGCCCTGGACGTCGAAGAAACGCTGCAGCAGCTGCAGCACCGTGCTCTTGCCGGCGCCGCTCGGGCCGACGAGCGCCACCGTCTCTCCGGGCTCGATGCGCAGCGTGAAGTCCTCCAGCGCGGCGCGGTCGGGCCGCGACGGGTAGTGGAAACGCACCTGCTCGAAACTCACGCGCGCCGGGCCGGCCGAAGCGGGCAGGGCGACCGGCGCCGCCGGATCCGCCACCGGCGACTGCGCCGCGAGCAGCTCCATCAGCCGCTCCATCGCGCCCGCCGCGCGCAGCAGGTCGCCCCAGACTTCCGCCAGCACCGCCACCGACGACACCAGCAGGATCACGTAGACCACCGTCTGCCCGAGATGACCGGCCGAGATCTTGCCCGCCATCACCGCCTGCGTGCCCTGGTACAGCCCCCATAGCAGCGCGCCGAAGGTCGCCGTGATGATGAAGGCCACCAGGAAGGAGCGCACCTTGGTCCGCTTGCGCGCCGTGTCGAACGCGGCCTCGCTGGCGACGTCGAAGCGCACCGCCTCGCGCGCTTCCTGCGCGTGCGACTGCACCACGGTGATCGCGTTGAGCATCTCCGCGGCGATCGCGCTGGTGTCGGCGATGCGGTCCTGGCTGGAGCGCGACAGACGCCGCACCCGGCGTCCGAAGAACATCGCCGGTGCCACGACCAGCACCAGGATGCCCAGCACCTGCGTCATCACCCACGGATTGCTGTAGATCAGCAGCGCCACCGCGCCCAGGCCCATGATCACGTTGCGCAGCCCCATCGACAGGCTGGAGCCGACGATGCTCTGGATCACCGTGGTGTCCGTGGTGATGCGGCTGATGACCTCGCCGGTCTGCGTGGTCTCGAAGAACTCGGGGCTCTGGCGCAGCACGTGGCTGTAGACGGCGGTGCGCAGGTCGGCGCTGACGCGCTCGCCCAGCCAGGTCACCGCGTAGAACCGCAGCGCCGAGAACACGCCCAGCGCCGCGCCGGTCGCGAACAGCCAGACGAAGTGCTCGCGCAGCGCCATCAACCGGTCGCCCGGATCGGCGGAGACCAGGCCCTGGTCGATCAGCTGCCGCAGCGCGAGCGGGAAGACCAGCGTCGCCGCGGCCGCCAGGATCAGGAAGACGATCGCCGCGGCGATCCGCCCCCGGTACGGCCGCAGGAAAGGCCACAGCGCCGGCGCCATCGCCCGCAAGGGGGGCGGCGTCTTGGGCGATGCCTTGGTCGGTGTGCGCACGGCGTTTGCCTGTCCGCCCGATGAGGGAGCCGACTCGGGGTGGACACCCGTCTCCGAGGGGGAGGAGGTGGGAGAAGTAGGGGACATGGCGGACATGAGCTCAGTTTAGGGGCCACGTGTTGCGGGAATGTCCCTACCCACGCAAAGCCCATCCCAGGCAGTGATTGGCACGGCAATCATTGCCTAAGCAATAATTGTCATCAAGCATTTCCAGAAGATCCGTCCTGGAAATCCGAAGTAACGAAAGACGACGCCATGAGTGCCAAGTTGCCCCCGCCCGCCGATTTCTATAGCGCCGACAGCTTCACGTCGGAGCCTAGCCTGGGCTGGCTGCTGCGGCAGATCAAGCAGTCCATGGTGCTGCAGGCCGACAAGATGCTCGGCCAGCATGACCTGACCCACGCCCAGTGGGCGCCGATGTTGCGCCTGCGCTTCAACGGTCCGATGTCCAGCGCCGCGCTCGCCCGCGAGCTGGCGATGGACGGCGGGGCGATGACCCGGCTGCTGGACCGGCTGGAAGCCAAGAACCTGGTGCGCCGTGAGCGATCGGTCGAGGACCGGCGCGTGGTGATGGTCTCGCTGACCGAGGTCGGCGTGAACGCGATGGCGGCCGCCCCCGGCGTGCTGTCCAAGGTCTTCAACGACCACCTGGCCGGCTTCACCGACCAGGAGTTCCGCACGCTGATCGGCCTGCTGCAGCGCATCGTCGTCAACGGCCAGGCTATCCGCGACGCGGGCTTGACGTCCGAGTCGTCGACGCTGGTCGACAAGTGCGAATGACGAGCAACTGATCGATGAGCCACGACGGACAAGTGCGACCGATGCTGCCCTTTTCAATTGCCTGCTCCCTCCAAAAGAACAACATTGAGGACCCCCCGATGACCTCCCGATTCCTTCACCGCACCACCCTGGTCCTGGCCATGGGCGCGGCGCTGCTGATGGTGCTCACCGCCTGCGCGCCCATCCCCAAGCTGGACCAGCCCGGCCGTCCGCTCGACGGCGCCGAAGCGGCCCGCCTCGGCCTCGACGACAGCCAGAGCCCCGCGCTCGATGCCGCCTGGTGGAAGACCTTCCGCGATCCGCAGCTGGACGCGCTGGTCGACCAGGCGATCGCGAACTCGCCCAACCTGGCGCTGGCCCGCGCCCGCATCGCCCGCGCCGCGGCGATGACCGAGAACGCCGAGGCCGCGAAGCGCCCGGCCGCCGAGCTCGAAGCCGACGCGACCCGCCAGCGCATCACCGAACACGGCATCTACCCGCCGCCGCTGGCCGGCAGCGTGCAGACGCTGGCCAACATCCAGGCCGGGCTGAGCTACGAGTTCGACTTCTTCGGCAAGCATGACGCGGCGCTTCAGGCCGCGCTCGGCCAGCGGCGCGCCGCCGAGGCCGACGCCGCCGCCGCGCGGCTGAGCGTGTCCAACGCCGTCGCCAAGGCCTACGTCGCGCTCGCGCGCAGCCAGGCGCAAGGGCGTCTGCTGGAGCAGCAGAAGTCGCTGCGCGACCAGTCCTTCGACCTGGTGCGCCAACGCAGCGCCGCCGGCCTGGACAACGGGCAGGACCTGCGCGTCGCCGAGGCGCCGCTG
>NZ_DASVNZ010000369.1:0-34522 GCF_036486225.1 Roseateles sp. | reverse complement strand
GCACAAACAGTCCTCAGGACTGTTTGAGTCCGAGCGAAGTCCCTCCGCCGGCGGAGCCGGCAATCCCTCCTTGACCTCCGAAAAGGGGCCCCGGCCGCCTCGATCCGAGGCACCGAGGACCACGCGTCGGATCAGAGTTGGGTGGCGGCGGCGAAGAGGCGCGTGGAACGCGCGCCTGAGCGGCAGAACGCCAGCACCGGCGTCGGCACTTCGTCGAGCAGCGCGCGCATGGCGGCGATCTCTTCCGGCGACTGGTAGCCGCCTTGCACCGGCAAATGGTGATAGACCAGTCCCGCAGCTTCAGCAGCGGCACGAATCTGCTCGCTGGTGGGCTGGTCGGGGCCATGCTCGAAATCAGGCCGGTTGTTGATCACCGACTTGAAGCCGACCTCGGCCAGCGCGGCCATCGCTTCCGGCGTCAGCTGCGGCGCGACGCAGAAATCGGGCGTCAGTTGTTGGACGGTCAGTTCCATTGCGGACTCCTGTCGTTGAATCAAGAAAGGGGGGCTCAGCCCGCCAGTGCGGCCTTCACCGCCGCCGAGACCAGACCCATGTCGGCCTTGCCCGCCAGCTTGCCCTTCACGGCACCCATCACCTTGCCCATGTCGGCCGGACCCTTGGCGCCCAGCCCGGTCACGATGGCGGCGACTTCAGCCTTGATCTCGGCCTCGCTCAGGCGCTGCGGCAGGTAGACCTCCAGCACCTTCAGCTCTGCGGTTTCCTTGTCGGCCAGGTCCATGCGGCCGGCAGCCGTGAACTGGCTGATCGAGTCCTTGCGCTGCTTGATCAGCTTGTCGACGATGCCCACCAGCATCGCGTCGTCCACCTCGACGCGCTCGTCCACTTCCTTCTGCTTCACCGCGGCCAGCAACAGGCGGATCGTGCCCAGACGTTCGCTGTCCTTGGCGCGCATCGCCGTCTTCATGTCTTCGGTGATCTGTTCCTTCAGGCTCATGAGGGCTCCTTGATTCGTGATCTCGAGGGAGAGGTGGGAGAGGTCGTAATGTCGCGCAGAAACAGAAAAGCCCGCGGCAGCGTCCTGCGCGGGCTTTCTGTGCTGTTCCGGCGGTGGGGATCGTCAGTGGACGGGTCCCCGGTGCCGAAGCGGTCCGATCAGACGATCAGTACAGCTTCTTGGGCAGCTGCATGCTGCGCACGCGCTTGTAGTGACGCTTGACGGCCGCAGCCTTCTTGCGCTTGCGCTCGGCAGTCGGCTTCTCGTAGAACTCGCGGGCGCGCAGCTCGGTGAGCAGGCCCAGCTTTTCGATCGTGCGCTTGAAGCGGCGCAGGGCCACGTCGAACGGCTCGTTTTCTTTGACGCGAATGGTGGTCATGAAATTCCTTCAAGTAGCGCTCGGTGTTCGCGAGGAAGGACTTGCCTTCGAAGCGGAGTATCCGGATTCCACTTCCGAATCGACGCGCAGGGTTTGCCAGCAAAACGAGGATTCTAGCCTTATTTTTGACCGTTCGCCATCGACTGCCGCGCTTGTGCGCTGCGCAAGACGCAACGCCCCTCGCCGGAGCGCGTGTCCCCTGTGAAGGCCCCATGGCCTCGTTGCAAGCGGGTGTGACATTTTCACGCCTTGACCCCGTCCGGGCGCAGGCCCGCCTCTCTGGGCGAAGTGCATCGCTCTCGGTCCGACCCGGGGCAAGCTAGGATGCCGGACCCCAAGCTTAGGGGGAGTGGCACCTCTGTCCTGCCGACGGCACTTGCCCCGGCGACGGACGCCCATCTACATTCGATCCACCACCATTCGACCGCGAGGGGCCGCTCCCCTGGCCCGGCCCGACCCATGGAATTACAAGCCGCCGCGACACCCGCGCCTGCCAGTTTCGATGCCTGGCTGGAATCGTCGGGAACGCCCCAGACGCCCGTTGCGGCCGGCTTGCTCAGCCTGCTGGAGCCGACGGGTGCCTGTCTGACCGTGAAGTCGATGGCCACCGGACGTTACGTCTTCGCCAGCCCCGGCATGAGCGAACTCTTCGGTCGCCTCGAGGCCGGCATCGTCGGCGCCGCCGATGCCGAACTGATGCGAGGCGACGAGGTGCAGGCGATGCGCCGTTCGGAACAGGCGACGTTGGCGCAGCGCGGCGTTGTGAGTTCCGAACACCGCCTCGACATCGGCGGCCGCCGCCGTGAGTTCATGGTCATGCGCGTGCCGCTTGGCGCGGAACACGTGATGGCGCTGTGGAGCGACAAGACCGAGGAACGTCATCGCGAGACTCACCTGCAGCGCGCGTTGCAGCAGCTCGAGCAGCAGCAGAAGTCGCTCGAGCAGATGCGCCGCGAACTGCAGCAGGGCAGCGGACGCGACGAGGTGTCGGGCCTCTACATGCGGGCGCAGTTCGATGACCAGTTGCTGCGCGAGATCGATCTCTCGACCCGCGAGCATCGCGAGTTCACGCTGGTGCTGATCGCCTTGGATCCGGTGGCGCCGGAGGCCGGCCTGGGCGAGGAGGCCCGCCAGCGCCTGCTGGAAGGCCTGGGGCGCATGCTGCGCGCCAACACCCGCGCGATGGACGCGGCCTGCCGCATCGGCGACGACCTGTTCGCGGTGCTGCTGTCGGGCGTCGGCCTGGCGACCGCGCATGCGCGCATGGAACAGCTGCGCCGCCAGTGCCATGCCCAGATCGTCGTGCTGCATGGGCAGGACATCGGCCTGTCGCTGTCGATGGGTGTGGCGAGTTTTCCGCACACCGCCTCGCGGCAGGAGGAGCTGCTGGGCGCCGCCGAGATGGCGGTCAAGGAAGCGCAGCGGCGCGGCGGCAATCAGGTCGTGCTGGCGTCGATCCCGTTCGGAATGGGCGGCTGAGGCCGTCGCCGGACGCCGCTCGCCGCCCGTCAGGCGAGCAGCTTCTGGAGGTGTCGCCACTCCGCTGGCGTCACGGGCGTGATCGACAGCCGGTTGCCTGGCTGCAGCGTGCGCATGTCGGCGAGCGCCGGATCGCGCTTCATCTCGGCGAGGCTCAGCAACCTTGTCTTGCGCACGAAGCGCACATCGACGTGTTGCCAGCGTGGCTCTTCGCGCTTGGACTTCGGATCGAAGTAGTGGCTCGCGGGATCGAACTGGGTCTCGTCCGGATACGCCGTGCTGCTGACCTCCGCGAAGCCGGCGATGCCGGGCTCCGGACACGAGGAGTGATAGAACAGCACGCCGTCACCGATGCGCATCTGGTCGCGCATGAAATTCCGCGCCTGATAGTTGCGCACGCCGGTCCAGGGGAGTTCGCCGGCGGCCTGCAGGTGGTCGATCGAGGCCTCGTCCGGTTCGGACTTCATCAGCCAGTACTGCGGAGAAACGTTCGATGCGGTGCTCAAGGCAGAGTCCTCACGACGAGGATCGACAGGGGTCGACCATGAAAAAACCGCGCGTGATGGTGGATCAGGCGCGGTTTCGGGAAGAGGTGTCCACGGCGAACCGTGAGCCGCATTCCTGAACCCTAGGGGTACAGGTGGGCGAGGTCAGCAGGGCTTCGGGTTCATCTGACGCGAGACGCTCACACCAGCTCTGCAATGTTCCAAGCCCTTGCTCGCGAAAGCATCGGTTCAAGGAAATATAAAACTCACGCGAACGCAGTGGACAGAGCGGATTCTACGCGCCGCGATCCAGCGTTCACAGCAGTTGCCCGTCTTGGACAAGGGCTTCATCGAGCCGCTTCATCAGCGTTTCAAGATCGGGTATGGCGCCGTCGGTGGAGACGCCGCCTGCGATACCAGACGTTGCATCGGTTGCATCGCCGGTGGCGACGGCGTTCGCCGTCGATTCGGTGAGCGAATAAGCGAGGTTCAACGCTGCCAGCACGGCGATCCGTTCACGTGCCTTGACGCGGCCGGCGTCGCGGATGGCGCACATTTCCTTGTCGACGCGGCCCACCGCCTTCTGCAACGCGGCTTCGCCGCCCTCGGGGCAGCCGAGCAGATAGCTCTGGCCCATGATCGTGACTTCCATTTGCTTCATGCGCCCGTCTTTCGAGAATCAGAGGTGTCAGAGCCGTCGCCGGCGCTCTCGAGGAGGTCGACCGCTTCCAGCGGCAGACGGTCCAGCAGCGCGTCGACGCGCGCGCGGGCCGCGGCCAGTCTCGAGCGCAGGCTGTCGCGTTCCAGGGTGAGTGCCTGGACCTGTTGCTCGAGCAAGCCGTTCGTGCGTTTGAGTTCCTCGTGACGCACCAGCAGGCGCTCGACGCGGTCGACTAGGTCGTTGATGCTGGACATGGCTTCCCTGACGGATGAACGCGCAGATTGTAGGGGCGGGGGTTCGCTCAACGCGCCGCGGCCAGGGGCGCGCTGTCACATTGCGCGACGACGGCGCAACGCTCGCACAGCGGTCGGCGCGCCTGGCAGACGTAGCGGCCATGGAGGATCAGCCAATGGTGCGCGTCGACCAGGAATTCGTCCGGCACGCGTGCAAGCAGTTGCTGTTCGACCTCCAGGACGTTCTTTCCTGGCGCCAGGCCCGTGCGGTTGCCGACGCGGAAGATGTGCGTGTCCACGGCCATCGTCGCTTCGCCGAAGGCGACGTTGAGGACCACGTTCGCCGTCTTGCGGCCGACGCCGGGCAGCGATTCGAGCGCCTCGCGGCTCTGCGGCACGGCGCCGCCGTACTGCTCGACCAGGATCCGGCAGGTCGCGTACAGGTTCTTCGCCTTGGTCTTGTAGAGCCCGATCGTCTTGATGTAGTCGGCGAGACGTTCCTCGCCGATGTCCAGGATCTTCTGCGGCGTGTTGGCGACGACGAACAGCCGCCTCGTCGCCTTGTTGACGCCGACGTCCGTGGCCTGCGCGGACAGCAGCACCGCCGCGAGCAGTTCGAAGACGCTGGCGTATTCCAGCTCGGTCTGCGGCGACGGATTGGCGCGGCGGAGGATCTCGAAGAACTCTTGGACTTGGGTCTGATTCATGGCGAGCGACGGTGGCTGGCAGAGGCAGGCGATGGTGGCAGTGGGGAAACGACTCGAGGCGGCGGAAAGCGGCGCTCAGACGCCGCGCTTGGCGCGGGCCCGTGCGAGCGCAGCCTCGATGACGGCGCGCTTGCGGTCGATCTGCGCGGTGTCGGTGAGGCGCGTTTCCTCTTCGAGGTGGTCGAGCTTGTGCTGCGCCTTGGCTTCGAGGCGCGCGTCATGCTCGCGCAGGTCGCGCGCAACGCGGATCTCGTGCCAGCGGTAGCGTTCACGGGCGCGCTCGGCCTGCGGCGCGCTCCACGCGGCCCAGCCGCTGCGTCCCGGCGTCACGTCCGCCAGGGAGATGCAGTCGACCGGGCACACCGGGATGCAGAGTTCGCACCCGGTGCAGTCCGCGTCGATGACGACGTGCATCTGCTTGTTGGTGCCGATGATGGCGTCGACGGGGCAGGCCTTGATGCACAGCGTGCAGCCGATGCACCAGCCTTCGTCGATGACGGCGAGCCGGCGGGGACCTTCGATGCCGTTCTCGGGATTGAGCGGCAGGGCGTCCCTGGCGGTCAGTGCGGCCAGGCGGGCGATGCCCTCGGCGCCGCCGGGCGGGCACTGGTTGATCGCCGCCTCCCCGCGCGCGATCGCGTGGGCGTACGAGTGGCAGTCGGGATAGCCGCAGCGCGTGCATTGCGTCTGCGGCAGGGCCAGGTTCAGGCGTTCGACGAGGTCGTCGAACGGGGCGGAGGTCGGTTCAGCGGCGGCGGAAGCGGCGGGATTCACTCGGTCGGCTTGCGCGACCGGCGGGCCGCGGCCGGACGGGCGGCGGCACGCTTGGCCGCGACGGGCTTGTGCAACGGGGCCGCATCGTACTTCGCAATGAAGTCGCGGATCACCGGATAGACCTTCTCGCGCCAGCGGCGGCCCGAGAAGATGCCGTAGTGGCCGGCACCCACCGCGTCGTAGTGGGCCTGATCCTTCGCACCGATGCCGCTGCACAGCTCGTGCGCCGCCTTGGTCTGGCCGGCGCCGGAGATGTCGTCCAGCTCGCCCTCGACCGTCAGCAGCGCCGTCTGGGTGATGTCCTGCGGACGCACCAGATCGCCGCCCACTTCCCAGGTCCCGTTCACCAGCGCGAAGTCCTGGAACACCGTCTTGATCGTGTCCAGGTAGTACTCGGCCGGCATGTCCAGCACGGCGTTGTACTCGTCGTAGAAGCGGCGGTGGGCGTCGACGTTGTCGTCATCGCCGCGGACCAGGTCCAGGAAGTAGTCGTAATGCGAGCTCAGGTGGCGGTCCGGGTTCATCGCCACGAAGCCGGTGTGCTGCAGGAAGCCGGGATAGACCTCGCGGCCCGCGCCCGGGAAGTTGGTCGGAACGCGGTAGATCACGTTGTTCTCGAACCAGCTGTAGCTCTTGTTCATCGCCAGGTTGTTGACGGCCGTGGGGCTGCGACGGGCGTCGATCGGACCGCCCATCATGGTCATCGAACGCGGCGTGGTCTCGCCTTTGGACGCCATCAGCGAGATCGCGGCCAGCACCGGCACGGTCGGCTGGCAGACCGAGATCACGTGGCAGTCCTCGCCGACGTGGCGGATGAAGTCCTGGACGTAGTAGATGTAGTCGTCGAGGTGGAAGGCGCCGGCCTCGAGCGGCACCATGCGGGCGTCGGTCCAGTCGGTGATGTAGACCTTGTGGTCCTTCAGCAGCTGCTTGACGGTATCGCGCAGCAGCGTGCTGTGGTGGCCTGACAGCGGTGCCACGACCAGCACCGTCGGTTGCGCCTTCATCTTGGCGAGCACGGCCTGGTCGTCGGTGTAGCGCTTGAAGCGCAGCAGGCGGCAGAACGGCTGCTCCAGCGCCATCAGCTCCTGCACCGCGACGTCGACGCCGTCGACCTCGACGCTGTTGATCTCGAACGCCGGCTTCTCGTATTCCTTGGCCAGACGGTGCATCAGATCCAGGCCCGCGGACATCCGGTGCGACAGCGGCGTATGGGCGAAGGGCGACAGCGGATGGCTGTACAGCTTGGCCGTGGCGCTGGCGAATTCGGAGAACGGGCTCAGCAGCGCGCGTTGGGTTTCATAAAGCTGGTAGAGCATCTGGCGAACCTCTCGAGGGGGAGTGAGGCGAAGGCTGGCACCCGTTGTGCATTGCAGCAATTCTAGGCCCCGGCTTCAGGCAGTGTGTGTCGCCAGTGCGCCGTGCAAGGCGGGAGGAGGGGCTTCGAACCGACGCATTTCGCCATAAATGCGCAGGGCCGGCCCGCTTGCGGCGGGTCCGGCCCTGTGTTCGAAGGCCGATCGTGCGATCAGCGAATCGAAGTGTGGTGCTGGAAGTGCGGATCCCGGGGATCAGGCCTTCTTCACCGCGGCGATCGCGGCGGCGACCGGCTTGAGGTTCTTGCTGTTCAGTGCGGCGACGCAGATGCGGCCCGAATCCACGCCGTAGACGCCGAACTCCGAGCGCAGGCGCTGCATCTGCTCGGCGGACAGGCCGCTGTAGCTGAACATGCCCTTCTGGCGGGTCACGTAGCTCAGGTCGTCGGTGATGCCGGCGGCCTTGAGCTCGGTGACCAGCGCCTCGCGCATCTGCTTGATGCGCACGCGCATGCCGGCCAGTTCCTCCTCCCACTGGGCGCGCAGCGTCGGGGTCGACAGCACGGTGGCCACGACCTGTGCGCCGTGCGTCGGCGGGTTGGAGTAGTTGGTCCGGATGACGATCTTGAGCTGGCTCAGGACCTTCACCGTTTCTTCAGCGGAGGCGCAGACCACGCTCAGCGCGCCGACGCGCTCGCCGTAGAGCGAGAAGCTCTTGGAGAAGCTGGTCGACACGAAGAAGTCCAGGCCGGCGGCCAGGAACTGCTGGATCACGGCGCCGTCCTCGGCGATGCCTTCGCCGAAGCCCTGGTAGGCCATGTCGAGGAAGGCGACGAGCTGTTTCGCCTTGACGGTCTCGACGACCTGCGCCCATTGCGCGGGCGTCAGGTCGTAGCCGGTCGGGTTGTGGCAGCAGGCGTGCAGCACGACGACCGTGCCGGCCGGCGCGGCGTTGAGCGCCGACAGCATGCCGTCGAAGTTGATACCGCGATTGGCGGCGTCGTAGTAGGGGTAGGTCTCGACCGGGAAGCCGGCGTTGGTGAACAGCGCGCGGTGGTTTTCCCAGGACGGGTCGGAGATCAGCACCGTCGCGCCCGGGTTCAGGCGCTTGAGGAAGTCCGCGCCGATCTTCAGGCCGCCGGTGCCGCCGATGGCCTGCACGGTCGCTACGCGCTTGCTCTTGAGCACGTCGCTGTCGGCGCCGAAGACCAGGCCCTGGACTGCCAGGTCATAGGCGGCGATGCCGTCGATGGGCAGATAGCCGCGCGGCTTGGGGGCGGCCTGCATCTGCGCTTCCGCGGCGGCCACGCAGGCCAGGAGCGGCAGCTTGCCGTTGTCGTCGTAATAGACGCCGACGCCCAGGTTGACCTTGTTGGGATTCGGGTCGGCGTTGAATTGCTCGTTCAGACCCAGGATGGGGTCGCGAGGGGCCATGGCGACGGCGGCGAACAAGGACATGGAGGCTTTCCTGACAAACGGTGGAGAGGACTGCGCTACGCTGTCGCGTCCTGACGCCCGAGGCGCCTCCTGAGCGCCCAGCGAAGCCCGCCGATTGTAGGCAGGGAACATGCGTTGCCCCTGGGAAACCCTGATGAGCCGTTCTACCGTCGCCAAGCCTGAAACCTCCATCGCCAAGGGGGAGAAACCTGCCCCGCCAGAGGCGGACGCCGCCGGCGCGGGCGAGCCACCGAAGGGCGAATTCGTCTCTTTCGAAGGCTCTCCCTTCCAGCTCTTCCAGCCGTACCCGCCCGCGGGCGACCAGCCGACGGCCATCCAGGGACTGGTGGACGGCGTCAATGACGGCGAGAGTTTCCAGACGCTGCTGGGCGTGACGGGGTCGGGCAAGACCTTCACGATGGCCAACACGATCGCGCGTCTCGGACGCCCGGCGATCGTCTTCGCGCCCAACAAGACGCTGGCGGCGCAGCTGTACAGCGAGTTCCGCGAGTTCTTCCCCAAGAACGCGGTCGAATACTTCGTCAGCTACTACGACTACTACCAGCCCGAGGCCTACGTGCCGCAGCGCGACCTGTTCATCGAGAAGGACAGCGCGATCAACGAGCAGATCGAGCAGTTGAGACTGTCCTGCACGAAGAGCCTGCTGGAGCGGCGCGACGTGGTGATCGTGGCGTCGGTGTCGGCGATCTACGGCATCGGCAACCCGAGCGACTACCACCAGATGGTGATGACGCTGCGGGTGGGCGACAAGGTCGGCCAGCGCGACGTGATCCAGCAGCTGGCGCGCATGCAGTACACGCGCAACGAGATGGAATTCACCCGTGGCCACTTCCGCGTGCGCGGTGACACGATCGACGTGTTCCCGGCCGAGCACTCGGAGCTGGCGCTGCGGATCGAGCTCTTCGACGACGAGGTCGAGGGCCTGGTGCTCTTCGATCCGCTGACCGGCCAGATCCGGCAGAAGATCCCGCGTTTCACCGTCTATCCGTCGAGCCACTACGTGACCCCGCGCGACCGCGTGGTCGCCGCGATCGAGACGATCAAGGAGGAACTGCGCGAGCGCGTCGCCTTCTTCATCAAGGAGGGCAAGCTGGTCGAGGCCCAGCGGCTGGAGCAGCGCACGCGCTTCGACCTGGAGATGCTCCAGGAGGTCGGCCACTGCAAGGGCATCGAGAACTACACGCGCCACCTGTCGCAGGCCGCGCCCGGCGATCCGCCGCCGACGCTGGTGGACTACCTGCCGCCGGACGCGCTGATGTTCCTGGACGAAAGCCATGTGCTGATCGGCCAGTTCGGCGGCATGTACAACGGCGACCGGGCGCGCAAGAGCACGCTGGTCGAGTACGGTTTCAGACTGCCGTCGGCGATGGACAACCGGCCGCTGAAGTTCGAGGAGTACGAGCGCAAGATGCGCCAGGCCATCTTCGTCAGCGCGACGCCGGGCGAGTACGAGAAGCGTCAGGCCGGCAACGTGGTCGAGCAACTGGTGAGACCGACGGGCCTGGTGGATCCGATCGTCGAGGTGAGACCGGCCGTGCATCAGGTCGACGACGTGCTGCAGGAGATCCGCGATCGCGTCGAGATCCACGAGCGCGTGCTGATCACGACGCTGACCAAGCGCATGGCCGAACAGCTGACCGAGTACCTCAGCGACAACGGCGTGAAGGTGCGTTACCTGCACTCGGACATCGACACCGTCGAACGGGTGGAGATCCTGCGCGACCTGCGACTCGGGACCTTCGACGTGCTGGTGGGCATCAACCTGCTGCGCGAGGGCCTGGACATCCCCGAGGTGTCGCTGGTGGCGATCCTGGACGCGGACAAGGAAGGTTTCCTGCGCGCGGAACGCAGCCTGATCCAGACCATCGGGCGGGCCGCGCGGAACGTGAACGGCAAGGCGATCCTGTATGCGGACCGCATGACCGAATCGATGAAGAAGGCCATCGGCGAAACCGAACGCCGGCGCGCCAAGCAGGTCGAGTTCAATGCGGCCAACGGCATCACGCCGCGCGGCGTCGTCAAGCGCATCCGCGACCTGATCGACGGCGTCTACAGTGACAAGCCGGGACGCGACGACGCCAAGGTGATCCACGACGCGGCCGAAGTCGAGGAGCTGAGCGAGAAGGACCTGAGCAAGCGCATCACCCAGCTGGAGAAGCAGATGCTGGAGCACGCGCGCAACCTGGAGTTCGAGAAGGCCGCGCGGCTGCGCGACCAGCTGTCTCAGCTCAAGGAACAGGCGTTCGGCGCGGCCGTGCACGACAACGTCGTGCCGATTACCGCGGGCAAGGGGAAGTAAGACGCTTCCGGTCGAAGTTCCTCGACTGCGATCGGCCAAGCGCGGGCTCTCCACGGGGCATGGGGCCTCGCGTCCGCGAACCCCAAGCCCCATTCCGGCCCCACGGAGGCCCGTTGACTACGAGTTCGGCGTCGTGGCGTCGGTGTCGATCACACGGAAGAAGTGCGTGCCGTCGCGCTCGAGTTGGGCGATCAGCCCGAACTCCCAGTCGAGGTAGGCCTGCATCGCGTCACGCGGGTGGTTCGTGCCCTCGTAGGGGCGGCGATAGCGATCGTCGCGGGGGAAGGCCAGACGCGGATTGGCGGATTCGATCGGCAGTCCGGCGTCGTACCACGCGGTCGTGCCGCCCTCGAGCACGAGCAACTCCCGACCCTCTGACGCGAGTTCGGCCGCGAGATCCGCCGCCACGAAGCGCGGCAGCACGCCCAGGTTGCCGGTGAGCACGACGCGACGTGCGTGCGGGATGACGTTCCGGAGCGCGTCGGCTAGCCGGGCCCGCGGGCTCCACCAGGCGCCCGGTATGTGGCGGACGATGTAGGTGATGCTCGGTGCCACGTCGACGACGACGGTGTCGGGCTGCTCCCGGTCCGCCTCTTCGGCGCGCCAGCGGGCGAGCTCGGCGGGCGTGATGGTCGCGACCGTCGGCGAGAGCGGTTGCGGCGGCAGGTCGGGACCGGTTTCGGTATGAGTGGCGGCGTCGGGCGGCAGCACGGCGACTTCCCAGCCCATCTGCGCCAGCCAGGCCGCGGCCATCGGCGCGCGGACGCCGTCGTCGTCGGCCAGCACGATGCGCGCCCCGCGCACCGGCACATGATGGTCGGTCTCCTGCACGAGTTGCCCGCCCGGTGCGTTGCGGAAGCCGGGGCGATGGCCTCGACCGTATTCGGCGGCACTGCGGACATCGAAACGATAGGTCGAACGTCGCGCATCGGCCAGCCACTCCGCGAGTACCGAGGCGTCGATGCGCTGGACATGCGACCGGCGGGCGAGCGCAGCCGCGCCTTCCCTGGCCGCGGTCAGATCGCCGACCGGCACGTCCTCGTGCGAGCGGCCCTGGCCCTGCGCGAGAGTGAGGCCGGCGAGCGTCCATCCGATCGTGCCGTTGCGCAGCGCGGCGACGGGATTCGGCACGCCGGCGTCGATCAGCGACTGTGCGCCGATCAGGCTGCGGGTGCGCCCGGCGCAATGCACGACGATCGTCGTCGCCGGATCCGGCGCGAGGTCGCGCGCGCGGCGCACCAGCTCCCCACCCGGTGTGCTGATCGAGCCGGGCAGGCTCATCGTGCGGTACTCGTCGAAGCGCCGCGCGTCGAGCAGCACGATGTCGTCCCGGCGCGCCAGACGCTCCTGGAGCTCTTCCGCCGGCAACGACGGCGTATGCCGGCGCGCTTCGACGAGTTCGCCGAAAGCCTTGCTCGGGACGTTGACGTCGCGGAAGAGCTCCAGACCGTCGTCGCGCCACGCGCTCAGACCACCGGCCAGCAGCGCGACGTCGGTGTAGCCGAGCGCCTGCAGCTTGCGCGCCGACGGTGTCGCGACGCCTTCGCCGTCGTCATAGACGACGATGGGCACGTCGCGCCGGGGCAGTCGCCCCCAGGCGTCGAGTTCCAGCCGCGAGGCCGCGAGATTGGCGGCCCACAGCGGATGCGCCTCGGCATAGGCGGCTTCCTCGCGGACGTCGAGCAGCGCGATCTCCACGCGCGCCAGCAGCGCGGCGCGGACGTCGGCCGGCGTGCGGGTCGGCAGCGGCACAGGATGCTTCGGGATCGGCGGGCGGAGCAGCGCTTGGGCGGCCCCCGTGTCGGAATTCAAGACGGACATGTCGTTGCTCCTGGCGATCGGACCGTGGCGGTGCGGGTCGGGCATCGGTTCGGGTATGGGGCCTGGTTCAAGCCGGGCGCCAGACGGGCGATTCCTGGATGGCGATGCGTCGCGGCAGGACCTGCGCGCCGCTGAAGGCGTCGGCGATGCGCTGCTGCTCGGAGAGCGACTCCGGGTCGACGGCGCGGACCACGTAGCTGCGGCGCTCGTTCGCGGCGGCGACGATGGAAGGCTCGAGACCGAGCACCGGCGCATGCCACTCAGCCGCGGCGGCGGGGTTCTTCTTCACCCACTCGCCGGCGCGCTGGAGTTCGTCGTAGACGCGCTGGAGCACCTCGGGGTTCTGTTGCGCGAACGAGGTGGCCGCAAGGTAGAAGCGCCGGTAGGCCGCGATGCGCGTACCGTCGACGAGGATGCGGGCGCCGGACTGGCGCTGCACGGCGGCCAGGAAGGGATCCCACACCACCCAGGCGGCGATGGCGCCGTTCTCGAAGGCCGAGCGGCCGTCGGCCGGATTGAGGTAGGCGGGCTCGATGTCCTTGATGGACAGGCCTGCCTGGTTCAGCGCTTCCAGCAGCAGGTAGTGCGCGCCGGCGCCCTTGGCGAAGCCGATCTTCTTGCCTTTCAGCTGCGCAACGCTGGTGATCGGCGAATCCTTGCGGACCACGATGGCCTGCGCAGTGGGCGAGGGCGTCTCGATCGCGTAATAAGTGAGCTTGGCCCCGGCGGCGAGCGCGAAGGGCGGCACAGCGTCCGCAACGTCCGCGCTGAGGTCGAGCGCGCCAATGTTGAGTGCTTCCAGCAGCGGCAGGCCAGAGGTGAATTCATGCCAGCTGACATTGACCTGCTGCGGCGCGAGCGCCCTCTCCAGGAGGCCGCGCGACTTCAGGAACAGCGTCAGCGTGCTGGACTTCTGGTAGCCGATGCGCAGGGTCTTGGCGTCGGCGGCGAGCACCGGGAGCGCGGGCAGGGCGCTGGCGCCTGCGAGGGCGGCGGCCTGGGCCAGCCATTCGCGGCGGGAGGTCGAAGCGGCGGAAGAGGACATGGCGGGGGCGCTCGCAATCACGAGGAAACGGGAGATCACCGCAGCCTAGGGATCCTCGTCATGGCCTGGAACGAAGCAAAGCGAGGATCGATAAACGCCGCCGGCGTCAGGAAGGCGCCGCCTGCGCCTTCAGCCAGCCAACGGCTGGTGCGCCGACGCGCTCAGCCGGCCCGCGGCGGGTCGCGTTGGGGCGGCGTTCCGGAGGCGGGCGAGGAGGTGGCCTTGTCCTCCAAGGCCCAAGCCAGCAGCGCGGCGGTCTTCTCGTCGCCGAGATCGATCAACTGCAGGCGCGCGAGACGGATGGTTTCGATTTGCGTGAGGCTCATGGCAGCTTTCCAAGGGTTGGGAACGGTGGAAGGGCAAATCCCGGGCCAAGCGACAATACAGCCTCATGGCTGCAGAACTCTCGATCCTCTTTGTGTGCACAGGCAACATCTGTCGCTCGCCGACGGCGGAAGGGGTGCTCCGCCATCAACTGGCGGCCATGGGCCTGGCGGACCGGGTCCACGTCGACTCCGCCGGCGTCCAGGGCTGGCACGCTGGCGAGACCCCCGACGAACGCTCCCAAGACCACGCCCTAAAAAGGGGCTATGAGCTGGGCGACCAACGGGCGCGCGCGCTTCGCACCGATGATTTCGAGCGCTTCGATCTCCTGATCGCCATGGACAGTGGCCATCTGCGTGAACTCCGCCGCCGCTGCCCTGCTGCGCTGCAGCACCGGATTTCCCTGCTTCCGGGGGAGATCGAGGTACCAGATCCGTATTACGGCGGTGCGGACGGGTTCGAGCAGGTGCTCGATCTGCTGGAGTCCGGATGCGGTCGCCTGGCCCAGATCGCGGCCAGCCGCCTGGCCTGAACAGGCCCCCTCGGCCCCTGTCCGGGGTAACCCGAGCAAGCTTCTTCTTAATTGAGTAAAATGGTCGGACTTAGCCGGGGTTAACCCTGCTCCGTGAGTCGACCCGGCGTCAGCCGAGCCGCCGCCTCCATGTCTTGAGCCCAACAAGGGCGCCAAGGAGAAGTTCGATGCGTCTCACCACCAAAGGTCGTTTTGCCGTCACCGCGATGATCGATCTGGCCCTGCGCGAAAACGGCGGGCCCGTCGCGTTGGCGGCGATCAGCCAGCGCCAGCAGATCTCGTTGTCCTACCTCGAACAGCTGTTCGGCAAGCTGCGCCGCCACCAACTGGTCGAATCCACCCGCGGTCCCGGCGGCGGTTACTCGCTGGGTCGCCGCTCCGATGAGATCACCGTCGCCGACATCATCGTCGCCGTCGACGAACCCATCGACGCCACCGGCTGCGGCGGCAAGGAAAACTGCATGGGCGACGACACCGGCCGCTGCATCACGCACGACCTGTGGACGGCGCTCAACAACAAGATGATCGAGTACCTCGACTCGGTCACGCTGCGCAAGCTCGTCGACGACCAGCTCGCCAAGGGCGTCACCGTCGAGGAAGCGCCGATCAAGCGCGCCATCTCGAGCACCCCCGTCGTCAAGCCCATCCGCATCACCGCGCCGAATTCCGTGTTCGCGCTCGGCAATGCGATGAGCAAGTGATTCCGGCCCTCCGGTCCACGTCAACCATTCAGTAGTCGACAAGAAGAACGTTCCCATGGACATGACCCCGCACTTCCCCATCTACATGGACTACGGCGCCACCACGCCGGTGGACCCGCGCGTCGTCGACGCGATGATTCCGTGGCTGCGCGAGCACTTCGGCAATCCGGCGTCGCGCAGTCACGCGTGGGGCTGGGAGGCGGAAGAAGCCGTGGAGAAGGCGCGCGTGGAAGTCGCCAAGCTGATCGGCGCGGATCCGCGCGAGATCGTCTGGACCTCCGGCGCGACCGAGTCGAACAACCTCGCCATCAAGGGCGCGGCCAACTTCTACCAGTCGCGCGGCAAGCACCTGATCACGATCAAGACCGAGCACAAGGCCGTGCTCGACACGACGCGTGAGCTGGAGCGCCAGGGCTTCGAGGTCACCTACCTCGACGTCAAGGAAGACGGCCTGATCGACCTGGACGTGCTGAAGGCGGCCATCCGCCCCGACACGATCCTGATCTCGGTGATGTTCGTGAACAACGAGATCGGCGTGATCCAGGACATCCCGACCATCGGCGCGCTGTGCCGCGAGAAGGGCATCGTCTTCCACGTCGACGCCGCGCAGGCCACCGGCAAGGTCGAGATCGACCTGGCCACGCTGCCGGTCGACCTGATGAGCCTGGCTTCGCACAAGTCCTACGGCCCCAAGGGCATCGGCGCCCTGTACGTGCGTCGCAAGCCGCGCGTGCGCCTGGAAGCGCAGATGCACGGTGGCGGTCACGAGCGCGGCCTGCGTTCGGGCACGCTGCCGACGCACCAGATCGTCGGCATGGGTGAAGCCTTCCGCATCGCCCGCGAGGAGATGGCGACCGAGCTGCCCCGCATCAAGGCGCTGCAGCAGCGTCTGCTGGACGGCCTGAAGGACATCGAGCAGGTGTTCATCAACGGCGACCTGACCCGCCGCGTGCCCCACAACGTCAACGCCTCGTTCAACTATGTCGAAGGCGAGTCGCTGATCATGGGCATCAAGGGCATCGCCGTGTCGTCGGGCTCGGCCTGCACGTCCGCGAGCCTGGAACCGAGCTACGTGCTGCGCGCCCTGGGCCGCAGCGACGAGCTGGCGCATTCCTCGCTGCGCATGACGATCGGCCGCTTCACGACCGAAGAGGAAATCGACTACGCCGTCTCGCTGCTGAAGGACCGGGTCGCCAAGCTGCGCGAACTGTCCCCGCTGTGGGACATGTACAAGGAAGGCGTCGACATCAGCACCATCCAGTGGGCGGCGCATTGAGCGTCCGCTGACGGCGAAACGAACGACGCAGTTCATCAAGACAAAGTTGTTGGAGAACACGACATGGCATACAGCGACAAGGTCATCGACCACTACGAAAATCCCCGCAACGTGGGCGGCTTCGACAAGGGCGACGAGTCCGTCGGCACCGGCATGGTCGGCGCGCCGGCCTGCGGCGACGTGATGAAGCTCCAGATCAAGGTCAACCCCGCGACCGGCCTGATCGAGGACGCCAAGTTCAAGACCTACGGCTGCGGCTCGGCGATCGCGTCGAGCTCGCTGGTCACCGAGTGGGTCAAGGGCAAGACCCTGGATCAGGCGCTGTCCATCAAGAACAACCAGATCGCGGAAGAGCTGGCCCTGCCGCCGGTGAAGATCCACTGCTCGATCCTGGCGGAAGACGCGATCAAGGCCGCGGTGGACGACTACCGCGCCAAGCACGGTCAGAACGCCGACGCAGGCGCGACCGCGACGGCCTGAGGTCCATGATGTCCGTCACCCTGACCGAAGCCGCGGCGCGGCACGTCACGCGCTACATCGCCAAGCGCGGTCGTGGCGTGGGCGTGCGCCTGGGCGTGAAGACCACCGGCTGCTCCGGCCTGGCCTACAAGCTGGAGTACGCGGACGAGGTGGCCCCCGAGGACGTGATCTTCGAGGGTCATGGCGTGAAGGTGCTGATCGACCCAAAGAGCCTGCCGTACCTGGACGGCACCGAGCTGGACTTTGTCCGCGAGGGCCTGAACGAGGGCTTCAAGTTCCGCAACCCGCGTGAGAAGGACCGCTGCGGCTGCGGCGAATCCTTCCGCGTCTGAGTTCGCAAGCGAGAGAAGGCGCGGCCACGGTGCCGCGCTTTTTTGTTCGTGCGATTGATTCGGCTTCGCGCCGAGCGTGAGTTCATGAAACTCGACGACGACGACTTCATCCTCTTCGGTCTGCCGCAGCGCTTCGCGCAGGACGGCGCCGAGATCGCCGAGCGCTGGAAGGCGCTCGCGGCCAAGGTGCATCCGGACCGCTTCGCCGCCGATGGCGCGGCGTCGCAGCGCCTGGCGATGCAATGGGCGCTGCGCGTCAACGAGGCGCACCAGCGCCTGCGCGATCCGCTCAAGCGCGCGTCCTACCTCTGCGAACTGCGCGGTGCGCCTATCCAGGCCAACGAGAACACGCGGATGCCTGCGGCGTTCCTGATGGAGCAGATGGAATGGCGTGAATCGCTCGACGAGGCGAAGACGCCCGACGCAATCCTCGCCATCGACAAGCAGGTCGCCGACCGCGAACGCGCTCTGCTGGCGCAGGCCGGCCGCCAGCTCGACGACGAGGACAACGCCGCCGGCGCCGCCGAATCGGTGCGTGCACTGATGTTCCTGACGCGTTTCCGCTCGGACATCGACCATCGGCTCGACACGCTTGAGCACTCCTGAGGCCGGAACGACCACGAGCGCCCAGGATCGCCTCCTCGACATCCGAAGAACAAGACAACACACCATGGCCCTGCTGCAAATCTCCGAACCCGGCGCGTCGCCCGATCCCCATCAGCGCCGCATCGCGGTGGGTATCGATCTCGGCACGACGCATTCGCTGGTGGCGTCGGTGCGCCACGGCGTCGCCGAGTGCCTGCCGGACGACCAGGGTCGCGTGATCCTGCCGTCGGCCGTGCGCGTGATGCCGGAAGGCCGTCGCCAGTTGGGCTACGACGCGCTCGCCGCCCAGGCCGAGGATCCGGAGAACACCATCGTCTCGGTGAAGCGCTTCATGGGCCGCCGTCTCGACGACATCGCCAACCGCGACAAGCTCCCGTACCGCTTCGAGGACACGCCCGGCATGCTGAGCGTGGCCACGCGCGAAGGCCTGAAGTCGCCGGTCGAGATCAGTGCGGAGATCCTGGCCACGCTGCGCCAGCGCGCCGAAGACACCTTCAACGACGACCTGTTCGGCGCCGTGATCACGGTGCCGGCGTACTTCGACGATGCGCAGCGCCAGGCGACCAAGGACGCCGCGCAGCTCGCGGGCCTGAACGTGCTGCGCCTGATCAACGAGCCCACCGCGGCTGCGATCGCCTACGGGCTCGACACCGGCAACGAGGGCCTCTACGCCGTCTACGACCTGGGCGGCGGCACTTTCGACATCTCGCTGCTGCGCCTGACGAAGGGTGTCTTCGAAGTGGTCGCCACCGGCGGCGACGCGCAGCTCGGCGGCGATGACTTCGATCGTCTGCTGGCTGACTGGGCGCTGGCGCAGGCGGGCTTGAGCGTGAGCAGCGCAGCGGACAAGCGCCGCGTGCTGGTCGCTGCGCGCGAAGCCAAGGAATCGCTGACCGACCACGAGCGCGTGACGCTGAGTGCCGCGCTCGACGCCGGCGCGCTGAGCGTTGAAGTCTCGCGCGGCCAGTTCGACGAACTGGCCCAGCCGCTGGTCAACAAGACGCTGCTGACCGTGCGCCGCGTGCTGCGCGACGCAAAGGTCGCCGCGGACGAAGTCCAGGGCACGGTGATGGTGGGCGGCTCCACGCGCATGCCGATCGTGCGCCGCGTCGTCGGCGAGCTGTTCGGCCGCGAAGTCCTGACCGATCTGAATCCCGATGAAGTCGTCGCGCTGGGCGCCTCCGTCCAGGCCAATCAACTGGCCGGCAACAGCTCGGACGGTGAGATCCTGCTGCTGGACGTGATTCCGCTGTCGCTGGGTCTGGAGACCATGGGCGGCCTGGTCGAGCGCATCATCGAGCGCAACGCCACCATCCCCGTGGCGAAGGCGCAGGACTTCACCACCTTCAAGGACGGCCAGACCGCGCTGGCGGTGCACGTGCTGCAGGGCGAGCGCGAGCTGGTGAGCGAGTGCCGCTCGCTGGCGCGCTTCGAGCTGCGTGGCATTCCGCCGATGGTGGCCGGTGCCGCCCGCATCCGCGTGACCTTCCAGGTCGACGCCGACGGCCTGCTGAGCGTCTCCGCGCGCGAGCTGGGCTCGGGCGTCGAGGCGGCGGTGCAGGTGAAGCCGAGCTACGGCCTGTCCGACGACCAGATCGCGACGATGCTGCGCGAGGGTTTCGCCAGCGCCGAGGGCGACATGGTCGCGCGCAAGCTGCGCGAAGCGCGCGTCGACGCCGAACGCATGATCCTCGCGACCCAGTCCGCGCTGCGCGCCGACGGCGACCTGCTCAGCGACGCCGAGCGCGCCGAGATCGCCGCGCTGCAGACGGACCTGCTCGCGAAGGCGCAGGCCGACGACGCGGTCGCGGATGCCGATGCGATCACCGCCGCCGTCGAGGCGCTGGCCAAGGGCACCGAGGCCTTCGCCGCCGCGCGCATGAACCGCGGCATCCAGCAGGCCCTCACCGGCCTCAGCATCGACCAGGTCTGACCGCAAGCCGACGCCCAGCCGGACAAGCGCCGCTCGCCAGCCTCAAGGACACCTCCCCATGCCCGTCATCAAGATCCTTCCCCATCCCGAATACGCGCCCGAGGGCAAGTCGATCGAGGCCCCCTCCGGCACGACGATCTGCGAGGCGATGCTCGACAACCACATCGACATCGAGCACGCCTGCGACCAGGTCTGCGCCTGCACGACCTGCCACGTGATCGTGCGCGAGGGCTTCGCGTCGCTGTCCGAGATGGAAGAGAACGAGGAAGACATGCTGGACCGCGCCTGGGGTCTGGAGCCCAACTCGCGCCTGTCCTGCCAGGCCATCCTGTCCAACAAGGACGTGACGGTCGAGATCCCCAAGTACTCGATCAACCACGCCAAAGAGAACCATTGAGCCTTCGCCCAACGAAGCGGAACGACTGATCCCATGCGCGTCCTCGGCATCGAATCCTCCTGCGACGAAACCGGCGTGGCGCTGGTCGACGCGTCCGGCGACGACGTGCCGACGCTGCTCGCGCATGCGCTGCACAGCCAGATCACGATGCATCAGGCCTACGGCGGCGTCGTGCCCGAGCTGGCTTCGCGCGACCACATCCGCCGCGTGCTGCCGCTGACTCGCGAGGTGCTCGCGAGAGCCGGGCTGTCGCTGGCGGACGTCGACGTCGTCGCGTACACGCAGGGGCCGGGTCTTGCCGGCGCGCTGCTGGTCGGTGCCGGCGTTGCCGCGTCGCTGGGCGCCGCTCTCGATCGGCCGGTGATGGGCATCCATCACCTTGAAGGTCATCTGCTGTCGCCGTTCCTCTCGGCGGATCCGCCGGAGTTCCCGTTCGTCGCACTGCTGGTGTCCGGCGGCCACACGCAATTGATGCGCGTCGACGATGTCGGCAGCTACGAGCTGCTCGGCGAGACCATCGACGACGCCGCCGGCGAAGCCTTCGACAAGTCGGCCAAGCTGCTCGGCCTGCCGTATCCCGGCGGTCCGCATCTGTCGAAGCTGGCGGAGCAGGGGAATCCGGAGGCTTTCGCGCTGCCGCGTCCGCTCATGCACAGCGGCAAGCCGGACTTCAGCTTCGCCGGCCTGAAGACGGCGGTGTTGACGCAGGTCCGCAAGCTCGAAGCGCAACCCGGTGGGATCACCGAGCCGCAGCGCGCCGATCTCGCCGCATCGACGCAGGCGGCCATCGTCGAGGTGCTGGTCAAGAAGGCGCTGCTGGCGCTGAAGGAAACCGGCCTGAAGCGACTGGTCGTGGCGGGCGGCGTCGGCGCCAACAGGCGACTTCGCGAGCAACTGGACGCGGCCTGCGAGAAGCGCCGCGTGCGCGTCCACTATCCCGAATTGCACCTGTGCACGGACAACGGCGCCATGATCGCGCTCGCGGCCGGCCTGCGCCTGCAGCGCGACATGGCGAACCTGACGCGCGGCGGCGGCTTCGAGGTCAAGCCGCGCTGGGATCTGTCGCAACTCGTCAGCCCCGCCCAGCTGTGATGCGCTGGACGAGGAGGGCGGTGGTCGCGCTGACCGCCGTGACGGCTGTTGTTTGTGCCGCCGCTGGCGCTGCGCCCGCTCAAGCCGCTCCGGCTCCCGCGGTTGCGACCACTCCTGGGGTTCCGGCTGCGCCGATCCGCCTCGCCTTGATCGAAGGGCTCTCCGGTCCGCTCGGCAATGGCGGCGAGGCCGTGTTCCGCAACCTCGTCTGGGCAACCGAGCGCGTCAACGCGCGCGGCGGCGTGAAGCTGCCGGGTGGTGCTCGCCGGCTTGAGATCGTCCGCTTCGACAGCAAGGGCTCTGTCGAGGAATCGCTGTCCATGCTGCGTGCCGCGACGGACCAGCGCATCCCCGTGATCCTCCAGGGCAACAGCTCCGCCGTCGCAGGCGCGCTGATCGGCGCGCTCGAACGCCACAACGCCCGCGAGCCCGACCGTCGCGCGCTGTTCCTCAACTACGCGGCCGTCGATCCCGCTCTGACCGACGCCCAGTGCAGCTTCTGGCATTTCCGTTTCGACGCCCACACCGACATGCGTCTGGCGGCGTTGGTCGAGGTGATCGCCCAGGACAAGCAGCTCAAGCGCCTCTACCTGATCGGCCAGGACTACAGCTTCGGCCAGCACCTGCGCGAGCAGGCGAGGGCGATGCTGGCCGAGCGACGCCCCGACTTGCAGGTCGTCGGCGACGAACTCCATCCGCTCGGCCGAGTGAAGGACTTTCTCCCTTACGCGACCAAGATCCGCACCAGCGGCGCCCAGGCGGTGCTCACCGGCAACTGGGGCAACGACCTGACGCTGTTGATCAAGGCGGCCAAGGACATCGGGCTCGACGCGCGCTTCTACACCTTCTACGGCAATGCGCTGGGCGTGCCCGGCGTGCTGGGCGAGGCGGGCGTCGACCGCGTGCTGGCGGTGGCCGAGTGGCACCCGAACGTCGGCACCGCGGACTCGGAGCGCTTCTATGCGGCGTTCCGCCAGCGTTTCCCGAAGCCGGAGCACGACTACCTCCATGCGCGGATGCAACTCATGATCGAGATGCTGGTCGCCGCGATGGAGAAGGCCGGGGGCGTGGATCCGAAGGCGGTGGCGCTCGCGCTGGAGGGGCTCAAGCTCGACGGCCGGTCGCTCGGCGTCGCGCACCAGGGCTGGATGCGACCTGCGGATCACCAGCTGCAGCAGCCGCTGTACGTCAGCGTCATGCGCCGGGCCGGCGAGGCCGGGACACCGCACGACAACGAAGGTTCCGGCTACGGTTTCCGCACGCTGCGCTTCCTCGATGCCAGCCAGGCTGAACGGCCTTCCAGCTGCCGGATGTCGCGTCAATACTAAGATCTGCTGTTTGCAGCTATACTCCTCGGCTGTCCTGCCAGGTTCGTCCTGGCGACGGCAATCAGCACGACACGGGTCGGTTTCACCTGTGATCGCAAGTCAAACCTCGGAAACCGTCTGCGCACTTGACGCCTTCACTGGCATGCCGGCGGACCTTCCGAATCATTCCGGAACAAGGAACGCATCATGTCCAGCTTCGACCAAAACAAGGCCGAGATCGTCAAGGCCAACGCGCGCAGCGCCAACGACACCGGCTCGCCGGAAGTGCAAGTGGCCCTGCTGACCGCGCGCATCAACGAACTGACCCCCCACTTCAAGCTGCACGCCAAGGACCACCACGGCCGTCGCGGTCTGCTGAAGATGGTCAACGCGCGCAAGAGCCTGCTGTCCTACCTGAAGAAGAAGGACGCCGACCGTTACACCGCCCTGATCCAGAAGCTGGGTCTGCGCAAGTAATCGGCGCATGAAAGCAAAGAGCCTGATTGGTCTGACTCCAACAGGCTCTTTGTCGTTTCTGCGTGTTCTGCGTGCTGTCGGCCGGAGTGTTCCGGCCGGCGGCGCGACCGGTCCACGGACCGGTCACACAACGGAGGTGAACTGACGTGGCGCCGATGTGTCATTCCAAAGCGTTTGCAAAGCGTGCGCCGGCAGCAGCCGGTACCCGCAGCCGCTCTGGAATGGCATCCCGCCAAACCCAGTTTCACTCCCGGTCCTTGTGCCGCACCGTGAGCGGCGCATCCCTGAACTGAGGAGAACTCGAATGAGCATGTTCAACAAGGTCGTGAAGACCTTCCAATGGGGCCAACATCAAGTCGTGATGGAGACCGGCGAGATCGCCCGTCAATCCTCCGGCGCCGTGCTGGTGAACATCGAGGACACCGTGGTGCTGGCGACCGTCGTCGCCAAGTCCTCCCCGAAGGCGGGCCAGGACTTCTTCCCGCTGACCGTCGACTACATCGAGAAGACCTACGCCGCCGGCAAGATCCCCGGCAGCTTCTTCAAGCGTGAAGGCCGTCCGAGCGAACTCGAGACCCTGACCTCGCGCCTGATCGACCGCCCGATCCGCCCGCTGTTCCCGGAAGGCTTCTTCAACGAAGTCCAGGTCGTGATCCACACGGTGTCGCTGAACCCTGAAGTCCAGGCCGACATCGCCGCCCTGATCGCCACCAGCGCCGCGCTGGCCATCTCCGGCATCCCGTTCAACGGCCCGATCGGCGCCGCCCGCGTGGGCTACGTCAACGGCGAGTACGTGCTGAACCCGGGCAAGACCCAGCTGCTCGACTCCAAGCTGGACCTGGTCGTCGCCGGCACCGAAGCCGCCGTGCTGATGGTCGAGTCCGAAGCCGACCAGCTCAGCGAAGACATCATGCTGGGCGCCGTGACCTTCGGTCACGACCAGGGCAAGACCGCCATCGCCGCGATCAACGACCTGGTCCGCGACGCCGGCAAGCCGTCCTGGAACTGGGTTGCCCCGGCCAAGGATGAGGCCTTCATCGCCAAGGTCACCGCTCTGGCTGAAGAAGAGCTGCGCGCCGCCTACCAGATCCGTTCGAAGCAGGCCCGTACCGAAGCCTGCCGCTCGGCCTACTCGAAGGTCAAGGCCGCCCTGACGGCTGAAGGCACCGCCTTCGACGGCGTCGAAGTCGACGGCCTGCTGTTCGAGATCGAAGCCCGCATCGTGCGCGGCCAGATCCTGGCCGGCGAGCCGCGCATCGACGGCCGCGACACCCGCACCGTCCGCGCCATCGAGATCCGCAACGGCGTGCTGCCGCGCGCCCACGGCTCGTCGCTGTTCACCCGTGGCGAAACGCAGGCGCTGGTCGCCGCGACGCTGGGCACCGACCGCGACGCGCAGACCATCGACGCGCTGGCCGGCGAGTACTCCGAGCGCTTCATGCTGCACTACAACATGCCCCCGTTCGCCACCGGCGAAACCGGTCGCGTGGGCAGCCCGAAGCGTCGCGAAATCGGCCACGGCCGCCTGGCCAAGCGCGCACTCGTCGCCGTGCTGCCGACCAAGGAAGACTTCCCGTACTCGATCCGCGTGGTCTCGGAAATCACCGAGTCCAACGGCTCGTCGTCGATGGCTTCGGTCTGCGGCGGCTGCCTGTCGCTGCTGGACGCCGGCGTGCCCCTGAAGGCGCACGTCGCCGGCATCGCCATGGGCCTGATCAAGGACGCCAACCGCTTCGCCGTGCTGACCGACATCCTGGGCGATGAAGATCACCTGGGCGACATGGACTTCAAGGTGGCCGGCACGACCTCGGGCATCACCGCGCTGCAGATGGACATCAAGATCCAGGGCATCACCAAGGAAATCATGCAGGTCGCCCTGGCGCAGGCCAAGGAAGCCCGTCTGCACATCCTGGAAGCCATGGTCGGCGCCCAGGGCGAAGCCAACGCCGAGATCTCGCAGTTCGCGCCGCGTCTGTACACGATGAAGATCAATCCGGAGAAGATCCGTGACGTGATCGGCAAGGGCGGCGCGACCATCCGCGCGCTGACCGAAGAGACCGGCACGCAGATCGACATCGGCGAAGACGGCACGATCACCATCGCGTCGACCGACGGCGCCAAGGCCGAGATCGCCAAGAAGCGCATCGCCGAGATCACCGCGGAAGCCGAGATCGGCAAGGTCTACGAAGGCCCGGTCACCAAGATCCTGGACTTCGGCGCGCTGGTCAACATCCTGCCCGGCAAGGACGGCCTGCTGCACATCAGCCAGATCGCGCACCAGCGCGTCGAGAAGGTCACCGACTTCCTGAGCGAAGGTCAGATCGTCAAGGTCAAGGTGCTGGAGACCGACGAGAAGGGCCGCATCAAGCTGTCGATGAAGGCGCTGCTGGACCGCGACGCTCCGGCGCCGCACCACGGCCACGGCGAAGGCTCGGCCGAGTAATCGGTCCGCCATCCGGCACGTCACGCCACTTCAGGTCATGAAGGCGATCGCCATCACCCAGCCCGGCGGACCCGAGGTCCTGCAGCTGGTCGAGCGCGCCGACCCCGTCGCCGGGGTTGGCGAATGCTTGATCCGCGTGCAGGCCTACGGCATCAACCGTCCGGACGTGCTGCAGCGCAAGGGCGCGTATCCGGCGCCGGCCGGTGCCAGCGATCTTCCAGGTCTGGAAGTCGCGGGCACGGTCGAGTCGGGTGACGCCCAGGCGCTGGCCGCCGCCGGCCTGAAGGTCGGCGACGCGGTCTGCGCGCTGGTCGCGGGCGGCGGTTATGCCGAGCTCTGCGTCGCGCCGGTGGCCCAGTGCCTGCCGGTGCCCGCGGGCTGGAGCATGGTCGAGGCGGCGAGCCTGCCGGAAACCTTCTTCACCGTCTGGAGCAACGTCTTCGAACGCGCCCGCCTGCAGCCCGGCGAAAGCCTGCTGGTCCACGGCGGCAGCAGCGGCATCGGCGTGACGGCGATCCAGCTGGCGAAGGCGCTGGGCTCGACGGTGCTGGTCACCGTCGGCAATGCGGACAAGGCGAAGGCCTGCCTGGCGCTCGGCGCCGACGTCGCGATCAACTATCGCGACCAGGACTTCGTCGAGGAAGTGAAGGCGGCCACGAACAGTCGCGGCGTCGACGTGATCCTGGACATGGTCGCCGGCAGCTATGTCGCGCGCAACGTGCAGTGCCTGGCCGACGACGGCCGTGCCGTGATCATCGCGGTGCAGGGTGGCGTGAAGGCGGAGTTCGATGCGGGTCAGGTCTTGCGCCGCCGGCTGACGATCACCGGCTCCACGCTGCGTCCGCGTCCGATCGCCTTCAAGGCCGGCATCGCCCGCGCGCTGCGCGAGCGCGTGTGGCCGCTGCTCGAGTCGCGGACGATCTCGCCGGTGATCTTCAGGCAGTTGCCCGCGTCGGAAGCCGCCGCGGCGCATGCGCTGATGGAATCGGGCGAGCACGTCGGCAAGATCGTGCTGAGCTGGTGAGCGGTCCGCTCATCCGCAGGATTTTTCGGATTCAAGGGAGTTGATCTGATGCGCAAGAAACTGGTGGTCGGCAACTGGAAGATGCACGGCACCCGTGCGTCCAACGCCGTGCTGCTGGCGGGCCTCAAGGAAGCGGGTCCGTGGAACGCCCAGGTCGCCGTGTGCGTGCCGTTCCCGTACATCACGGACACGGCGCTCGGGCTGACGGGCACGCAGCTCGCGTACGGTTCGCAGGACGTGTCCACGCACGAGCAGGGCGCCTACACCGGCGAGGTGTCGTCGGCCATGCTGGCGGACCTGGGTTGCCGCTACGCCATCGTCGGCCACTCGGAGCGCCGCGCGTACCACGCCGAAAGCGACCAACTGGTCGCCGACAAGGCCAAGGCCGCGCTGGCGCACGGCGTCACGCCGATCGTCTGCGTCGGCGAGACGCTGGCGGAGCGCGAAGCGGGTCGCACCGAGGAAGTCGTCAAGCGCCAGCTCGCGGCGGTCATCCACACGCTGACGCACTGCATCGGCGAGATCGTGGTGGCCTACGAGCCGGTCTGGGCGATCGGCACGGGCCTGACGGCCACGCCGGAGCAGGCCCAGCAGGTCCATGCGCTGCTGCGTCAGCAGCTGCGCGCGGCCACGCAGAAGGCCGATCAGATGCAGATCCTGTACGGCGGCAGCGTCAAGCCCGACAACGCCCCCCAACTGTTTGCGCAGCCGGACATCGATGGCGGCCTCATCGGAGGCGCCGCGCTGAAGGCGGTTGATTTCGCGGCGATCTGCCGCGCCGCCGGCTGAAGCCCGGCGTTCAAGGTTCCTGGAGAAATAGCAATGCAAGTGATGATGAATCTGGTGCTGGTGCTGCAACTGATTGCAGCCCTGGCAATGATCGGCCTGGTGCTGGTGCAGCACGGCAAGGGTGCCGACATGGGCGCGTCGTTCGGCAGCGGTGCCTCGGGCTCGCTGTTCGGCGCCACCGGCAGCGCGAACTTCCTGTCGCGCTCGACGGCCGTCGCGGCGACCATCTTCTTCGTGTCCACGCTGGCGCTGGCCTACATGGGCAGCCACCGCGAAGGCGGCATCGGTTCGGGTCCGTCGGCGGGCGAGCAACTGCTCGAACGCGCCGCCGTGCCGTCGGCACCGGCCTCGGCCGCGGTGCTGCCGGGCGCCTCGATCGCTCCCCAAGCCGCGCCTTCGGCCGCTGCTTCCGGCGCGTCGAACTGACAGGGCTGGGCGGCAAGCACAAGCACCTCGACAAAATTGCTTTGGTTTCCTTTTGGAGCTTGAAAAGCACTATAGAATTCGAGGCTGTCTGAAGCGCAAACCGTCAAGACAAGATCACTGAAAGGTGATCACAAGCCGACGTGGTGAAATTGGTAGACACGCTATCTTGAGGGGGTAGTGGCGAAAGCTGTGCGAGTTCGAGTCTCGCCGTCGGCACCAGAATAAATCGGCCTGCCATGGTCTTCGCGATCTAGCCGGAAAGCCGGATCGACAAGCGATCAAGCAGGTTGAGGACTCGGGAAATTCCAGCGCACAACAGGTGTGCGAATTTCCAGAGGACAAGGCGGGCGCGGTCCGTGAGCGATTGGATAATCGCTGGCGGCGCGCCCGTTGCTTTTGCCGAATCGTTGGTCGGCCCTGGCCTGCCAATCTTCGGTGACACGCCGGGAAATGGTGTTGCCGCTCAAGGTCGGCAGTATCTAATCCCGGCCATACAACGAGAGCAAGTCGTGAGCCTGGAACAATACCTGCCCGTCATCCTTTTCATCCTGGTCGGTTGCGGAGTGGGTATCGCTCCTCAAGTGCTGGGCTTCCTGGCGGGCCCGCGTCGCCCTGACGCGGCAAAGAACAGCCCCTACGAATGCGGCTTCGAGGCCTTCGAGGACGCGCGCATGAAGTTCGACGTGCGCTACTACCTCGTCGCCATCCTCTTCATCCTCTTCGATCTGGAAATCGCCTTCCTGTTCCCGTGGGCGGTCTCGCTGCGCGAGATCGGTCCGACGGGCTTCTGGGCGATGATGATCTTCCTGGGCATCCTGGTCGTGGGCTTTGCCTACGAATGGAAGAAGGGCGCGCTCGACTGGGAGTGACGACCCGATGGGCGGATCCGCGATGACGCGCCGGATCCGCGAACGCTTCAGGACACGGCGCCCGTTCAGGGCGCGTGTCCGTTAGGGAAGGGCAACGCGTCAACGTGGCGTTAGCGTGGCTTTCACGCAGCGACCGCCGTCCGACGTGCCTTCTCCGCTGATCTCGAAAGATGGGAATTCGATATGGGTAACGAAGGCGTAATGAAGGAAGGTTTCATGACCACCCAGCTGGACAAGCTGGTGAACTGGTCCAAGACCGGTTCGTTGTGGCCGATGACCTTCGGTCTTGCCTGCTGCGCGGTCGAGATGATGCATGCGGGCGCCGCCCGCTACGACATCGACCGCTTCGGCATGCTGTTCCGTCCCAGCCCGCGCCAGTCCGACCTGATGATCGTGGCCGGCACGCTGTGCAACAAGATGGCGCCGGCGCTGCGCAAGGTCTACGACCAGATGGCCGAACCGCGCTGGGTGCTCTCGATGGGCAGCTGCGCCAACGGCGGCGGCTACTACCACTACAGCTATTCGGTGGTCCGCGGCTGCGACCGCATCGTCCCGGTCGACGTCTATGTCCCGGGCTGTCCGCCGACCGCCGAGGCGCTGCTCTACGGCATCCTGCAGCTGCAGGCCAAGATCCGCCGCGAGAACACCATCGCTCGCTGAGCAGAAGCAGGTTGACCTCATGACCCTCAAACTCGACACCCTGCAGGCGGCCCTGCACAGCGTGCTGGGCGACCAGATCGTCGCGTTCAAGCGCGAGCTGGGCGAAATCACGATCACCGTCGCGGCCAAGGACTACTTCAACGTCGCCAAGCTGCTGCGCGACCACTCGGAGCTGCGCTTCGAGCAGCTGATCGACCTGTGCGGCGTGGACTACTCCGCCTACAAGGACGGCGCCTACGAGGGCGCGCGCTTCGCCGTCGTCACCCACCTGCTGTCGATCAACAAGAACTGGCGCCTGCGCCTGAAGGTCTTCGCGCCGGAAGACGACTTCCCGTCGGTCGCCGCCGTGACGCCGATCTGGAACGCCGCCAACTGGTTCGAGCGCGAAGCCTTCGACATGTACGGGATCATCTTCGAAGGCCATGAAGACCTTCGTCGCATCCTGACCGACTACGGTTTCATCGGCCACCCGATGCGCAAGGACTTCCCGGTGACGGGCCATGTCGAGATGCGTTACGACCCCGAGCAGAAACGCGTGATCTACCAGCCGGTGACCATCGAGCCGCGCGAGATCACGCCGCGCGTGATCCGCGAAGACAACTACGGGGGCCTGTGAGCATGCCAGCCGAAATCAAGAACTACACCCTGAACTTCGGCCCGCAGCATCCGGCCGCGCACGGCGTGCTGCGCCTGGTGCTGGAGCTGGACGGGGAAGTGATCCAGCGCGCCGACCCCCACCTCGGCCTGCTGCACCGCGCCACCGAGAAGCTGGCCGAGACCAAGACCTTCATCCAGTCGCTGCCCTACATGGACCGCCTCGACTACGTGTCGATGATGTCCAACGAGCACGCGTACTGCCTGGCCATCGAGAAGATGCTCGGCCTGGAAGTGCCGGAGCGCGCGCAGTACATCCGCGTGATGTTCGGCGAGCTGACCCGCATCCTGAACCACCTGCTCTGGCTGGGCGCGCACGGCATCGACTGCGGCGCGATGAACATCCTCATCTACTGCTTCCGCGAGCGTGAGGACATCTTCGACATGTACGAGGCGGTCTCGGGCGCGCGCATGCACGCGGCCTATTTCCGTCCGGGCGGCGTGTACCGCGACCTGCCGGACTCGATGCCGCAGTACAAGGTCAGCAAGATCAAGAACCAGAAGGCCATCGACAAGCTCAACGAGAACCGCCAGGGCTCGCTGCTGGACTTCATCGAGGACTTCTGCAACCGCTTCCCGGCCAACGTCGACGACTACGAGACGCTGCTGACCGACAACCGCATCTGGAAGCAGCGCACGGTCGGCATCGGCGTGGTCACGCCCGAGCGCGCGCTCAACCTGGGCCTGACCGGCCCGATGCTGCGCGGCTCCGGCATCGCGTGGGACACGCGCAAGACGCAGCCCTACGACGTCTACGGCAAGATGGACTTCGACATCCCGGTCGGCACCAACGGCGATACCTACGACCGCTACTGCGTGCGCGTCGAGGAGATGCGCCAGTCCAACCGCATCGTGCAGCAGTGCGTGAAGTGGCTCAAGGCGAATCCGGGTCCGGTCATCACCGACAACCACAAGGTCGCTCCTCCGAGCCGCGTGGCGATGAAGACCAGCATGGAAGAGCTGATCCACCACTTCAAGCTGTTCACCGAAGGTTTCCGCGTCCCCGAGGGCGAGGCCTACGCATCGGTCGAGCACCCGAAGGGCGAGTTCGGCATCTACCTGATCAGCGACGGCGCCAACAAGCCGTACCGGCTGAAGATCCGCGCGCCGGGTTATTCGCATCTGGCCGCGCTGGACGAGATGGCCCGCGGACACATGATTGCCGACGCGGTGGCCGTGATCGGCACGATGGACATCGTGTTCGGTGAAATTGACCGTTGAGTGGTGACCGCATGAGCAGCACTGAAATTGTGAGCACCGGGTTCGTGTTGAGCGAGGCCACCGCGGCCCGCTTCGCGCGCGAAGTCGCGAAGTACCCGGCCGAGCAGGCGCAGTCGGCCGTGATGGCCTGCCTGTCCATCGTCCAGCAGGAGCAGGGCTTCGTGTCCCGCGAGGCGGAAGACGCGATCGCGCAGTACCTCGGCATGCCGGCGATCGCCGTCTACGAGGTCACGACCTTCTACAACATGTACAACCAGCGCAAGCTGGGCCTGTTCAAGCTGAACGTCTGCACCAACCTGCCGTGCCAGCTGCGCGACGGCCAGAAGGCGCTGGACCACCTGTGCTCGAAGCTGGGCGTCGAGGCCGGCGGCACGACCGCCGACGGCGTCTTCACCGTGCAACAGAGCGAGTGCCTGGGCGCTTGCGCCGACTCACCGGTGATGCTGGTCAACGACCGCCAGATGCTCAGCTTCATGAGCACCGAGCGTCTGGACGAGCTGGTGGAGGCTCTGAGAGCCCACCACGCGGCCAACAAGAACTGAGGGACCTGGACGATGACCAACATCGCGAACATCGACCTCTCGAAGTGGCAGGCCACGGGTGCCGAGACCTGCTTCCACGACCGCAACATCTCCCCGCAGATCTACGCGGGCCTCGATGGCAAGAACTGGTCGCTGAAGGACTACGAAGCGCGCGGCGGCTACCAGGCCCTGCGCAAGATCCTCGCCCAGGGCGAGGGTCAGGGCATGACCTCCGACCAGGTCATCGCCGAAGTGAAGGCCTCCGGCCTGCGCGGCCGCGGCGGCGCGGGTTTCCCGACCGGCCTGAAGTGGAGCTTCATGCCGCGCCAGTTCCCGGGTGCGAAGTACCTGGTCTGCAACAGCGACGAGGGTGAGCCCGGGACCTGCAAGGACCGCGACATCCTGATGTTCAACCCGCACATCGTCATCGAAGGCATGGCGATCGCGGCGTTCGCGATGGGCATCAAGGTCGGCTACAACTACATCCACGGCGAGATCTTCGAGGTGTACGAACGCTTCGAAGCCGCGCTGGAAGAGGCCCGCGCGGCCGGCTACCTGGGCGACAACATCCTGGGCAGCAACTTCAGCTTCCAGCTGCACGGCCACCACGGCTTCGGCGCCTACATCTGCGGCGAGGAAACCGCGCTGCTGGAATCGCTCGAAGGCAAGAAGGGCCAGCCGCGCTTCAAGCCGCCGTTCCCGGCCTCGTTCGGCCTGTACGGCAAGCCGACCACCATCAACAACACCGAGACCTTCGCGGCGGTGCCCTGGATCATCCGCAACGGCGGCCAGGCCTACCTCGAAGTCGGCAAGCCCAACAACGGCGGCACCAAGATCTTCTCGATCTCCGGCGACGTCGAGCGTCCGGGCAACTACGAGATCCCGCTGGGCACCTCGTTCGAGAAGCTGCTCGAGCTCGCCGGCGGCGTGCGCGGCGGCCGCAAGCTCAAGGCGGTCATCCCCGGCGGCTCGTCCGCCCCGGTGCTGCCGGCCGACGTCATGATGCAGTGCACGATGGACTATGACTCCATCGCCAAGAACGGCTCCATGCTGGGCTCGGGCGCGGTCATCGTGATGGACGAGACCCGCTGCATGGTCACCAGCCTGCTGCGCCTGTCCTACTTCTACGCGCACGAGTCCTGCGGCCAGTGCACGCCCTGCCGCGAAGGCACGGGCTGGATGCACCGCGTGATCGAGCGCATCGCCCACGGCAAGGGCCGCGTCGAGGACATCGACCTGCTGAACTCCGTGGCCGACAACATCCAGGGCCGCACCATCTGCGCGCTGGGCGACGCCGCGGCGATGCCGGTGCGCGCGATGCTGAAGCACTTCAAGGGCGAGTTCATCGCGATGATCGAACAGGCCCAGCAGAACAAGGCGCCTGCCGCGTCGTCCCCGTCCGCCACGGCGAAGTCGCCGGCGCACGCCTGATCGGAGCCGCTGAGAAGAACTATGGTTGAAATCGAACTCGACGGCCAGAAGGTCGAAGTGCCCGAAGGCAGCATGGTGATGCATGCCGCCGAGAAGGCCGGCGCATACATCCCGCACTTCTGCTATCACAAGAAGCTGAGCATCGCGGCCAACTGCCGCATGTGCCTGGTGGACGTGGAGAAGGCGCCCAAGCCGCTGCCCGCCTGTGCCACGCCGGTGACGCAGGGCATGATCGTGCGCACCAAGAGCGAGAAAGCCATCAAGGCCCAGCAGGGCGTGATGGAGTTCCTGCTGATCAATCACCCGCTGGACTGCCCCATCTGCGACCAGGGCGGCGAATGCCAGCTGCAGGATCTGGCCGTCGGTTACGGCGCCAGCGCCTCGCGCTACTCGGAAGAGAAGCGCGTGGTGTTCCACAAGAACGTCGGCCCACTGATCTCGATGGAAGAGATGAGCCGCTGCATCCACTACACCCGCTGCGTCCGCTTCGGCCAGGAGATCTCCGGCGTGATGGAACTGGGCATGGCGCACCGCGGCGAGCACAGCGAGATCCAGACCTTCGTCGGCCGCACCGTGGACTCGGAGCTGTCGGGCAACATGATCGACATCTGCCCGGTGGGCGCGCTGACCAGCAAGCCCTTCCGCTACAGCGCCCGCACCTGGGAACTGTCGCGCCGCAAGAGCGTCAGCCCGCATGACTCGACCGGCGCGAACCTGATCGTCCAGGTCAAGAACAACGAAGTGATGCGCGTCGTCCCGCTGGAGAACGAAGCCGTCAACGAGTGCTGGATCGCCGACCGCGACCGCTTCTCCTACGAGGGCCTGACCTCCGAAGAACGCCTGACCAAGCCGATGCTGAAGCAGGGCGGCGAGTGGAAGGAAGTTGAATGGCAAGTCGCGCTGGAATACGTGGCGCACGGCCTGAAGAACATCAAGCACGAACACGGTGCGGATACGCTGGCTGCCTACGGCACCGCGCACTCCACCGTGGAAGAACTGGCGCTGCTGAAGAAGCTGATGCACGGCGTGGGTTCCGAGAACGTGGACTTCCGCCTGCGCCAGAGCGATTTCGCGCTGGACGGCGAAGTGAAGCCATGGCTGGGCATGCCGATCGCTGAACTGAGCACGCTGCAACGCGTGTTCGTGGTCGGTTCCTTCCTGCGCAAGGACCACCCGCTGTTCGCGACCCGCATCCGTGCGGCCGTGAAGGCTGGCGGCCAGCTGTCCGTGCTGCATGCGTCGAACGACGAAAACCTGATCAACACCGCCAACAAGATCATCGCTGCGCCGTCCGACTGGCTGGCAGCGCTGTCCGGCGTGGTTGCCGCCGTGGCGAAAGCCAAGGGCGTTGCCGCTCCTGCCGGCTTCGAAGGCGCTGCGGTTTCCGCCCAAGCTGAAGCAGTTGCTGCTTCGCT
>NZ_DASVNZ010000284.1:0-11238 GCF_036486225.1 Roseateles sp. | reverse complement strand
ACCTTGCCGCGCATCCCGTCGCCCAGGCGCAGCGTGCCGGCCTCGGCGTCGAGCTCGTAGGCCGTCGCGTCGCGCGCGACGTCGGGATCGGCGCTGAGCGCGCCCAGGTCGTCCACGCGCGTCCACGGCTGGTAGCCGCGGCCGGGCGCTTCGACCTCGATCTGCAGGGTGGTGGCATCGACGGACCCCATCGGCAACGGGAACTGCTGATCGGCCGCGCCGGTCGACACGCCGAGCACCCGACCGGTCACCGTGGCGCGCTGGTCGATCTCGATCGCATTCACGCCGATCCATGCGCGCGGCAGATGCTGGACCGACGCTGCCTGGAAGGACGCGCCCGCCGCCGTGGCCGCCGCGCCCGCAGCCGCCGAGGCGGCCGACGCCGCGAAAGCCGCGGACGCTGCGAGGGCCACCGACGCGGCGGAGGTCATGGCGTTTGCGGAGGGTCCGGGTTGTGGCCGCAGGCGCAGCCAGGCCACGAGCCGGTCGGCGCGCTCCGGATCGTCGAGCCGCGGCGGCGCGTCGCCCACGCCGGCCTGCGGATTCAGACCGACGTCGTTCTTCGGCGCCCAGATCTGGCGCTCGTCGGGCATCTGCAGACGCAGCGTGCCGGCGCGCGACAGGCCGTTGCTCGTGTCGGTGCCGGGCTGCACCGGCAGCGTCAGGTAGTCGGTGTCGAAGTCGGTGCGGCCGCGGGTGGTGATCTCCCACAGCACCGGGATCGGTGTCGGCGCGGTGACGTCCTCGAAGAGCGTCGGCGGCTTGAGTGCGGGCACCACGCCCATCGACAGCAGCGGCGGCAGCGCCGCGTCGCCGCCGCCGAGCGCGGACTTCACCGCCTTGTTGACGGCCTCCTGCTGGTCGGCCTGCGGCGCCTTGGGCGCGAGCAGCGCGATCCACAGCGCGCGGTCGGCGCTCTGTGCGAAGACGTCGATGCCGTCGGGGACCGCGCGGCCCTGCGCGAACACGGGCGTGGTCTCGTACGCCTTCAACGAGCCGCTGAGCCGATGGATACGGGCCAGCCCCTGCAGCACGTCGCTGCGGCGTGCGGTCTCGGTGCTGCTCAGACGGCGCTTGATGTAGGCCTCGCCGGTGATGGGCAGCACCGTCGTCTCCGACAACGTCTCGAACGGCATCGGCGCCTTCAGCGAACCGCCCGGCGCCAGCGTGTGGGCGCCGCGCTCGGTCTCCTTCGCGAAGGCCAGGCTCACGATGCCGCGCGCCGGCAAGGCGGGCTTCAGGCCCAGGCCCAGCAGCTTGAGGAACACCAGCCGCTGGCGCTCAGGGATCAGGTTGGCGCGATACAGCAGCGCATCGCCCAGCCAGGCGAACAGCTCGATCAGCGTGCGGCCGGGGTCGCCCAGGCGCGGGTTGGTCCACTCCGGCGTGTGCGCCGGGATGCGCGCGAGCAGCTCCTCCACCAGGTCGTCGAAGCGGCGGTCGTCGAGCGAGGGGGGCAGGATAGCCATGGCGTCAGCCCTCCAGGTCCACGGTGACGTTCATCGCGCCGGGCTCGCCGGTGCGGGCCAGGCGGTACGCGATCTCCACCCGCACCTGGCCGGGCGCGCCCGGCACTTCCCAGACCTCGACCGCGTCGAGCAGGATGCGGCGTTCCCAGCGCGCGAGCGAGTCCCGCACGAGGTCGCGCATCTCCCGCCGTGTCGCGATCGTGTTGGGCTGGTGCAGCAGGCGGTCCAGGCCGCCGCCGAACTCGGGCCGCATCAGCTGTTCGCCGGGGCGGGTGCTGAGGATCAGGCGCAGCCCGTCGCGCACGCTGCGCGCCAGGTCGGGCCAGGCCAGGCCGCCGTCGTCGCCCGGGAGCGGCAGCAGCGGCCAGCCGATGAGTGCGGAGGTCATCGCGTCACTCCTGCGGCGGGATCTTGGGGAACGGCAGGCAGATCTTCATCGCGAAGAGCCAGCCGAAGAACAGGTTGAACAGCGAAAGGAAGATGTTCAACACCAGGAAGGCGCAGATCGTGATGATCGGGATGTTGAAGCCGCAGATCCACGTCAGCGCGGGGTTGGCGGCCGGCGGCTTGGTGCCGTCGATCAGGTCCTTGGCCGAGCCCATCAGCACGCTCTGCAGCGACGGCGGCACCACGAAGGCCACGTTGGGCTTGAGCGCGGCCAGCAGCTGTTTGTCGGCCGGGTCGGGCAGGGCGATCTGCACCGGCGGCGCGCCGGCGCCTTCGTACCAGGCGGCGATCACGAAGGACTCGCTGGGCGCGCTCCAGACGACGCGCGCCGGGCAGGGGCCTTCGGCCTTCAGCCGCACGAAGGCGCGCAGCTGGTAACGCGCGTCGGGCTCGTCGAAGCGGCCGGTCTTGGCCTTCATCGCCGCGAAGCGAGAGCGCATCGCGGCGTGCATGGCGTTCAGCAGCTGCTGGGTCTGGCCGGGGCTCATCGCGGGCCACACCTCGGGCATCTCCACCGCGCCGTTCACGTTGCCCTGCGCCAGGATCAGCGTGTGCGCCTTCGTCAGGAAATCGTCGGCGCGCACGGTGCGCCGCGGCCATTCGCCGTTGCGGCGCACGAGCGTGAGCTCCAGGGGATGCAGCGCCTGGAGGATCGCGGCGCCAGCCGGTCCGAACGCGTCGAACTCGCCCGCCAACTGGCGCAGCATCAGCACGAAGCGGACCAGGACGGTGCTGGCGCCGGGTTGTTCGCTCTCTGCGAGCCAGCCGCCGCTCAGGTTGTCGCCGACCCTGGGCAGTGGCATCTCTTCGCCGCGCATCGCCTGCACGAGGTGCAGCCGGAAGGCCGATGACGAGGGCCCGAAGTCGAAGCCCTCGGCGGAGCCGAAGCTCGCATCCGTTTCGCTGATCTCACCGCTGACGGTGGGCACCAGGCCGTAGTACAGCGTCTGGCCGGCGTCGGCGCAGACGTCCGGCGGGGCGAGGTACAGCGGGATGGCCTGCTCCTCCAGCGAGGTGTCGGGACGCTCGCGCGAGAACGCGACGAGCTGGCGGTCGATGTCGGCCACGCCGGTGAGATCGCGCTGCGCGCGTTGCGCCGGCGTGGGGTCGGCGTCCGGGCCGCCGACGCGCGACATCGGCACCCAACCCCGGATCCGTCCGTTGGACTTCATCCAGCCTTCCGGCTGTCCGCCGGCGCCGAGGCGCCGCAGCACCAGGCCCGCCGCTTCGATCTTGGCGGGATCGACACGCGGCTCGCCCGGCATGTCGCACCAGGCCTCGACCAGCGCGAGGTGGAACTGCCGCTGGATCGGCTGGAAGAGCTTGAGCGTGCCGTTCTTGTTGGTGGCCTGCGCGCGCAGGTCGCGCAGCCGCGTGAGTCCGTTCGAGCCGCTTGATCCGCTTGATCCGCTTGATCCGCCCGCGCCGCGCAGGTCGTCCAGCGTGGCCGGGATGAAGTCGTCGTCGCTGCGCTGCAGCAGCCACGGCTGCAGGCTGCGCGTGAGGCCGCGCGGTGCGCCGACGACGACAGGATGGTGCGGGTGGTTCATGGTCCGTTCCCTCACCAGACGTTGCCGGCGCCCGGCGTGTAGCTGCTGCTGATGACCGCGTTGGTCTGCAGCACCGCGCACTTCACGATGCCGGAGAAGTCCGACATCGCCGCGTCCACCTTCACCATGCCGGCCGTGACGTTGACCTGGCTGGCCTGCACCGTGACCTTGGCGGCGGCCTGCACCGTGATGCCGGAAGTCTCCAGCTTGATGCTGTTGCCGTTGCTGTCCTCCAGCGTCACCGTGCCCGGCCCGTCCTTGAGCGTCAGGCTGCAGCCGCCGGGGGTTTCCAGCGTCAGGGTCTCCTGGCCGCTCTGGTCGTCCAGCGTGACGACGATGCCGTTCTTCGACTTGATGCGCTTGTAGCGGTTGAGGCCGCCGCTCTCGATGTCGGCCGGCGCGGCGGCGCTGCCGTTCCACAGCCCGCCGAGCACCAGCGGATGGCGCGGGTCGCCTTGCGCGAAGACCACCAGCACTTCGTCGTCCACGTCGGGCACGAAGAAAGTGCCGCGGTCGTCGCCGGCGAAGGGCGCGACCACGCGCGCCCACATCGCGGCGTCCTGGCCGGTGGTGTCGTCGAAGGCGAGCAGCCGCACTTGCACGCGGTTGAGCCGCTCGGGATCGTCGATCGAGCTGACCTTGGCCAGTTGAGCGCCCGCGGCCCAGGGCAGCGGGACGCCGAAGGGCAGCGGAGAGGGCAGGTCGCGTTGCATGAGATCGCCTTGTGATGCCTCGTTGTGCGTCGTTGTGCGTCGTTGTGTTCCGGTGTGCCTCGTGCGGACTCAGGTCCCGAGGTAGGCGCATTCCGCGCTGAACTCGGTGCGGTAGCCCTGCTTCATGTCGAAGAGGTGGCAGGCGCGCACCACGTAGTAGGTGTTGTCGAACTGCGGCGAGACGCCGGCCAGCTTCACGCAGGCGCCGACGCGCAGTTGCGCGTTGCCTTCGGCCACGCCCTCGGCGCGGACGAAGCGGCGGGCGCGCTGGTCGAGCGCGGCCTCGGCGACCGCGCGTGCTTCATCGCTGCTGTAGACGGCCGGCGCGGCGAGGTGCTCGTTGCGATCGCCGAAGACTTCGCCGGCCCACGCGACGCCGGTGCGGCCTTGTCCCGGTCCCGCGTTGGCGACGGCGCTCGCCTCGCCCTTCACCGCGAAGCCGTCCTTCGCGTTCCAGCCCGCCACGCTCACGGCGGTCGGCTGGTCGGCGAGGTCGGCGGTGATGCGTACGCGCGCGAGCTGGCTGTAGAGCGTCAGTTCGATGGTGCCGCGCTGCACGTCCTTGCGCGGAGAGATCTGCAGCGCCGTGCCGACGACCTGCAGGTCCGCGTCGAAACGCGCGAGCAGCCGGCGCAGGAAGCCGAGGTCGGTCTCGTCGAGCTGCGCCCAGGTGCCTTGCGGCGCGGTGAGGCCGGCGACGGATGGTGTCAGGCTGAGTTCGCCGGCGATCGCGTTCACCACGTCCGCTGGCGTCATGTCGGTGTAGACCTTGCTGCGGCGCGCGCGGCGCGCGGCCGTCAGCCCGTCCTCGGCGAGCACGACGAGCTCCGGCGGCGCGCCGTAGTTGCAGACCATCTCCAGCGCGCTGACCTTGCCCTTGAAGATCTCGCGCGGCGTCGCTTCGTCGCCGGCATAGACGCCGAGTTCGGCGCCGAGCTTGAGCGACGAGCTGCCGTTGAACGCGAGCTCGGCGCGGCCGTCGCCGGTCGCCACCCAGTTGGTGATGTGCAGCTCCAGCGCGCTCATGCCGCCTTCGCGCTCCTCCATCTTCATGGACGTCATCAGCGTCGACAGGCGTTCGTCCGCCTGCCCGGCGATGCGCAAGGTGGGTCGGGCGCTGAAGATGGCGGAACGGCTGACGCTGGTTTCGGTCATGACGATGGACGTGGTTCAGAGATCGCAGAGGCGCGCGGCGCGTTCGGCCCTCAGCCGCAGCGCCTGCTCGATCTGCTCGCCGATGTCGGGCGCCGCGTCGGCGGCGGGGGCTTGCGGCCCGGCGCCGCGCTCCTGCGGTTCGCGTTCGATGTCGGCCGTGACTTCCTCGAAGGTGATGGGCATGACGGATCAACTCCCGAAACGGATGCGGCCGTGGAGGTCCGCGTTGGCGCCGACATTGGCGCTGAGACTGCCGCCGGTCTGCGCCACGGCGCGACCGCCGGGACTGAAGCTCGCGGACCCGGCGACGCGCGGCGCAGGCAGCAGGGCGGCGCGGGCGTCGAAGACGTCGACGTTGACGCTCGGCGGCGAGACACGCAGGTCGGCGAAGGCGGCGCCCGCCGTCGCCGTCAGCGACGCGCCCGCGCTCACACCGATGCCGGCACCGGCGCTGACACCGATCCCGCCGCTGATGCCGACGCCAATGCCGCCGCTGATTCCGCCGCTGATTCCGCCGCTGATCCCGGCTCCGATCCCTGCGCTGATGCCGGCGCCGCCACCGATGCCGATGCCCGCACCGGCGCTCGCGCCGACCGAGAAGTCCGCCGCCGCCGAGAGCGAGATGCTTCCACCCACCGACAGGCTCGCCTCCGCCCCGAAGCGCAGGCTGGCCGCGCCGTTGGCGCCCGCGATGGCGCGGGCCGCGCGCGGATCGCCGAGCGCGTTGGCGACGTCGGCCGCGCCGGCGCCTGGCGCGGCGCTGACGGGCTCCGGCTGCGCATTGCGGTCGACCGTCGGCGCGGGGCTCTTGCTGCTCTGGAACTCGACCTCCTGGCTGCCCAGCGTCAGGCTGATGCTGGAGCGCAGCGGCACGCCCTCGGGCGAAAAGAAGTCCAGCGTCTCCTTGAACTGCTCGACCACGCCCTTGAAGGCGTAGGTGCCCCATCCGAATTCGACCTTGGGCGCGAACTTCTTCGAGCCGTCCTTGGCCGGCTCCAGCAGCCCGGCGATGTTGGCCGTGACGTCGCGCACCGACGCGCCGGTCTCGGTCGTGTCGAAGATCAGCGTCATCGTCAGCTTGGCGGTGCTCTTCTTGACGAACTGGCGCGCGCCGTTGTTGCCGTTGCGGTCGTCGAACTCATTGCTGATCGTGTATTCGAGCGACGCCGGGTTGAACTGCACGTCGAACGCGGGCCCGCCGGCGCCGGTCCCCTCGAGCACCTTGAACGTGGCCGCGGCCACCGTCGGAGCGTCGGGCAGCCAGGGCATCACGCACCTCCCGCGTCGAGCAGGCGCAGCCCTTCGTGCGCCAGGTGCAGTTCCTCGATGCCGATGTCGGTGCCCTTGGCGTTGAGGTCGGCGGCCTTGAACTTCACTGGCAGGCAGCGATCCAGTCCCCAGGTCAGCACGGTCTGGCCCTGCGTGTCCTGCACGGCGATCTCGGCGGCCAGGCGGTAGGCGTAGCCGCCGCCGCCCACGGTCTGGAACCAGCGGAACAGGTCGCGGCTGCGCGTGAAGCCGCGCTTGAGCACCACGGTGGCGAAGCTCACCGTGCCGGCGCGCTGCGTGGCGCCGTAGTTGGCGCCGCCGGCCTTGATCAGCTTGGGCTCCATCGTCGCTTCCAGGCCGGTGCAGTCGGAGAACGCGCCGCCGCAGACGTCGACGGGGCCGCTGCCGGTGCCGACCCGCTTGAAGGTCACTTCGAAGCGGAAGACGTGCAGGCCGATGAAGAGGTCGTCGGCGCTCATGCGGCCTCCCGTTGCAGGACGGTGGCGCTGGCCGAGCCGGCCGCCTGGCCGAGTTGCAGGACGACGGTGATGCGCTCGATCGACATCGCCGGGCGCACGCGCACGTAGGCGACGAGACGCCCGGCGTCGAGGTCGTTCTGCGTCATCGTCGAGCGGTCGCAGAGGACTTCGAAGGCCTCGGACATCGAGCCGCCGTTGAACGCGCCCTCGCGCCAGAAGCCGGCGAGCAGGTCTTCGAGCGTGCCGCGCAGATGCGCCCAGAGCTTGGGGCCGTTGGGTTCGAAAACGGCGCCGTCGCCGGCGCGCCGCGCGGCTCGCAGGATGGTGCCGATGAGGCGGCTCGCGCCGCCGAATCGCCACGGGTCCATCGCGGAGGTCGTGACGTCGGACTGCAGTGCCCAGCCGTCCGCGCCCGGCGCGAAGACGCACACGCGCTGCGCGAGCCGGCCGGCTGGGCTGTCGTCGCCCAGCCCCCAGGCGGGCATCGGCTCCGCGCCGCCGAGATCGCGCAGCAGCGGTAGCGACAGGTCGCCGGCCACGGAGCGGAAAGTGCCTTGCGCGATCGCGCCCTGCGCGATCAGGCCGGCGAGCACGCCGTCCGCCGGTTCCAGGCCTTGCGGCAGGTCGACGCCCGCGGCGCGGGTGCGCAGCCACGGCCAGGCGAGTTGCGAGAGCGCCTCGGCGGGGCGGCCTTGCGGGGTGTCTTCGTCGAAGGCGCTGCGCAGGATCTGTGTCTGTTCCAGCCACGTGCGCGGATCGGCCTGCGCATGCAGACCCTTCGCGGCGAGGCTGCCCGCGAGCGGCAGCGGCAACGCGGCCAGCAGCATCGCGGCGCGTTGGCGGCGGTCGAGGAAGTCGCGTGCGTCGCGCAGGGCCTGGCGCCAGCGCGCATAACCGGCGTCATCGAGCCGCGGCGCGGGGATGCGCAGCAGCGATGCGTCGCGTGGTTCCGGTGCTTCCACGTCGCAGGGCGCGAAGCCTTCGGGCTGCGGCGCCGCAGGGCGCTCCGGATCGGGCGGCGGTGGCACGGTGGCGAAGGCGTCGGGCAGGTCGGGCAGCAGCAGGAGACTGTCGTCCTGCAGGCCGTAGAGGTGCTGCATGCCTTGCCAGGTGGCGGGGTCGTGAGGCGCGAAGGGGTTGGCCGAGGGGGCCATCGCCGGCAGCAGCAGCGCCAGGCGCGCGGCCCGTTGCGCGGTGCGTTGCGCGGCGTCCTCGAGGTAGGGCCAGGGATCGCCGACGCGGATCACGATCGCGCGCTTGCCGCCGCGCGCGAAGAAGCTGCGCACCGCGGCGCCGAGGTAGGTGGCGCAGCGGCGCGGTGTCGTGCGCGTGGGGTCGATGGGGTCCAGCGGATCCGGCGTCTCGGGCGTGTCGAGCGGGCGCTCGTCCCATGCATAGAAGCGGTCGAACAGGTGCCAGCTGTCCAGCACCAGCGGGAGGTTGAGCAGGGCCTCGACCTGCGCGGCCGGGCGCGCCCACGGGCCGGTCACCCAGCCGCCCGCGTCGAGCTGCGTGCGCAGCGCGTCGGGCAGCGGTCTGCCAGCGCGGCGGCCGACGAAGCCCACGAAGCAGGCGACGTCGGCGCGCTGCGCATCAGGCGGCGCAGCCGGGGCGGCAGGTTCGAAGACGAGGCTCATGGCTTTCCTGCTCCCTCTCCCGCTTGCGGGAGAGGGTAGGGGTGAGGGCCAGCGGCGGTGGCAGTACGGCAGATCACACCGTCAGCTCCAGCGCTTCCGCCGACAGCACGACTTCTTCGATCGCCACGTCCCCGCCGCCCTTGCCGGCCAGCGTGGGTCCCGTGTACTTCATCGGGATCACGCCGCGCAGCACCCAGGACTGGACGGGCTTCTGCGCCTCGTCGAGCAGCGTGACGGTGACGCTCTTCTGCGCGGCGGGGCCGTTGACCCGCGCCTCGCCGATCCAGTCGAACAAGGTCTTCGAGTTCAGGATGCCGCGCTTGAGCGTGACGTCCGAGACCTTGTGCACGCCGGCGACCTTGCGGACGTGGTTCTCCTTGTCGTTGCCGAAGCGGTACTCGGCCACGGTGAGCTCGGTGCCCAGCCCGGAGACGTCCGAGAAGCCGCCGAAGACCTCCCCGCCGTCGAAGTTGACGAGGAAGTTGAAGGCGCCGTAGGGCGTGGTGCGGTTGGCCATGGTGGGGTGCTCCTAAGCGTCAGGGCCCGGGGTCAGGCGGCGTCGGCCGTCTTCTGGCCGATGCGGAAGATGACGAACTCGGCCGGCTTGATGAGGGCCACGCCGATCAGGCAGACCAGGCGGCCGTTGTCGAGGTCGTTCTGGGTCATCGTGCTGCGGTCGCAGCGCACGAAGAAGGCCTGCTCCACCGTGCTGCCCAGCAGCGCGCCGTTGCGCCACTCGTTGTAGAGGAAGTCCGAGATGGTCTGGCGCACGTTGGCCCAGAGCCGCTCGCCGTTGGGCTCGAAGACGGCCCACTGCGTGCCGCGATCGATGCTGGCCTCGAGGTAGTTGAAGTAGCGCCGGTCGGAGACGTACTTCCACTCCGGATCGCTGGAGACCAGCCGCGCGCCCCAGACGCGGTAGCCGCGCCCGCTGAGGTAGCGCAGGCAGTTCACACCCAGCGGATTGAGCAGCTCCTGCTGCGCGAAGTTGACGTCGGACTCGAAACGCAACGCGCCGGTGACGACCTCGTTGGCCGGCGCCTTGTAGACGCCGCGCTGGATGTCGTTGCGCGCGTAGATGCCGGTGACGAAACCCGACGGCGGCAGCGCGATCTCCTTGGGGATGTCGTCGCGTCCGGGCCGCGACAGCGGATTGGCGACCACCACCCAGGGGTAGTAGAGCGCCGCGTACTTCGAATCGACCCGGCCGCGCGCGACGCGCATGTCGCCGGGTGTCTGCGCGGGCGCGCTGTCGAGCACGGCGATGCGGTAGGCGCGCCGGCGTTCGGCATGCGCGATCAGCGCGTTCTGCACGGCCTGCGCTTCCGCGTAGGCGCTGCTGCCTGGCGCGGCGACGATGGACACGTCCTCGATGCCGGACAGGGTCGCGAGCGCCGCGGCATAACTGCCGGGTGTGGTCTCCGCGCCGAGCACCGGCGCGACGCCGTCGCTGCCCGCTTCGCTGCCCACGCCGCTGCCCAGCGCGAGCACGCGGCGGCCGTCGGCGTCGCCGGCCACGGCCGGCAGCGCGCGGATCGCGGCGATCAGTTCGAAGCCGTCGACCGCGTCGCCGATGTCGGCCCACACCGTGTTGATGAGCGCGTCCGCGCGGCTCGCGGGCGTCCTCGCCAGCACGGCGCCTATCCAGCGCGGATGCGTCGGAGTCAGGCCGATGTCCTCCCAGGTCTGCGCGCCGCCGTCGGCGTCGATCACGTCGAGTGCCAGCGTCACCAGGTTGGCCGTCGCGCCCGCGCCGCCCGGGATGTCATCCGGGCCGAGACCCGCCAGCGACAGCGCCCCCGAGGCCGAGTCGGTCCAGGTGGCGCCGCTGCCGGTGTAGAGCACCTCGGGGCTGCCGTTGGGCGTGACCGCCAGCACGCTGCCCGCCGGCGCCGTGCCCATCGTGCGCAGCGTCGCGGGACGCCGCGCCTCGCGGAACAGCACCCGGCCGTTGTAGGCCGCGCCGGGGAAACGCGCGCGGATGAAGGCGCCTTCGGCCGGCGTGCCGCCGGGGTCGCGCAGCCGTCCCGCGGCCGTGCCGGCGGTGTTGAAGGTGCGCACGACGTAGAGCCGCGAGCCGCCGTTGTCGAAGTACGCCCGCACCGCGTGCGCCACGAAGTTCAGGCGTCGCCGGGCGTCGGTGACGTCGCTCAGCCCGAGGTCCTCGAGGCTGCCGTAGACGTGCTCGAAGTCGGTGAGGCTGGTCACCATCTCCGGCACGCCGTCGACGGGGCCGCGTCGCGTGGGGCCGACGAAGGCGGTGGTGCTGGTGCCCACGCCCTCGATGGACTTGGCGCGGAAGCTGGTCTCTTCGACGTAGACGCCGGGTGCCAGGTATTCGGGCATGGCCTATCTCCTTTGCCTGAAGGCGCATCCGCGGACCGGGCCGCGGTGGGAATCGCCGTGACGAACATCTCGCGGGGCCTTCAGGAGTTCCTTCATGGCAGTGCGAGGGGAAGGGAAAACGACTGGGACCGGCCGGCCGCCAGCGCCACGTCCAGCGTGGCACTTGGCAACGT
>NZ_DASVNZ010000358.1:0-20052 GCF_036486225.1 Roseateles sp. | reverse complement strand
GGGGACCAAGTACCCCGACGACGTGCTGCGTCTGGTCAACAAGTCGGACCGCTCCAAGGATGCCGCGCTGCTCGTCGTCGGCGCGTTGCTGGGTTCGTTCCGCACGCCCGTGGGCAAGGACGACTACAAGGGCGAGAAGATCGATGCCATGCCGCATCCGGCCGGCCGCGATCTGCCGACGCGCCTGGGCGTGTCGATCGACACCTGGACGCGCGACAACGCGTCGGGCCGCCAGTTCAAGAAGGCGATGTTCATCCGCAACGACGTCTACGCGCTGGTCTTCCGCGACTACAAGGACGAGACGCCGTTCTACGACCTGAAGATCGTGACGACGATCTCCCGCAAGCCCGACGGCGCCGGCTGGCTGTCCGCCGGCGAGCAGGTCCAGTGCAGCTTCTCGGACGACAAGTCGTCCAACACGCTGGCGGACTGGCAGGCCGACGGCTACGCCAGGCTCAAGGCCGCGGAGCGCCAGTTCCTCGACGACTGCCTCAAGACCGCGCAGGCCGCGCTGCCGAAGCTGCTGGCCCCCTGAGTCCGGCATGGCCCGCGTCGCCGGCCTCGGCGACGATCGGACACCGACAGCGGCCCTCCGGGGCCGCTGTCGTTCCTGCGGTCAGAACTCCTTCGTCAGGCTCACGTAGACCGTGCGGCGCTGCCCGTACTGCGGCGCGCCGACGCCGATGCCCGAGCCGTCACGCAGCTGGTAGCCCTTGTCGAAGAGGTTGAGCACCGAGAGCCGCGCCTCCACCGGACCGCCGCCGCCGAAGTCGAACTTCTTGCTCACGTCCGCATTGACGCTGGTGTACGAGGGCAGGTGCGTGGTGTTGGCGAACCCGTTGCGCAGGCCGCTGCCGAACAGCGCGCTCGCGCCGACCGCGTACCCCTCGTCCAGCCGCACGTTGACGCCGGCCGAGGCGCTCAGCTTCTGCTCGTGGTCCAGGTGCACCCAGTGGTTGGCGATGAAGTCCAGCTCGTCCTGCTCGAAGTTGAACTGGCCCGTCTCGACCTGCTGCGCGCGGGCGTGCGTGGTGCCGAGGTTGGCGTAGGCGGACCAGGTCCGCTCCTTGTAGCTGGCCGACAGGTCGACGCCGTAGATGCGGCCCTTCGCGTAGTTGAAGGCCGAGTAGATCAGCGCGTTGCCGAACTGGCCTTCGTCCTGCAGGTGCTGCACCGCGCGGTAGTAGCCGTCGATGCCCAGCGTCAGCTTGGGCGTGACCTGCCAGGCGGCGCCCGCGTCGTAGTAGTTGGAACGCTCCGAGCGCACCGCCGTGTCCGCATCCGTCGGCAGCGCGTTGGTCGTGCCGGCGAAGGCGGCGACCGAGGTGGTGTCGATCTTCTCCGTCGGCGGCGGCGTGAAGTAGCGCGCGTAGCCCGCATGCAGGCGCACCGTCGGCGCCGCGTCCCAGACCAGCCCGATGCGCGGGCTCAGCTGGTGCTCCTTCGTGACCGTGTCGACCTCGTCGTAACGCGCGCCGTAGTTCAGCGTCAGCGTGCGGTCCAGCTTCCACTCGTCCTGCAGGTAGGCGCCCCACAGGTGGCCGCTCAGCCGGCCGCTGTCGGCGATGCTGACGGGCACGCCGCCGGTCTGGTTGCCGTCGTCGTCGGCCGGGAAGACCAGCGCGTCGTTGACGGTGCTGGCGTGCTCGCGCTGCGCGAAGAGTCCGCTGCGGATCGTGTGCGCGCTGTCGAGTCGCCAGCTGGCATCGGCCTGCACGCCGTTGGCCTCGTTGCGGCGCAGGATGTCGGCCGCGACGCCCAGGTACTGCAGGTCGCCGGTCGTGTCGGGCGTGTAGTGGACGTCGGTGTAGCGGTGGAACAGCGAGACCTGGTAGTCGATGTCGCGGCCGATCACGCTCTGGTAGCTGACGACGGCGAAGCGGTTGCGCTCGCGCTGGTGCGCGTCCAGCGTGCTCGAATCCTTGTCGGGCGTGCCGTCCAGGGTGAAGGCGGTCGACTGACCCGGCGAGTTCGGGATCTGGAAGCGGTTGTCGGTGACGCCGGCCATCGCGGTGATGCGGCTGTCGTCGTCGAGCAGGTAGGACACCAGCCCGAAGCCCTTGCCCTGGTGCGTGCGGTCGTGCAGCGCATCGCGCGAGGCGGTCGGGTTCTCGATGCCCAGGTCGTTGCCGAGGAAGGAACCGCTGAACTCGTAGCTCAGCCGACCCTGCGTGCCGTGCACCGACAGGTCGAGCTCGCGCGAGCGCTGCGTGCCCAGCGTGATGCCGGCGCTGCCGGCGAAGGGCTTGTCATCGTCGCCCACGCCCTTGGTCGTGATGTCCACGATGCCCGCGGTCCGGTAGCCGTATTGCGCGGGCAGCGCGCCGGTCAGCAGGCTGATGCTGTCGGCGAAGCGCGTCTCCAGCGTCTGGCCGAAGCCGCTGATCGATTCAGGGATGACGACGCCGTTGATGCGGTACTGCAGGTTGGCGTGGTCGCCGCGCACGTGCAGGCCGCCGTAGGAGTCCTGCACGACGCCCGGCGTCTGCAGCAGCACCTGGTTGAGCGGGGTGTCGTCGCCTTGCGGCAGACGGGCGATGTCGTTCCGGTCGAACTTGTAGATCGTGCTGCCGGTGTCGGGCGACAGGCCGTTGCGCGCCGCGTCGAGGCGGCTGCGCGCGCCCTGGACCTGGACGGTGGGGAGCGCGGCGCCGGCGGCGGCGGTGGGGGCTTCGACGGTGCTGGTCGCGGTGGTGGCAGCCGAGGCGGCGACGGTGTCATCGGCGCGTGCCGGCAAGGCATGCAGCAGCGGATAGGCGAGCGACAAGGACAGCGCGAGCACGCGCAGGGGAGGATGGGTCATGGTGGATCTCTGGCAATCTGGAGTCGGTCGAGCGCAGGCCGGCCGATGCGGACGGCGCTGCGGTCAGGAGGTCGAGCTCAGATCGCCAGGGGCGGGCCGCGGCTGCGCGGCGGCGGCGCCGGCCTCGAGCGCGTGACGCGCTCGGCGGCGGCTGCCTGGACGTGGACGGCTTCAGCCAGCGCGAGCACCGGCGCCTCGGCGCGGGCCGAGGCGGCGAGGTCGTCGAAGGCCAGGCAGACCTCGCACAGCTGATCGGCGGACGGGTCGTCCGGATCGGCGTGGGCGACGTCGTCGCGCCCGGCCTGGACCGTGGCGGTGGCACTGGCCGTGGCAGGCGCATGCCCCCGCGCACCGGTCAGATGACCGATGCCATGCCACACCGCGCCCTGCTGCGAGAGCAGCATGAACAGCGGGAGCAGCAAGTGCAGGAGGTGCTTGCGCATGGCGCGGAATTATGGAGGCCGGAAGGCGTCCGGCTGAACGTCAGGCTGTCGCGAAGCTGTCGTCAGGTCGTGGGCGGTCGGCGTGCATCCGCCATTCACACGCGGTTTCCCGCCAATCGCCGCACGCGGCCGCCGTGGCGTCCGGGGGCTGGCCACACTGGGACCTCGTCGTCCGCCCCTGGAGTTTTCCCATGAAGATCCCCGTCGCCGCCTGGCTGCGAGAGAACCGCAGCTTCCTCCTGTTCCTCGTCGGCTTCCTGTTCTTCCGCACCGCGATCGCGGACTGGAACCCGGTGCCCAGCGGGTCGATGCGGCCGACCATCCTCGAGGGCGATGTCGTCTTCGTCGAACGCGTCGCCTACGACTGGAAGCTGCCGCTGACCGACATCTCGCTGCGCCGCGTCGGCGAGCCGCGGCGGGGCGACGTCGTCACCTTCGGTTCGCCGCGCGACGGCACGCGGCTGATCAAGCGCATCGTCGCGGTGCCCGGCGACACCGTCGAGCTGCGCGCCGACCGGCTGGTCCTCAACGGCCAGCCGGCGGACTACGCGCCGGTGGAGGAGGTCGCCGAGCCGCTCGCGCCCGGCGTCGAGGTCCGCGGCGTGCGCGCGATCGAGCAGTGGGGCGGCCAGCGCCGCGTGGTGCAGTTCCTGCCCGAGGTGCGCGCGCGGCGCGACTTCGGCCCGATCGTCGTGCCGGCCGACCAGTTCTTCATGATGGGCGACAACCGCGACAACAGCGAGGACTCGCGCTTCATCGGCCTGGTGCCGCGGCGGCTGATCATCGGGCAGGCGCATCGCGTCCTGGTCTCGGCCGACATCACCGGGCACTGGGCGCCGCGCTGGGACCGGTTCGCGGCGCCGCTGCGCTGAGGGTGGCGGGCGTGGCGCGCACCGTGCACGGATCGCATTGACCCGTCGCGCGCAAGGTCTCTCCGGCGCCGCAGAGAATGGTCCGTCAATCACGCCTTGTCGGCGCCTCATCGGCGCCTCATCGGCGCCTTCACAACATTCCGACGGAACCCTCATGACGGACTTGTCCAGCTTCCCCATCACGAAGAAGTGGCCCGCGCAGCATCCCGAGCGCCTGCAGCTGTACTCGCTGCCGACGCCCAACGGCGTGAAGGTGTCGATCGCGCTGGAGGAACTGGGGCTGGCCTACGAGCCGCACCTGGTCAGCTTCCAGACCGACGACCAGCTCACGCCGGAGTTCCTGTCGCTGAACCCGAACAACAAGATCCCCGCGATCATCGATCCGGACGGCCCCGGCGGCCAGCCGCTGCCGTTGTTCGAGTCCGGCGCCATCCTGGTCTACCTCGCGGAGAAGACCGGCAAGCTGATCCCGCAAGACCCGGCACGCCGCTACGAGACGCTGCAATGGGTGATGTTCCAGATGGGCGGCATCGGGCCGATGTTCGGCCAGGTGGGCTTCTTCCACAAGTTCGCCGGCAAGGACTTCGAGGACAAGCGTCCGCGTGACCGCTACCTCAACGAATCGAAGCGACTGCTGGGCGTGCTCGAGCAGCGCCTGACCGGCCGCGGCTGGATCATGGGCGATGAGTACACGATCGCCGACATCGCGATCTGGCCGTGGGTCAACAACCTGGTCGGGTTCTACGGCGCGGGCGACCTGGTCGGCTTCAGCGAGTTCAAGAACGTGCAGCGCGTGCTGGAAGCGTTCCTGGCGCGCGACGCGGTCAAGCGCGGGCTGAACATCCCGGCGCGTCCGGCGGCTTGAGGCCTTACTCCCTCTCCCGCTTGCGGGAGAGGGCAGGGGTGAGGGCCAGCGGCCTCGCTCAGTAATGCGGCGGCAACTCGTCCCGCAGCCCGCCCGTTCCATCGCCTCGGCCTTCCGGCACCTGTCGACGCAGCTGCATGACCTCGCGCACCAGCGCGTCGATCTGCTCCTGCTGCTTCGCGACCTGCGCGTTCAGGTGGTCGACGAGGTCCTCGGCGAAGCTGGCCTTGATCTCCAACTCCGTGACGCGAGATTCAAGGACCCGGACCTCTTCGCCGGAACCTCTGGTGCCGCCGCCACTGTCGGTGCCCTCGCTCATTGCGCCGCCTTCGCCACCGGCTGCGACATCAGGTCGGCGATCACCGACACCGGCGCGTTCCCGTAGCTCAGGAACTGCTCGTGGAAGGCCTTCAGCTGGAAGTCCTTGCCCAGCGCCTGCTGGCGCTGCCCGCGCAGCTCCATGATGTCGCTGTAGCCGCTGAAGTAGCTCGTCAGCTGCACCGAGGTCAGCTGCACCCGGCGCCACTTCTCACGCGCCTCGCGCTCGGTCTGGAAGGCCTGGCGCTGCAGCAGGTCCAGCGCCTGCGCCTCGGTCATGCCCAGCACGTGCACGTTGTAGTCCAGGATCGTGTTGGTGACGCTGCGCAGGTTCCACTTGCCCCACATCAGCCACATCTCCGGCGCGTTGCCGCCGTAGCCGGACTCCAGCATCATCCGCTCGCCGTAGACCGCCCAGCCCTCGACCATCGCGCCGTTGCCGAACAGCGTCTTCACCAGCGACGGCGACTTGTTCGCGTGCACCAGCTGCGTGTAGTGCCCCGGCACCGCCTCGTGGATGTTGAGGATCTGAAGGATCCAGCGGTTGTACTCGCGCAGCGAGCTCTCCGCCTGTTCCGGGGTCAGGTCGTCCAGCGGCGTGACGTTGTAGTAGGTGCGGTCCTGCGGCCGGTACGGCCCGGGCGCCTCGATGCCGGCGCCGGCCACGCCGCGCTGGTAGACCGGCGTCTCGCGCACGATCAGCGGCTTGCTCGCATCCTGCGTCAGCAGGTCGTGCTCGGTGATCCAGCGCTCCAGCTGCGGGATCTGCGCGCGGATCTCCTGGACGAAGTCCTCGCGCTTGACGTGCTGCTCGCTCAGCTTGCCGATCACCGCGCCGATGCGGGCGAAGCGGTCCTCCGGCTTGGGCGCGTCGCCCATGGTCTGCGTCCACAGCTGGTCGGAGATCTGCGCCATCTGCGTCAGCAGCGCCTCGCGCGCCTTCAACGCGCGCTGGTACATCTGCTCGGCCGAATGCACCGACTGGATGTCGTAGCCGAACTTCTGCTCATACAGCGCCTGGCCCAGGCGGAAGCTGCGCGCCTTGCCGCTGGCCTTGCCCTCGGCCAGGAGCTTCGTGAGCTGCGCGCGGAAACCCTCGACGGCGGCCTTCGCACCCGCGATGCGGTCGGCGAGCTGCTTGCGCTCGGCCGCGGTCAGCGACGCCGCGTCCGGACCCTGCGCGGCCTTGGCCACTTCGTCCAGCACGCTCAGCACGCCCGGCGCCTGGTCGATCGCCAGCTGCGTGTGTTCCAGCGTCGGCTGCTTCAGCAGCGCCGCGCCGGCGCGGTAGTACGCCGGCACCAGCGCCAGCCGCGCCGAGATCGTCTTCAAGCGCACCGGCAGCGGCGCGTAGTCCGTGGCGAGGATGTAGTCGATCGGGCCGGCGATGTTGAGGAAGGACGGATTCCACTCGTACTCGCGCAGCTCGGTCAGCTGGAAGCGGTCGCTGCGCAGCTTGTTGAGCAACTGGCCGAGGTCGGTGCGCGAGGCCGCGCTCAGCGTCTTCACGTCGACCGCTTCGAAACGCTTGAGCCACTCGTTGGCAAAGCTCAACGAGCGGGCGCGCATCGCGCGGTCCGGCGCGGGGAGCTCGGCGGCGTATTCATACCGGCCGGCGCCGATGGCGGCATCCGGGTCCAGGCGCCAGAGCGCCTCGATGTAGTCGTTGGCCAGGCGCTGGAAGCGGGTGTCGACGTCCAGCGTCTGGTCCGGATCGAGCTTGATGACGCCGCGCGTCGGCTTGGGTGCGTCGGCGGCGAAGGCCGTACTGGCGGACAGCGCGCCGACGGTGGTCAGGGCGGCCACGGCCAGCGCGGAAAGGGTGTGACGGGTGGTGCGATTCATCATGGGGCGCGAGCATAGCTTTGCGCGCCCCGGCGGGACAGCGTGCCAAAAGCAAAGGGCGCCGATCGATGCGATCGGCGCCCTTGTGTGTCGAGGTCGACACCGGCTCGGGTCGACGTCAGTCCGGCATCACGTCAGCAGCCAGCGGCTCACATGGAAGGTCAGCCAGGACGCCACGTACGCGAGCACGAACAGGTAGGTCAGCATGATCGCCGGGATCTTGTAGCCGCCGGTCTCGCGCTTGACGGCCGCGATCGTCGACAGGCACTGCGGCGCGAACACGAACCAGGCCAGCAGCGAGAACGCCGTCGGCAGGCCCCAGGTGGACGCGATCAGCGGCGTCAGCGCCTGCGCGGCCTCGTCGCCGGTGGCCGACAGCGAATACACCGTGCCCAGCGCGCTGACCGCGATCTCGCGGGCGGCCATGCCCGGCACCAGCGCCAGGCTGATCTGCCAGTTGAAGCCGATCGGCTCGAAGATCGTGGCCAGCCCGCGGCCCAGGTAGCCGGCGAAGCTGTACTCGATCGCCGGGCCGGTCGCGCCCTCGGGTGCGCCGGGGAAGGTCGACAGCACCCACAGCAGCAGCGTCAGCGCCAGGATGATGCCGCCCACGCGCTTGATGAAGATCTCCGCGCGCTGCAGCAGCCCGATCGCCACGTTGCGCGCGTGCGGCCAGTGGTAGCTGGGCAGCTCCATCATCAGCGGACGCACCTGGCGGCCGGCATTCGTGAAGCGCTTCAGCAGCCAGGCCACCGCCATCGCCGCGATGATCCCGGCGAAGTACAGGACGAACAGCACCAGCCCCTGGAGTTCGATCCCACCCCACAGCTCGCGCTGCGGGATGAAGGCGCCGATCAGCAGCGCGTACACCGGCAAGCGCGCCGAGCAGGTCATCAGCGGCGCGATCAGGATGGTGACCAGGCGGTCGCGCGGGCTCGCGATCGAGCGCGTCGCCATGATCCCCGGGATCGCGCAGGCGAAGCTCGACAGCAGCGGGATGAAGCTGCGGCCCGACAGGCCCACCGAGCCCATCAGCCGGTCCAGCAGGAAGGCCGCGCGCGGCAGGTAACCCGACTCCTCCAGCAGCAGGATGAAGAAGAACAGGATCAGGATCTGCGGCAGGAACACCAGCACGCCGCCCACGCCCGCGATCAGGCCGTCCACGACCAGGCTGCGCAGATGGCCCTCGGGCAGCAGCGCGCCGGCCTGTTCGCCCAGCCACGCGGTGCCGGCCTCGATCCAGCCCATCGGCGCCTCGGCCCAGGCGAACACCGCCTGGAACAGGAAGAACAGCAGCACCGCCAGCAGGATCGGTCCCAGCACCGGATGCAGCACGAAGCGGTCGACCTTGTCGCTGGGCAGCTCGCCCTGCAGCGTGTCGAGTCCCAGTTCCTTCAGGATGTGGTTGATGCGCGCCGTGTCCTCGCCTTCCGCGGTGACGGCGTCGGTGCGCCAGCGATCGGGCTCGTCCAGCACCGCGCGCAGGTCGTCGATGCCTTCGCCGTCGGTGGCCACCGTGCGGATCACCGGCACGCCCAGCAGCGTGCTCAGCTTCTGCGTGTCGACGTTGATGCCGCGACGCTGCGCCAGGTCGGCCATGTTCAGCGCCACCACGCAGGGCAGGCCCTGGCGCTGCACCGACAGGAACAGGCGCAGGTTGCGGCGCAGGTTGGTCGCGTCCAGGACGCAGACGATCAGGTCGGGGCGCTTTTCGCCCTGCGCGCGGCCGGCCAGCACGTCCACGGTCACGCGCTCGTCCGGCGAGCGCGGATACAGCGAATACGTGCCCGGCAGGTCCAGCACGCGCAGCAGCTTGCCTGCGGCGGTCTTGAGGCGGCCTTCCTTGCGCTCGACGGTCACGCCGGCGTAGTTGGCGACCTTCTGGCGGCTGCCGGTCAGGCGGTTGAACAGGGCGGTCTTGCCGCAGTTCGGATTGCCGACCAGTGCCAGCAGCGGCCCGGCCGGGTGGATGTGGACGACGGACTCACGCATGGGGGGCTCCCGTCCTTCCCGCCTGGCCCGAGCCTTCGAGCTCCACGCATTCCGCTTCCGCGCGACGCAGCGCGAAAGTCGACTGGCCGATGCGCACCACCAGCGGGTCCGCGCCGGGCATGGCGCGGGCCAGTACGGCGACGTGCTCGCCGGCGACGAAGCCCAGTTCCTCCAGCATCTGTTTCCATTCCGGCGCATGCGCCGGTGCCTGCAGCGCCTTGACGCGGTGCGCCTGGCCGATGACGGCCTGCGCGAGGGTGGGGACTTGGAGAACGGCGCTCATGTCGTAGGGATCTCGGGAGGAGCCTGCGGGCTTGCGAAGCGAAAGATTCTAAATGATAGTGATTCTCAACTTCCTCTGGGGAACCGAGGTGACGGTTCGGTGAACCCGAGTGCGGACTGCAATTCGCCCAACGAGGACGTCCCTCGAAAGGGGGCGACGTCAGCGAGTGGGTGTGGGGCCGGAGTGATGCTGGGGGTTCGCGGACGCGATGCCCCCTGCGTCGCGGAGAGCCCGCGCCTGGCAGAACGGAGTAGGGCGGTCCAGGCACGGGACCTGCTAGCCGATACCGGCATTTCCAGCCGGGCGCAACGCCTCCGCCTGGTGAGCCACCTCCTGTTTTGACGACCCCGCAAACGTTTAGCGTTTACCTTGACGTGGCTTACACTCGCGCCTTCTTAGAATGCTCGGCTGCTCCTCACCCTTCGCATCGAGACCGCAAATGATGAAGTCCTTCCTGTCGTTCTCCCCCATCGCGGCTGGCTTGGCCCTGGCCCTGACGGCTGGTGCGGCTGCCGCGCAGACCACCCCGGCGGTGATCTTCGACATGGGCGGCAAGTTCGACAAGTCGTTCAACGAGGCCGCCTACCGTGGCGTCGAGCAGTGGAAGAAGGACACGGGCGGCAAGTACCTCGAGTTCGAGATCAGCAACGAGACCCAGCGCGTGCAGGCGATCCGCCGCATGGCCGAGCGCGGCGCGAGCCCCATCATCTCGGTGGGTTTCGCCCAGGCCTCGGCGCTGAACCAGGTCGCCAAGGACTTCCCCAAGACCAAGTTCGTCATCATCGACGAGAAGGTCAACCAGCCCAACGTGCAGTCGGTGCTGTTCAAGGAGCAGGAAGGCAGCTTCCTCGTCGGCGCGCTGGCCGCGCTGACCAGCAAGACCGGCAAGGTCGGCTTCGTGGGCGGCATGGACATCCCGCTGATCCGCAAGTTCGAATGCGGTTATGAGCAGGGCGCCAAGGCGGCCAATCCGAAGGCGGAAGTCTTCAAGAACATGACCGGCACCACCGCCTCGGCCTGGAACGATCCGACCCGCGGCGGCGAGCTGGCCAAGGCCCAGTTCGCCAAGGGCGTGGACGTGGTCTTCGCCGCGGCCGGCGGCACCGGCGTCGGCGTCTACCAGGCGGCCAAGGACGCGGGCAAGCTGGCCATCGGCGTCGACAGCAACCAGAACCACCTGCAGCCCGGCACCATGCTGAGCTCCATGGTCAAGCGCGTGGACGTCGCCGTCTACAACGTGCTCAAGGAATGGAAGCCCGGCATCAGCGTGCTGGGCCTGAAGGAAGGCGGCGTCGAGTACGCCGTCGACGCGAACAACGCCAAGCTGATCGCTCCCGCGATCAAGACCAAGCTGGACGCGTACAAGGCCGACATCATCGCCGGCAAGATCAAGGTCGCGGACTACATGGCGGACAACGCCTGCAAGAACTGACCCCTCGCGAGCGAGCGTTCCTGACATGACACAGTCCCCACGCGGCGCCGCCGCGCCCGCGGTCCGTCTGTGCGAGATCTCCAAGCGTTTCGGCGCGGTCCAGGCCAACCGGTCGGTGAGCCTGGCCGTCGAGCGCGGCACGGTGCACGGCCTGGTGGGCGAGAACGGCGCCGGCAAGAGCACGCTGATGGCCATCCTCTACGGCTACTACCACGCCGACGAGGGCCACATCGAGGTCGACGGCCAGCGCGTGACCATCGCCAACTCGCAGCAGGCCATCGCACTGGGCATCGGCATGGTGCACCAGCACTTCATGCTGGTGGACACGCTGTCCGCGCTGGACAACGTGATGCTGGGCGCGGAGCCGGCCTTCTTCCTCTCCCGCGCGAAGCGCCAGGTGCGCCAGGAGCTGGAGGCGCTGATGCGCGACACCGGCCTGACGGTGCGCCTGGATGCGACCGTCGCGGACCTGCCGGTCGGTGAGATGCAGCGGCTGGAGATCCTGAAGGCGCTGTACCGCGGCGCGAAGATTTTGATCCTGGACGAGCCGACGGCGGTGCTGACGCCACAGGAAACCGACCAGCTGTTCGAAGTGCTGCGCCGCCTGCGCGAGCGCGGCACCACGATCCTCCTGATCACGCACAAGCTGCGCGAGGTGATGGCGCTGTGCGACGCCGTGACCGTGATGCGCGCGGGCACCGTGATCAAGACCTGCGCGATCGGCGAGACCAGTCCCGAGGACCTGGCCGAGAGCATGGTCGGCCGCAAGGTCAACCTGGGCCGCGACGACGGTGCCGCGAAGGCGTCGTCGGACGCGCCGGTGCTGAAGGCCGAAGGCCTGACGGTCGCCGGCGACAGCGGCTCCGGTGTGCACCTGCTGAGCAACGCGACGCTGGTCCTGCGCCCGGGCGAGATCGTCGGCGTGGCCGGTGTCTCCGGCAACGGCCAGAGCGAACTGCTGGAAGTGCTCGCGGGCATGCGTGCGCCGGACGCCGGCACGCTGCACGTCGCCGGTCGCGATTTCCGCCCGACCTCGTGGATGGATCCGCGCACGGCGCGTGAGCTCAAGCTCGCGCATGTGCCCGAGGACCGCCACGCGCTCGGCATGGTGCTGGACTTCCCCGCGTGGGAGACCGCCGCGCTCGGTTATCACGAGCAGGACGCCTACCGCGCCGGCCCGATGGGCCTGGGCATGAACCAGCGCCACCTGCGCGCGCAGACCGCGGAGATGATGGAACGTTTCGACGTCCGTCCACGCAACGCGGAACTGGGCTCGTCCAAGTTCTCCGGCGGCAACCAGCAGAAGCTGATCCTGGCGCGCGAGATCGGCCAGAGCCCGGCGGTGCTGCTGGTCGGCCAGCCGACGCGCGGCGTCGACATCGGCGCGATCGAATTCATCCACAACCAGCTGCGCCGCCTGCGCGACGCCGGCTGCGCCATCCTGGTCGTGTCCAGCGAACTCGACGAGATCCTGGCGCTGGCCGATCGCGTCATCGTCATGAACGCCGGCCGCATCACCGGCGAGCTCGCGATCGACGAGTGCACCGAGAAGAACCTGGGCCTGCTGATGTCCGCTTCCCCGTCGACGTCCTCATCGACGCCCTCGACTCCTGAGAAGACCGCTGTCGCGGCGACCGCCCCATGAGCAGCCAAGCCTTGCAGATGCCGCGCTGGATGGACCTGGTCCTCCTGCCGCTGTGGAACCTGCTGATCGCGCTGGCGGTGGCCGGCGGCGTGGTGCTGCTGATCGGCGCCAGTCCGATGCAGGCGCTGACGGTGCTGCTGGAAGGCGCGCTCGGCAGCGCGCGCGGCCTCGGCTACACCCTGTACTACACGACCACCTTCATCTTCACCGGCCTGGCGGTGGCGGTCGCCTTCCACGGCGGCCTGTTCAACATCGGCGGGGAAGGGCAGGCGACGCTGGGCGGCATCGGCGTGGGCCTGGTGTCGCTGTGGCTGGGCTCCAAGCTGCCGGGCTTCGTGATGATCCCGCTGGCGATCGTCGCGGCCGCCCTGTTCGGCATGGTCTGGGCCGCAGTGCCCGGCTATCTGCAGGCCTGGCGCGGCAGCCACGTGGTCATCACGACCATCATGTTCAACTTCCTCGCGGCCAGCCTGAACGGCTACCTGCTCGTGAACTGGCTGCGCCCCAACGGCTCGATGTCGGTCGAGAGCGACGCCTTCGCCGACTCGGCGCGCATGCCGGCGGTCCATGAGCTGCTGGCGAAGGTCGGCATCGAATGGCCGTCGTCGCCGCTGAACCTGTCGATCCTGCTGGCCGTCGCGGCCTGCGTCTTCGTCTGGTGGTTCCTGTGGAAGAGCCGCGCCGGCTACGTGCTGCGCGCGGTCGGCTCCAACCCGGGCGCCGCCCATTACGCCGGCATCAAGCCGCGCTGGCAGGTGCTGGCCGCCATGGGCCTGTCGGGCGCGCTGGCCGGCCTGGTCGGCGTCAACGAGATCGCCGGCGTGCAGGGCAAGCTGACGCTGGACTTCGTCGCCGGCGCCGGCTTCACCGGCATCGCGGTGGCGCTGATGGGCCGCAACCATCCGGTCGGCATCGTGCTGGCCTCGCTGCTGTTCGGCACGCTGTATCAAGGCGGCGTCGAGGTCTCGTTCGAGGTCCCCGGCTTCAGCCGCGAGATGGTCGTGACGGTGCAGGGGTTGATCGTGCTGTTCGCCGGCGCGATGGCGATGGTGAGCGCGCCCATGTTCGCGAAGCTCTACGGTGCGTTCGCACGCAAGCAGCGCGCGGCGGCGGAGGGGAAGTCCCATGGATGAGGTCCTGATCGGCTCCGTGCTGGCGTCGACGCTGCGCGTCACCACGCCGCTGCTGTTTGCCGCGCTTGCCGGCCTGCTGTCGGAGCGCTCTGGCGTCGTCGACATCGGCCTGGAAGGCAAGATGCTGTCCGCCGCCTTCGCCGCGGCGGCGGTGGCCAGCGTGTCGCACTCGACGACGCTGGGACTGCTGGCCGCGATCGGCGTGGCCATCGCGATGTCGATGATCCACGGCTTCGCGACGGTGACGCACCGCGGCGACCAGGTCGTCTCCGGCGTCGCGCTGAACATGGTGGCCGCAGGCCTGACGGTGGTGCTGGGCATCGCCTGGTTCGCGCAGGGCGGCCAGACGCCGCCGATCGGCGCCGAGCAGCGCATCACCGGCCTGCTGCCGCAGTGGGCCGAGCCCACGCCCGGCAGCTGGATGGCCTCGGTCATCGGCCACGGCCTGCTGAGCCACAACGCGCTGGTCTACCTGGCCTTCGCGCTGGTCGTCGTCGTGTGGTTCTTCCTGGAGCGCACGCGCCCCGGCCTGCGCCTGCGCGCGGTCGGCGAGAACCCGGCGATGGTCGACGCCGCCGGCGTGTCCGTGCCGCGGCTGCGCTACACGGCGCTGGCGCTCAACGGCATCCTGTGCGGCCTGGGCGGCGCCTACCTGACGCTGGCGCAGAACGCCTCCTTCTCTCCGAACATGACCGCCGGCCGCGGCTTCATCGCGCTGGCCGCGATGATCTTCGGCAAGTGGAAGCCGGTGCCCACGCTGTGCGCCTGCCTGCTGTTCGGCTTCCTGGACGCCGTCGCGATCCGCCTGCAGGGCGTGTCGCTGCCGGGCATCGGCGAGGTGCCGGTGCAGCTCATCCAGGCGCTGCCCTACATCCTGACGGTGGTGCTGCTGGCCGGCTTCATCGGCCAGGCGATCGCGCCCAAGGCGCTCAGCAAGCCCTACGTGAAGGAGCGCTGATCATGAGCGCGAACCCAGCCCTGATCGCTTCGATTCCGCTGCCCGCCGACGTCATCGAGCGCCTGCTGAAAGCCGCGCTCGACGCGCGCCAGCATTCGCATGCGCCGTATTCGAAGTACTTCGTCGGCGCCGCGGTGCTCGACGAACACGGCCGCATCCACGCCGGCTGCAACATCGAGAACGCCGCCTACCCGCAAGGCTGGTGCGCGGAGACCAACGCGCTCGGCCACATGATCATGGGCGGCGGACGCGTGGCGCGCGCGGTGATGGTCACCGGCGCGGGCTCGGAAATCATCACCCCCTGCGGCGGCTGCCGCCAGAAACTGCGCGAATTCGCGCGGCCTGAAGAACTCATCGTGATCGCGGGCGACGCCTCCGGCGTGCGCGCGCACTGGACCCTGGAGCAGCTGCTGCCCGCCAGCTTCGGTCCGGATCACCTGAGGCCCTCATCGTCGACATCCCCATCGACATCGACGCGGTCCTGAGCGGCCGCGACAGGAGAACCAACATGTCCATCCCTCTGCAAGGCGCTGAACTCGACGCCGCCATCACCGCCAGCATCGCCACGCTGAAGTCGACCTTCGGCGAGCAGGGTCCTGAAGTCGCCGTCGTGCTGGGTTCCGGCTGGTCCGGCGCCGTCGATCAGCTGCAGGACGTCAAGCACCTGCCGTACGCGCAGCTGCCGGCCTTCCCGCAGCCCAAGGTCGAGGGCCACGTGGCCGAGATCGCCGTGGGCCGCGTCGGCCAGCAACGCGTGGCGATGCTGCGCGGCCGCGCCCACACCTACGAGAGTGGCGACTGCACCGGCATGGCCGGCGCGATCCGCAGCCTGAAGGCCTGGGGCGTGAAGGTGCTGGTGCTGACGAACGCGTCGGGCAGCCTGCGCTCGCACCAGCCCCCGGGCAGCCTGATGCTGATCTCGGACCACATCAACGCGCCGCAGCGCTCGCCGCTGACGGGCCTGCCGGGCAGCGACCGCTTCTGCGACATGAGCGTCGCCTACGACGCCGAGCTGCGCCAGCAGGGTTTCAAGATCGCCCGCGAGCACAACATGGTGCTGACCGAGGGCGTGTACGTGTGGGCCGTCGGCCCGCACTTCGAGACGCCGGCGGAGATCCGCATGTTCGCCGCCTGGGGCGCGGACGCGGTCGGCATGAGCACGGTGCCGGAGACCATCCTGGCGCGTCACGCGGGCCTGCGCGTGGCCGGCCTGGCGTTGATCACGAACATGGCCGCGGGCATGTCCGACGAAGCGCTGACGCATGCGCTGACGCTGCAGCAGGCCAAGGTCTCGGGCGACCGCGCGGCCGCCTACCTGGGCCAGTACTTGGCCTCGTTGGCGACGCTGGCATCGCTGAAGGCCTGAGGCCGGAGAGCGAAGATCGGGACGCCCCGCGTCCCGATGGCCCCGATCGGAACGGGGCACTGCGGTCGCGCGCGACCTTCGGGGTGGAGCAGTAGGGAGTAGTCGATGAAGTCGGAGATGAGTCTCGAACAAGCGGCGCGCCTGGCGCTGCAATGCCTGGATCTGACGAGCCTGAACGACGGCGACACCGCCGCCGACATCGAGGTCCTGTGCCAACGTGCGATCGGCGCGCCGGAGCGTGGTCATGTCGCCGCCGTGTGCGTGTGGCCGAAGTTCGTCGCGCAGGCGCGCGCCGCGCTGCCCAAGGACATCCGCGTCGCCGCGGTGGCGAACTTCCCCGACGGCAGCCTGGATCTGCCGCGCGTGCTGGCCGAGATCGACGCGATCGCGCAGGCCGGCGCGCAGGAGGTGGACGTCGTCCTGCCGTACCGCGCGCTGATGGCGGGGCAGTCGACCGAGGTCGGTGAGTTCCTGTCCGAAGTGCGGCACGCGACGCGGCCGCTGACGCTGAAGGTCATCATCGAGTCGGGCGAACTCGGCTCGACCGCGCGCATTGCCGAGGCCACGCGCCAGGCGCTGATGGCAGGAGCGGATTTCGTCAAGACGAGCACCGGCAAGAGCAAGGTGTCGGCCACGCCCGAAGCGGCCGCGACGATGCTGCGCGAGATCGCCGGCAGCGGCCTGGGCAACGCGGGCTTCAAGGCTTCGGGCGGCATCCGTTCGGTGGTGGATGCGCGCGCCTACCTGCAGCTGGCGGCCGATGCGCTCGGTGCCGCCGCGCTGACGCCGCAACGCCTGCGCTTCGGCGCGAGCGGGCTGCTGAGCGACATCGAGGCGGTGCTGGCCGGACAGGACAGCGCGGCGATCAGCGCTGCGTATTGAGCAACGCGGCGGTCGGCGCCGCGTACTGAACAACACGGCGTTCAACGCCGCGTGTTGAAAAGAACAACGACAACACATCGAAGGGACGCGGCGATCATGCTGGCGCAGGAAATCATCCGGACCAAGCGCGAGGGGCGCGCGCTGGACGAGACCCAGATCCGGCACTTCGTGCGCGGGCTGGTGGACGGCAGCTGGAGCGAGGGCCAGGTGGCCGCGCTCGGCATGGCGGTGTTCCTGCGGGGCATGGGGCGCGACGAGGCCGTCGCGCTGACGCGCGCGATGATGAACAGCGGCCGCGTGCTGAGCTGGCCGGACATGCCGGGCCCGGTGCTCGACAAGCATTCGAGCGGCGGCGTCGGCGACAAGCTGAGCCTGATGATTGCCCCGATGGTGGCGGCCTGCGGCGGCTATGTGCCGATGATCGCGGGACGCGGGCTCGGCCACACCGGCGGGACCGTCGACAAGCTCGAGGCCATCCCGGGCTACACGACGACGCCGGCACCGGCCGACTTCGACCGCATCGTGCGCACGCTGGGCTGCGCCATCATCGGCCAGACCAGCGATCTGGCGCCGGCCGACAAGCGCTTCTACGCGGTGCGCGACATCACCGCCACCGTCGAGAGCGTGCCGCTGATCACCGCGAGCATCCTGTCCAAGAAGCTTGCCGCCGGGCTGCAGGGCCTGGCGATGGACATCAAGTGCGGCAACGGCGCGTTCGCGGCCACGCCGGAGTTCGGCCGCGAGCTCGCGCAGAGCATCGTCGACGTGGCCGGCGGCGCGGGCCTGCGCACGCGGGCGCTGATCACCGACATGAACCAGGTGCTGGGGCAGGAAGTCGGCAACGCGCTGGAAGTGCGCGGCGCCATCGACTATCTGACCGGACGCCGGCCGCGCGAGGCCCGCACCCATGAACTCACGCTGGCGCTGTGCGCCGAGATGCTGGTGCTGGGCGGACTCGCGCCCGACACGGCGTCCGCGCGCGTGAAGCTGCAGGCGGCGCTGGACAGCGGCGCGGCGGCGGAACGCTTCGCGAAAATGGTCGCGGCGCTCGGCGGGCCGGCGGATCTGCTCGAGAAGCCGGAGGCCTACCTCGCATCGGCGCCAGTCGTGCGTCCGATCCCCACGCCGCGCGCGGGCCGCCTCATCGGCATGAACACGCGTGACCTCGGCCTCGTCATCGTCGAGCTCGGCGGCGGCCGCCGCCTGCCGGGCGATGCGCTCGACATGCGCGTCGGCCTGGACCGCTTCGCACAGCTCGGCGACGTTGTCGCGGCGGGCGATCCGATCGCCTTCGTGCACGCCGCCGACGACGCCGCGGCCGACCGCGCCATCGCGCAAGTGCTGGCCGCCATCACCCTCGGCGACGCGCCCTCGTGGACGCCGGCGCCGCTCGTCATGGCCGAACTGGGCTGAAACCGAGCACGTCTGCGGGACCCGGTGCCGGCCGCCCTCATTCGCTCGCAGGCTCCGCTAAATCGGTCGGCCGGCACCGGGTCCCTCCGACCGCACGAGCCCGAGGAGCGGGGTCGGTAGAATCCCGGCCCTCGATTCCTGATTCCCGCCGATACGCGACATGTCCGATTCCATCGACCCCAACGACGCGCCCGAAGGCGAAGGCGTCAATCATCCGAAAGCCCGCATCCGCAGCTTCGTCGTGCGCGCCGGTCGCATGGGCACCGGACAGATCAAGGCACTCGCGGAACTCGGCCCGCAGTTCGTGCTGCCGTTCAAGCCCGAGGCAATGGACTACGAAGCCACTTTCGGACGCCAGGCGCCCGTGGTGTTCGAGATCGGCTTCGGCATGGGCGGCCCGACCGCCCAGATCGCGCAGACGCTGCCCGGCACGGACTTCATCGGCTGCGAGGTCCACGAACCCGGCGTCGGCGCGCTGCTCAAGCTGATCGGCGAGCAGGACATCCCCAACATCCGCATCTTCCAGCACGACGCCGTCGAAGTCCTGGACAGCATGATCCCCAAGGGCTCGCTGGCGGGCGTGCACATCTACTTCCCGGACCCCTGGCACAAGAAGCGCCACAACAAGCGCCGGCTCGTGCAGCCGCCGTTCGTGGCCAAGCTGGTGCAACACCTGGCGCCGGGCGGCTACCTGCACCTGGCCACCGACTGGGAACCCTACGCCCAGCAGATGCTGGAGGTGCTGGCCGCCGATCCGGACCTGGAGAACACCTCGACCCGCGCGGACCGCTACGCCGACAAGCCGGACTACCGCCCGTTGACGAAGTTCGAGCACCGCGGCCTGAAGCTGGGCCACGGCGTCTGGGACCTGGTGTTCAAGCGCAAGGCCTGACCCGCTCCCGCGCCACGACGGGGCGCGGATGCCCCCATCCCGTCCGTCGGGGCGGGAACCCGCGTGACGAAGGTCAGGCGCGGTCGGACCTGCAAGGCCTTTCAGGGATCGTCAAAAGGTCGCGCTGGTAGAGTTCCTCCTTATGTCCGAATCCAATTCCCTCGCCGGTCGGCACGTGCTCCTGGGCCTGTCCGGCGGCATCGCCTGCTACAAGATCGCCGAGCTGACTCGGCTGTTCGTGAAGGCCGGCGCCACGGTGCAGGTCATCATGACGGAGGCCGCCGAAGCCTTCATCACGCCGGTGACGATGCAGGCGCTGTCCAACCGTCCGGTCTTCACCAGCCAGTGGGATGCGCGCCCCGACAACAACATGGCGCACATCAACCTGACGCGCGAGGCCGACGTCATGGTGATCGCGCCCGCCAGTGCGGACTTCATCGCCAAGCTGGCGCAAGGCCGCGCGGACGACCTGCTGTCGCTGACCGCGCTGGCGCGTCGTGCGCACGAGTGCGCGCTCTTGCTGGCCCCGGCGATGAACCGGGAGATGTGGGCGCATCCGGCCACGCAGCGCAACCTGGCGCAGGTGCGGGCGGACGGTGCGCAGGTGCTGGGCGTCGGTTCCGGCGACCAGGCCTGCGGCGAGGTCGGCGACGGCCGCATGCTGGAACCGATGCAGCTGCTGGAACACGTGGTCTCGCATTTCCAGCCCAAGGTGCTGGCCGGACGCAAGCTGCTGATCACGGCCGGGCCGACCTACGAGGCCATCGACCCGGTGCGCGGCATCACCAACCGTTCGAGCGGCAAGATGGGCTTCGCCATCGCGCGCGCGGCGGCGGAGGCGGGCGCCGAGGTGACGCTGGTCGCCGGCCCGGTGCATCTGCCGACGCCGCTGGGCGTGAATCGCATCGAC
>NZ_DASVNZ010000353.1:0-6482 GCF_036486225.1 Roseateles sp. | reverse complement strand
CGTCCTGCGGGCTGCCATCGCCCCCGCAGGCGGCCAGCAGCGCGCCGGCCAGCAGGGCAGGAGAGAGCGCAGACACGAACGCCCAGCCCACGGCGAGGCCGGCTTGCTTGAGCGCCATGGTGATCCCCTCCCGTGCCAGTGGGTGCGATGTGCCCCTTCTTCGAGGGGCGTGGGGCGCGAGTGTCTGTGTTTGTTTTGCCAGTCGGCAAGTTTAAATGTGTGTCGAATTGATGCCTCGGCCGGAGCGGGCGCACGGTAGCGATACCAACGCACCAACCCGGTCAAGGTGGGCGATTGGTGATCGGAATGCTGACGAAAGCAGCAGGGCAATCGATACCTCCGCCGAGGTAGTGGGACCCCCTGGGGCAGGCATGATGTCGGGCATGAGCACTCCGGATACTTCCACGCCCCGCCGCCGCGAACAGCAGCGCTCGGCCGACACGAAGCAGACGATCCTGAAGACCGCACTGAAGGAATTCGCCGAGCGCGGCTTCGAAGCCGCCAGCATGCGCGCGATCGCGGAGCAGAGCGGGTTGACGCACCAGCTGATCACCTACCACTTCCAGTCGAAGGAGGTGCTGTGGCAGGCCGTGGCGACGCTGGTCTACGAGGAGCTCGCGCGGGCCCGCGAGGGACTGATCCGGCAAGCCAAGCCGGCGACCGCGATCGGGCAGCTGCGGCAGGAGTTCATCGCGTATTTCCAGTTCACGCTGGACCAGCCGCACCTGCACCGCTTCATGATGCAGCGGCGCGAAGGCGGCCACAGCGAGGACCGGCAGGAGTGGCTGGCGCAGCATTTCCTGCGGCCGCATTTCGATCTGGCCCGGCCCTTGATCAAGGCGGCGCAGAAGGCCGGCGACCTGCCCAAGGGCGAGCCGGTGCTGCTGTACTACGCGATGGTCTCGCTGGCCAACACGCTGGCCGTGATGGGGCCCGACATCGAAGCGACGACGGGCGTGCTGTCCGCGGACGCCAAGACGGCCAAGGCCTACATGAAGGTGATGGACGCGCTGCTGTTCAACCGCGCGGGCGCCGTGGCCTGAACCCGGTCAGGCCTGCGAGACGGCCGCCGGATCCGGCGCCTTCGGTCCGCCGACCGCGCCCAGCGCGCCGCCCCACACGTGGTACAGCGCCTGCAGCACCACGAACTTCAGCGACTGGGTCGTGATGTTGGCCGCCGTCTCGCTGAGGCCGTGGTCCTTCTGCAGGGTCGCGGGCAGGCTGGCCACCATGGCCGTCAGGCCGCCGAAGCCGGCGCTCAGGATCGCGTGCGAGGTCCAGCCGACCTTGCTCGCGAAGACGTCGCCCAGGGCTTCGGGGAAGGTCTCCTTGAGGTTGGCGGCGTGGGTGCCGAAGCGCGCCGCGGCGCTGAGGATCTGCTCCGTGGCCGGCTTCTGCAGATGATCGAGACAGGCGCCGAGGTCCTCGCGCGCCAGGAAGTGCTGGAAGCCCGCGCGCCCCGCGCTGACGTCGAAATCGTTCTTCGCCATCCGCATGCCGCCGCCGCCCAGCGGCAGGCCCAGGAGTGGATCGACCAGCGCGTCGACCTTGGCGCGCGTCTCCGGCTTCCCGGCGAGTTCCAGTCCGACCATGAGCGGCACCCGGACCGCGCCGTTGCGCACCGCGCCGTAGCTGAGCCCCGCCGCCTTCGAGTTGTCCGCGGCGAGGCTGGTCTTGGTCGGCGGATTCGCGTTGGCCAGGTGCTCGGGCAGTTGTCCGGACAGCTGCTCGCCCGGTGGGCGGGTGAAGTAGGCGTCCTGGAAGGTCTTGCCGGCGGCCGCGCCCGAGGCGACGTCCAGCGTCGACAGCGCGAAGCCCATCAGCGCGCCGGTGATGAGCGCCGGCAGCGCGACCGGCAGGTTGGGCAGGGCCTTCATCAGGCTGGCCAGGGTCAGGTCGGCGACCTTCAGGTTCACCGGCAGGCTCCCGAGGTTGAAGCCGCTGGCCGAGGCCATGCCATGCATCATGGCCGTGCCCTGGTCGCGCCACTGCACCTGCTTGAGCACGGCGACGAGGTCGTCGCGGGTGTGGATGCCCCGCGCGCTCAGCACCGCGGACTGCTGCGTGGCCAGGCGCTCGAGCGCGGGGATGTCCTCGGGGCTCTTGCGCATCGCGCTGAGCATGTAGGCGACGCAGCCCGTGATGTCGTCGGGCAACTTCTGCGCGAGCGAGTCGATGTCGATGCGCGGATTCACGTCGCGCGGGCTCGGCACCGTGGCCGCGCTGAGCGAGGCCAGGCCGCCGGGGGCGCGTTCCACGGGCGCCGCCTGGGGCGGCGGCAGCGGGTCGAAGGAACCCGGCATGCGGCGCATCAGCTGGGCGACCTCGTCGTGCGCTTCCTGGCGGGGCAGGGCGGCGGTCTGCTCGGTTTCGGGGGCCGTGGCGCGACGTTGTTCGGTGATGGAGGGCGCGTTGCCGGCAGGCCGCTGGCCCTCGCTGGACAGGGACAGCGCGCTGCCGCTGCCGCTCCCATTGGTGTTCAGCGTGTTCAAGGGGATCTGCTCGCCGCCATGGGCGTCGGGCAGGCGCCCGGTCGTGGCGACGCTGCCGGCCGATGAGCTGCGGCTGGCCACCTTCGGCGGCGATTGGCGGGGCGGCGTCGACGGGCGCGACCGGACCCCGCCGCCGTCGCTGCCGTCGTTGCCGTTCTTCCCCCCGTCCAGCGAGGCGCGCGGGGACGAGCGACGCGCGGACAGTCCTTCGGGCAGGATGTGCTCGCTGGCGGCGGGCCTGGCGGGCTGCGGCTCGACCGTTGTTGGCGACGAGGGCGTCGCCTGCGTCGACAGTGCCTGCGAGGTCTGCGGGCTGCCGGGCGTCCCGAGGGACGGAAGAGGGACGTCGATCGCGCGGGCGGTCGGGATGGTGGTGCTCATGACGCCTTGGATGCCGTTACAACAAGGCGGCATCGTCGGCAGTGCGTCCCTCGTCGGAGGGCCGGATGCGAACCGGCGCCTGGGGATGCGAAGCGAGATCGCGCAGCGTCGAGTTCAGCGTCCCGAAGCGGTAGACAAAGCCGCCCGCCAGCGCCACGCGCGGCATCACGCGCTGGCCGTCCAGCAGCAGCGTCGACATCTCGCCGGCGAGCCGGCGCAGCGGCGCCGCCGGCATGCGCATCCAGGCCGGTCGTCCGAAGGAGGCGGCGAGGGCGATCGAGAACGCCGCCTGCGCGCAGAGGTCGGGCGCCACCGCGTTGACGGCCCCGCGCACGTCCGTGCGGCGCAGCGCCCAGTCGATGAAGCCGACGGCGTCGTCCAGATGGATCCACGGCACCGGTTGACGACCGTCGCCCAGGCGCGCGGCCAGACCGAGCCGCGCCGCCAGCGCCTGCATCGGATACGCGCCGTCCTCGCGGCCGAGGATCACGCCGAAGCGCAGCCGCACCACGCGCATGCCCAGGCCCTCCATCCGCATCGCCTCGTGTTCGACGGCGGCGCAGAGGTCGGACTGGAACACGCCGCGCTGCGCGCGCGAGCATTCATCGCAGATCACGCCGTCCTCCGGCACGCCGTAGAAGCCGACCGCCGACGCCGCCACCAGCACCGCCGGCGGACGCTCCAGACGCCGCGCCAGTTGATGGAGCTGCTCGGTCAAGCGGGTGCGGCTTTCCAGCAGCTCGCGGCGACGGGCGCGGGTCCAGGGGCGGCCGAGCACGCGGGCGCCGGCGAGGTGGACGATGGCCTCGATGCGGGTCTCGGCGGCGATGTCGTCGAGCGCGCCGATGACGGCGATGTCCGCGCCGAACTGCAGCCGCGCCTGCTTCGGATCCCGCGTCAGCACGATCAGCCGACGGCCCTGCGACCTCAGCCGCCGCACCAGCGCCTGACCGACGAATCCGGTCGCGCCGGTGATCAGCACCGCCGACGCCTGGCGAGGCACCGCAGGCAGCGCGGGCTGGTCACGCAGGGCCGCGCTCTCCCGGCCCAGGCGGCGCACGGCCAGCGCGTTGCGCACGCTCCACGCCCACACGACGATCGCCATGGCCGTGAAGAGCCACGACACCAGGCCGCGTCCGGCGGGCGCCAGGCCGGTCGGCTGCTGCCACCACTCGATCAGGCGCGGCCCCATCAATCCGAGGAACAGCCCGTAGCAGACCGTCAGCACGGTGTGCAGCCAGCGCTCGAAGGGCGGCAACTGGCGGGTGCGGTCCTCCTCCAGGAAATCGGTCAGCGTGATGACGACTTCCACGCCCAGCACGGCCGCGACCGCGACGGCGAGCGCGCCGTGCCACGACCACCAGGCCAGGCCGAGGAAGAGGGCGCCGTACAGCGCCTCGCGACCCGCGTGCAGGGCGAGTTCGCGCCGGGCGCCGCGCTGCTGCGGCAGCCGCGCGGCCCATTCGTGGTGCCAGAGGTTGTCGAAGGCGCCGAGCAGCGCCTGGCCGATGAGGACGGCATCGAGGATGTGCATGTCAGGACTCCTGGACCGGATCGACGAAAACGCCGGTCTGTTGAAAGGTCTGACCCCAGCGGGCGTGGGTCATGGTCAGGGTGAAACGGAAGCGGCCGGCGCCGAGGTCGCGGTGTTCAACGCGGCATTGGCCGGGGCTCAGCGCGTCGGGCAGATGCAGCCGGACCGGGCCGACGCACCAGAGGTAATGGCGGCTCTGGAAGACGAGGGCGCCGTCGTCCTCGAGGACGTCCAGCGCCATGGCCAGGCCGCCGCGGGTGCGCTCCAGCACGCCGGGACCGGCGGGATGCGCGCGCTTGACCGACTGCACGAGCCGACGGCCCAACTGGCGGGACCACACGACGCCGCCGAGGCCGTCAGGAGAGACGGTGACCTCGACCGGCAGATCCCGGGCGCAATCGGACGTCAGCGGTCCGCGCAGCGGCCAGGCGAGCCAGGCCAGGACGCGGCCCATCGGCGAGCAGTGCAGGTCCATCCGGCCGAGGTAGCGGACCGGCTCCGCGTGCACGCCGAAACGGCGCTGCACGGCGGCGGGCAGACGCGACCAGGCGTAGTCGCCCATCAGGGCCTGCAGGTCGAGCGGTGTCGATGCCACTGTCGATGCCGGCATCGGAAGGGGCTTCGATGCCGGTGCCGACATGTCGGCGACGCGACGCGACGGCAGCAGGGACAGCAGGCGGGCACTGGCTTGGAAGGTGGCGTTGAGAAGGGCGTTCATGACCCCTCTATCGCGAGAATCGGGCCACCCTGAGTCGATGCCTAAGTCGTTGATTCCATTGGACACAGCGCGGCGACCTGTGTTCGTCGTATACAGTTGCCGCCCTGTCGACTGTCTACGACGTATACACATGCTGCTGCGGGTGACGATGGGGCTGGCGCTGGCCGAAACGCTGCTGCTGGCGGGCGTGCTGATGGCCTGGGCGGACCGGGTGGCCGGCGGTCGGCTGTTGGCGGCCTTCCTGGTCGCGATCGCGGTCTGGATCACGGGCAACGAGCTGCCGAACTGGTTCGGACCGGGCGTCGAGACGCTCGCGCTGCACGTGCTGGCGACGGCGCCGCTGGCCTCGGCGGTGTTCTTCCATTTCTGCGTGGTGTTCTGCCGCGCGCCGCTGCGACGCGGCTGGATCACCGCGGCCTACCTGCTCGGCGGCGTCGCGGTGCTGGCGTCGCAGGTGCTGCGGCCGGCGCATTTCGTCGACCACCCGGACGTGGGCCGGCTCGCGGTCGCGGAGCCGGCGGCCGTGATCACCAGCCTGTCCTGGGTGCTCCTCGGCCTCGCCGGCGTGGGCGTGCTGCTGCATGCGCTGATGCGCCCGCCGATCGACGGTCGCGGTCCCGCGCGGGGTCAGGTCGCGGCCGTCACCGCCTCGTGCCTGTGGGGGCTGGTCTGCCTGGGCGGCTACGCCATCGCGCTGATGCGCTGGTCGGTCTATCCCTTCCCGCTGCTGGCCTTCCCGCTCTATCCGCTGATGCTGGTCTACGGGATCCTGCGCTACGGCGTGTTCGTCGCGAACGCCTGGGCCGGCAAGGCGCTGGTGTGGACGCTGCTGCTGGCGTCGGGCATCGCGATCGTGGGGCTGATGCCGCTGGTGCTGCCGTTCGAGTCGCGCTGGCTCAGCGGCTTGGCAGTCGCCGCCGGTTGCCTGGCGCTGAACGGGCCGGTGCGGCGCTTCGTCCAGCGCCTGATCTATCCCGGCGGCGAGGTCAGCGCCCAGGACCTCGGGCGCTGGCGCGAGACGCTGCAGGCGGCCGACAGCCTCGAGCGCCTGGGCGTCGAGGCGTCCGCGCTGCTCAGCCGGCGGCTGGGCACGTCGGTGACGGTGGACGTGGAGGAGGGCGCCGACGGCACCGCTGATCGCGCGCATCCGTCGCCCCATCGACCCGCGCTGACGATGCGCCGTGACGGCGTGTCCTGGACCCCGCGCTGGACCGCCTGGGAAGCGGCGCCGCCCGGACAGCGCCACGTGGCGGAGCTGTTCGCGACCGTGCTGGCCGACGCGGCCCTGCGCGTCGAACAGACGCAGCAGGCGGCCGCCCGCGAGCGCGACCGGCAGGTCCAGGCGCGTCTGGCCGAA
>NZ_DASVNZ010000352.1:0-18247 GCF_036486225.1 Roseateles sp. | reverse complement strand
ACGATATCAGCGACGGCCTCCTTGGACACCACCAACACGCGCACCGGGTGGGCATAGGTCGAGCTGTTCGCGCGCAGCGTGGACAGCAGCGATGCGGCAACGTCGGGGGTCGGTTCCCGCAGCATCAGCAGCGTGGCCCGGCGCGGTCGGAACGCCTCGACAGCGCCAAGCGGTCCTTCGCGCCACCAACCGCAATCCCAGGGATCGCTCGCTTGAGCGCCGCGCGCCGTCACGGACTCGCGCCATAGGAGCTGCAGGCGCCACCCCAGGCCTCGCCAGCGGCCCAGCCGTGCCAGCGCATGGCTGCCGTCCAGCTCACAGGCAACGCCATCCAGACCAGCGTGAGGCGCGATGCTGGCCACGCGCAACGGCTGGGTCATCCGCGGGAAGGCACCGCCTTCACACCATGTCCGAAGCGCCGGGAGCAAGGCGGCGTCGACCGCACCCTGCGCACCGGGCGGAACCATCAGGGCGTCGTCGAAGCGACGGGGCGCTTGCATCAACGGCCGTCCGACCGCCCTGCGTTGGCCGAGGCTGCGGTCCGGCTCGGCTGGGGGGACACGCCGATGGGAATGACGCGCACGCCGGAGGCGATGGCGCCGACATCGGCCGGTCGGGCGGCTTGCGGAGGCTTCGCCGGCGAGCTCAGGCGGATGACGGAGAACATGTTGACCACGCCCTGGCGCGCTTCGGAGGCGAAGAACAGTCCGGCGACGGCCAGGACGACGGCCGCGAGGCCGGCGACGATCTTGATGGGGGAGAGTTTCATCATGGCCGCGGGTCAACCACCGATGATGGTCTTGGCGTAGGTCTCGCGCTGGATCTCGACGACCTCGACCGACACCTGGATGTGGAGCTCCGGCGATGCGGGAATGCAGGACGCGAGCGCCTTGAGCGCGATCGCGCCCATCTCGCGCCGCGTCTCGTCGCTGCGCCCCGTCAGCACGGAGAGCGTGCCGGCCACGAACGCACGGCCGCTTGCCTGCACGCCGACCAGGAAGTCGTCCGCCTTGAACGCGCGGCTCTTGATGTCGATTTCATCGAAATGTCCCGACTCGGCAAGCGCGGCGTTCACGGCGGTGAGGCAGCGACTCACGTCGAGCTCGACGAGGTTGGCGCTGTGATGAAGGATGAAATGGGGCAAGACGGGTCTCCAGTTGCGCCAATGATAGGTGGGCCGCACGGAAGACCTGTCGGTGCAGGCTCCTTCACCAGGGGATCTCCACCGCACGGACCAACCGGACCTTGCCGTCCCCGTCGCCCCAAAGACGTGTGCCGCTGGTATCGGCGAGGTGCCATCGCCCTTCGATGCATGCCAATGCCCAATAGGGATCGCGCGGATCCACCTCTTCAACGAATGGATAGGTGTGGCACAAGGCGTTCACGCCGAACCGCGCCCACAAGCGCACGGCGAGGGTCAAGTCCTCATGCGACCCGAGACCGCAATCGTCCGCGCACATCACGGACAGGAAGCTCGGCCAGTCCGGATCGTCGGTTCCTTTGATCTGCGCCCACACCTTGCCGAGCTCTTCCGGGAATTCGTCCTGAACGTCGATGCGCGCTCCGAGCGGGACGAGGTCCGCAAAAGCTTCCATCACCTGCCCGGGCGTCAGACGGGCCGACAGCGTGATCTCAAAATTCGAAAAGGCCACCGACGTCTCCTGGCGTACTGGCTGTACCTTCCAACGAGTGCCTCCACCTGAGGTCGGGCACCTTGCTTGCTCGCAGGAACCCGGAGTCGATCAAGCGATCGCACAGGGCTTCGTGGAAAACTGAAAGGGCCATCATGAAATTGACCGCAATCTCGATCATTGCACTGTCCTTGACCCTCGCGGGCTGCGACGGCGGGGGCTCGTCGACGTCATCGACGAGTTCGGCCGCGAGTTCGGCGACGCCATCGGGGTCGTCGCCCGCAGCGTCAACGACTGACCCCGGGCAGAACTGGCTCGGCCGCTGGAACGGGCCGGAAGGCACCTACCTGCAGCTGGACGCCATGGGCAGCGGCGGTTACTACGTCCGCATCAAGGACCTGGATGCCGAACGGACGTTCAAAGGCGTCGGGCAGGACGGCGCCGTGCATTTCGAGCGGGACGGCAAGCAGGAGTCGATCAAGGCCACGGACGGCGACGCCACAGGGATGAAGTGGCTCGCGGGCAAGACGAAATGCCTGACGGTTCATGCGGGGGAAGGCTACTGCCGGGATTGAGCCTTGGAGGCATGCCAGGCTCTTCACTCGCACGGCGCGAAGCACACGTCCGAACAGGCGTGACAATCCACTGATGCGGAAGAGAACCATCATTCCAGTCTTTGGTGCGGCTCTGCTTTCAATTGCGACTTTTCGGATGATCCAGGATGACAGCGCGGAGGATGCAGTGGATCTGTGCCGCGTGAAGGACCGGCTGGCACATGGCTGAACCGACGTCGCCGTCGCGTCTGTCGCTGGCCCGGCTGCTGGGGGGCCAGTTCTCGTCGCTTGTGGCCAGCGGCACGACGCAGTTCGCGCTGGGCATCTGGGTCTTCGAGCGCACGCACCATGCCACCTCGGTCACGCTGCTGATCACCGCCTATCTGTTGCCGTTCCTGCTGTTGAGTCCACTGGCGGGCGCGCTGGCGGACCGTCTGTCACGCAAGCGGCTGATGCTGGTCGGCGACCTGGCGGCCGCGTGCACCGCCGCGGCTACGCTAGCGCTGCTGCAGGCGCAGGCGCTGCAGGTCTGGCATCTCTACCTGTTCGCGGTCGTCAACGGCGGCGCCCAGACCTTCCATTGGCCGGCGTTCGCCGCCGTGTCGTCCGAGGTCGTGCGCGCCCGCCACTATGGCCGCGTCCACGGTTTCACCTCGCTGGCGGAAAACGGTGCCAAGGTGTTCGCCCCGGCATTGGGCGGCGTGCTGCTGGCGGCAATGGGACTGCCGGCGATCCTGTGGCTCAACCTGGCCGGATCGCTGGCCGCAGCAGCGCTGCTGGTGTCGGTACGTATCCCCGAACGCCCATTCGCCGCCGCAGGCGCCGCGCGAAGCCTCTGGCGCGACTCGTGGTACGGCTTCGCCTACCTCGCGCAGCGGCGCGACCTGCTCACGCTGCAGCTGATCTTCTTCGCGGCCAACTTCTTCTTCTCGCTTGCGACAGCGCTGGTGGTGCCCTATGTGTTGCAGGTGACCGGGGGCGACGCCGTCGCGCTGGGCCAGGTGCAGGCCGCCGGCGCGGCGGGCGGCATCGCGGGCGCGCTGCTGATGGGCGCCTGGGGCGGTCCGGCGCGCCGGCCGGTGACGGCCATCCTGCTGTTCTGGACCTGCACCGGGTTGGCTGGCGTCGGGCTGGTCGGCTGGATGCGCGCGCCGGTCTTCATCGCGCTGGCGATCTTCATCTACACCTTCTTCGGGCCGCTGATCGGCGGCAGCAGCCAAGCGCTGTGGCAGCGCACCGTGCCGCTGGACGCGCAGGGACGCGTCTTCGCCACGCGTCGCCTGATCGCCTGGGCGTCCGGCCCGTTGGGCGCCGCTGCCGCGGGGCCGCTCGCGGATCGGGTGTTCGGTCCCTGGCTGCAGGGCCCGCGGACCCCGTTCTGGGCCTGGCTGCCGTCCGGTCCGGGCGCGGGCATCGGCACGCTCATGACCGGCGCCGGGCTGTGCATCGCGCTGGTCGCGCTCGCCAGCCTGCGCAACCGGCGCCTGGCGGCGCTCGACGCCCACTCGCCTGCCCGGGTGAACGACCGACCTGACGGCCTGGCCGAGTTCCATGCCCCCCCGCATCTGCGACCGCCTACGTCGCCTTGACCTCGGCGCCGAGTTGAATCAGCGATTGGCTCGCGTCCCCGAACAGTATCGATGTCTTGGGGGCGACGAACAGATCGTTCTCCACACCCGAGAATCCTGCACCCTTCCCTCGCTTGAGCACGATGATGCTTTTGGCGTCCGCCACGTTGAGTATGGGCATGCCAAAGATGGGCGAGGACACATTCGTCCTGGCGGCCGGATTCACGACATCGTTGGCGCCGACGAAGAGGGCCACGTCGGCTTCCCCTAACTTCTCGTTATGGGGATGTCCGCCCAGTAGCGAATGGCTCGGAGCCTTGCAGACACCTCCGAACCGTTGGATTGCAATTCATATGTGGACACGGCGGAGATCACAGCTGCGACGCCGAACTGTTTGACCAGATACCAAACCACCTCCTCAAGGCTGATGTCCCATTCGGGTAGGAGTGAGCCGATCGCCGTTTCAAGGGGCAGCGAGCAAGGTGGATTGAGTGCATGGAGGGCGACAGCACTGGCCGCCACGGGATGCTCACTTCCCTGCCGCATCACGCTGAAGGCAAAGAGCTTGGAGAAGAGCTCAGAGGCGGGAAAGACTTGAAGTCGCTCAAGCAACCGGGGAACGCTTCGCGGTCCGCGAAATTCTCGCAACGCATCTTCAACGGAGTCTGGCATGGTGGGTTCAAGTGGAGCGGAGGATGCAGGGTCAACGTCAGGACACCTCAAACCGGAGCCTCTTCCGAGATGCACGCAGTAGTAGGCGTCCAGATTATTCAGGTCGACTCCGGAGCCATGGAAGGCCAGAGGGGGTCGATGTGCTCGACATCAAACCTGGTCGCAGCGATGAAGGCAGCCAGCATCCGAGGGGCATAGGTCTCGATAGGCTCCGCCGACATCGCGGTACGAATGGCGGCTGTCCATTCCCGGATCTCCTTCCTGTAGACCACGAGAAAGTGGTCGCCGGCACTCGTCTTGATGGCGCAGACCTCGCAGGCCGAGATGTCATCGGCGACGTTCTCGAACACGAAACCGAAACGGCTCGCCAGTTCCGCTTCCGTCAGCGACGTGGTGGCGATGTCCTGAAGGAAGATGAGTTCTCTGGGAAGGTCCCGAAGTGGCACAGGCTGATAGGTCATTCGTCTCTCCGCTGCGACCCGGGTGATTCCGACATTGCGCGCCGTCATTCACTCACGTCGCCTTGAGCGAGCTGCCTGAGCGAATCCCCCGAAAGCCGGAAGTAGAGCTTGCTCGAGAGCTGCTCCGCCTGAAGCCGCTTGTAGAAGTTCAGGGCCCCGGCGTTGTCCGCATCCACGGTCCAATCGAAACGCACGCAGTTCTTCTCCTCCGCGTATCTGGCCACCCATCTCATCAACTGCTCGCCAACGTTCATCCCTCGATGATCACTGTGGACATAGAGTTCCTTCATGAACAGCTGTCCGCGCTCCTTCGGGGCTGGATAGAGCAAGGAGATGGCAGCCATGCCCCGCACGACGCCGGCTTCAACTGCGACGACGAATCGCACGTCGGCATCCGGTCCGAGCATCCGCTCCCTCAGGTGGCGCTCGATGGCATCGCGCCCTGACGCATTCGTGCCGTTGTAATGAACGCTCATATCGGCGAGCAAGTCCAGCAACGAGTTGAAATCATCCTGGCAGTTGAAACGGATCTGCATGTCGGCTCATTCAGTCGTAGCGACGGGTCATCAGTCAGGTGTCACTCACTGTTCTTCGCCAGCCGGGCCGCGAGCTTCATCAGCGTGGGCACGCGCTTCCTGCCGTGCATGGAACGCAGCCGCACCTTGGCGGCGCCGATGTCGATGCCCGCGCAGGTCACGACCAGCGGCGGCGTCTCTTCTTCCCGCATGACCTCGAACTGCGCCGACAGGCCCGGCAAGCCCTTCTTGGAGACCCCGACGACGGGCACCGAGCCGCCCAGCGCGTGATGCAGATGCTGGCCGAGGCCGGGCGTGTCGTCGGCATCCAGATGGACGAAGCCGTCGATCAGGAGAAGCTCAGGCTCCAGGCTGTGCTCGCGGAGCAGTTGCATCACGCAGGGCAGTGCCCGCAGGTCGAGCTCGCCGCGCACGGCCTTCTCGACATGGGCGATGCGCGAGACATAGGTCTTGGTCGCTTCCGCGGCATCCCAGGCCTCGAAAGCCACGGCGGCGGCAGTCGCCTGCGCGCCATCGACATGAACTGCGACGATGAATTTCATGCGCGATTATGAGTCGCTCACTTCGGCTCGAAGAACACGTACATCCGGTCGATGCAGCCGTCGGAGGTGTTCGGCGGCTGCCCCGGTCCACGGGCGTTTCCATGCGGCATGAAGTTGATGGTGACCTCGTAGTCGGGATATCGATGCCGGAACGCCGCGTGGTACGGCGGGCCGAGTTCCGATCGCGGCCATTCGTTGCCGAGTTCCCGCAGCACCATCGACGGCCGGATGCAGGCCGGCACCTTGTGGATCTGATCGGACGGGTCGTCGTCCCACCACGGCACCTTGCGGACGTCCGTGTAGGGATCGGTCAGTACCACGCTCAGATTGACGCGAGGCCGGCCGGTGGCAAGGTTCCAGGCCTTGCGTCGGATGCGTACCCAGCTGGACTCGAGTTGCGCCAGGCCCCGGTATTCGGATTCGTCGGGCGTCGCCTCGCCGCCGGTCACCAGTCGCGCGCCGAATCGCTGCTCCAGCGACGCCGGCTCGGGCGGCGTCGCGACGACCATGCCCGCCAGGCGGCGGGCCAGGCGTTCGGCGCTTTCCGTGTGGGCCGGGTGGTCGCCAGGCAGTTGCGCCGGCAGAGACGGATGCTGCTGGCCGCTCCAGTGCCGCAGCGGCTTGCACGCCGCATCGAGGTCGCCCTGCGCGGCGGCCGTGCCCGGCAGGAAGACGCCCTTTGACAACTCGACGGGTTTGCCCAACGGCTCGGGCGGGAGCTGCCGCATGCCGAGCAGACCTTCGATGCCGGCCAGCGCGAACGGCGGCTTGGCGACGGCCGTGTAGTCGCGTGCGGCGAGCTGGAAGCGGATGCGGTTGGGGCTTTCCGTCAGGTACTTCGCGTGCAGCGACAGTCCCCGGGCGCCGCCGAGCAGCGGCAGCGACTCCAGCACGATGGCGTCAGCGATGACCATCCGGCAGCTGCCTTGCGGGGACAGGCCCTCAACACAAGGCACGTCCGGCGTCTCGACGGCGATGCGCGTCACCTTCACTCGCGCGACCACCGGCTGTTCGCAGAGCCACCGCAGGTCCGTCGCGGTCAAGGTCTTCGCCGCATCCGCAGCGGTGGTCGCATCCGCAGCCGAAGCCACCAGCGGCATCGCGACCAGTATCGCGAGCGACAGACCCAACCGCGCGAGAGTGGGCGCGAGGGCAGGCACGAATGCGGGCGCGGCACGGAGGGTCGTCACCGTGTGTCCCATTCAGGATCCCGAATTCGGCGAGTAGTAGATGTACATGGTCTTCACGCACTCCTGTTGCGGCGCGCGGCCGTCTTCAGGGCCGCTCGCGTAGTACGGCGGGGTGAACTCCAGCTGGACCCGGTACTGCGCGAAGCTGCGCATGAATCGCCCCCGGTAAGGCAGGCTGATCCGGGAGAAGCCCCAGCCATCGCCGATGTGGTCCACGATCATCGACGAGGTGACACAGGGATGCGCCCAGCCATCGGTGGGATCGCGTTCCCACCAGGGCGCCTGGCGCGACGGGGCCTGGGGGCCGGAGAGATCGACCTGCAGGATGGCCGAGGGCGGCCCGGACTTTTCATCGTAGTGATCCCTCGTGATACGGACCCATTGCCGGGACAGCTTGGCCAAGGTGCGCGTCTGGGAACGACCGGGATAGGCAAAACCTGGATCCACCATGCGCGCGCCGAAGCTCCGCTCGATGGCGGCGATGTCGGGCGGCGTCGGACCGATCAGCGCGGCCAGACGTTTGCCGAGCGCTTCGGCCCCTTCGCGCCGGGCGGGGAAGTCGCCTGCCAGTTGTTCCGGCATCGCGGCGCTGCGCAGGCCGCTCCAGTGTCGGAACGGTTTGCACACGGCATCGAGATCACCGCTGGTGGCGGGCGTGTCCGGCAGGAAGGTGCCCAAGGACCACTCGCGCGGTTTGCTGCCACCCCAGCGCGGTGGCTCGGGCAATGCGAGCAGGCCGGTCACGCCGACCAGCTCGATCGGCGGCGTGGTCGCGGGGCCCTGATCCCGCGTCGCGAACCGGAAGGTGACGCGAGACGGCGGTCGGCCGTAGGACGCGGCCAGCGCGCGCTCCAGGCCAGGATGGCCGCCGATCGACGGCAGCGGGTCCAGCACGCTGGCCTCGGCCACGACCACGCGGCAGTCGTTCGTGCGCTCGTCGGTGCCGCTCGCCAGGCAAGGCGCATCGGGCGCCTGAAGACCGATGCTGGTCAATCGCACGCGCGCGACGACGGGCTGCTCGCAGGCCCAGCGCACATCGGCGGTCGACGGTGCCGTCGACGAGTCGGCGGCGACTGCCGCGCTCATCGCAGTCAACGCTGCCATCGCGATCAATGGCGACAGCCAGACTGTCAGGCGCGGCCTGCTGGAACGGCGCATCATGGCCGCGCTCGGGAGAAGCTGCCGCACGCGCTCCCGTTTCCACCTCGATTGAGCGGCGCCAGCGACAGGATGGTTTCGACGGCCTGCTCGCGAGCAACGGGCTGCCAGGTGCCGGACCAGCCATGCCCGCCCTGCCGCATGACCAGGCCGTCGGGTGAATGCTTCAGCATGTGCAGTCCCTCCAGTCCCTCATCGTCATCGTCGCTCAATGAAACTTCATGTCCGGCAGCCAGCAGCGCCAGGAGTTCCAGTGCTGCATCGGCTTCTCGACCGACCGGGATCGAGAAGTTCGTGATTTCCCCTTCGCCATCGCCCCGGGTTTCTTCCACGACAAGCGCATTGAACTTCATGTCTTCGCCGACGCGGGACGGATGCCGGGGTGTGAATGGGAATTCGCCACTGGCCCTGCGGACGACCGCTTCCAGGCAGGGCCGGTCATATCCGAATCGCCGCGAGAACCCCACGGCCGACCCATGCGCCACGTGATTGACGGAGATGTGGCGATTCGCCGATCGCCACGGCAGCCAGCTTCGGAAGGTCAGTTCGCCGCTGATCGCGCATTGCGCGACTGCGGTCGAAACCGCACCCGCCTCGGCTTCCCACAGCGTGAGCTCGACATCCCTGCCGCGGACGTAGGACACCAGCGCCCATCGTTGGAACTGGCGGACGTCCGATTCGGCATTCCTGAAAGCCGCCCGTCGTCCGGTGCCGACGATTTCGGCCTCGAAGGAATCAATGGCGGCGAGTATGGCGATCTTCATGGGGTGTCGCGAAGAAGGACGGTTGTCTCCAGGGCCTGTCATCGGCGCCGTGGAATCTCAGTCGTTCCTGACCGTGATGACACTTCGAAGGTCAGGCGCCTGATGGGCAGTGAAGATCATCTTGCCGCGGTCGGTGTCGGCGGCGATCATGGCGTTGACCAGGCCTGCAGCCAGGCCGGCTCCCAGGCCGGCCATGACTGGCGATGCACCCGGCGCGGCCGTCACTGCGATCGGGAGCGCGTTCTCGACCGGCATCCCGTCGACGTACTTGCCCGTCCCGTAGATGATCCACATGCGTGCCGGATCTGCCGGGTTGGCCGGCATGTAGATGCCGCCTTCAATGGACCTGACACGCTCCTCGGCCACAGGCTTCCCGCCCTCCTGGACCTGCGACATGCGGACGGAGCCCTCGGGCCCGCGGAAGTAGGTGCCGCCGTCGGCATCCGCGAGCTGCGCGACGTACTTGCCGGACAGGAGCTCGTACTTGAACTTGTTGCCCACCATCCCGACGACCGGCGTCACGTAGACGAAGTTCTGGGGCAGATCGATGGACTGCGCCTGCGCTGGCTTCTTCAGGGACGCCGGATCGACGGCACTGCAGGCGACGAGTTGAAAGGCCAATGCGACGATGGCAAGGAGGCGGAAGGACATGTTCGGCGGAGAGGTTTGTTGCCGGCGCGATGCTATCCGAACCGATCGCGCATACTGCTGGCAATGACCACCTCCCTCCCAGATCAGGCTCGCGCTTTCGCCGTTGCTGCGCACGGTGGACAGATGTATGGAGAGCACCCCTACGTGCACCACCTGGACGCGGTGGCCGCGATCGCCGGACCCTTCGGCGAGGCCGCCGTCGTCTCCGCGTATTTGCACGACACCGTGGAAGACACGCCGGTGACCCTGGCGGAAGTGGCCGATCGATTCGGACCAGATATCGCGGCCTGCGTGGCGCTGCTCACCGACCAGCCCGGCGCCAATCGGAAGGAGCGCAAGGCGAAGACCTATGCGAAGCTGGCCGAGGTCACGGGGAAACTCGAGCTCGCGTTGATCGTGAAGGCGGCCGATCGCCTGGCCAACGTGAGAGCCTCCGTGAAGGACGACAACGCGCGCATGCTGCAGGTGTACCGCGGCGAGCATCCGACGTTCCGGGAGGCCGCCTATCGGCCGGGACTCTGCGACCCGCTGTGGTCCGAACTGGACGCCCTGCTGGACTGAAGACGACCAGCCCGAGGCCTTGAGAGGCGCCACCTTCCGTCCCCGTAGACTCCGCCCTTCCATCGAATCGAAGAAGACATCGAATTGAAGACGCTGGTACTGGGAGGCTACGGCAACTTCGGCGCGCGCATCTGCCGCGCCTTGGCGGGCGATCCGTCGATCGCATTGATGATCGGCGGGCGCAACCTGGCGCGAGCGACGGCCTTGGCCAGGGAACTCGGATCAGGCGCCGAAGGCATCGCCATCGATCTGGCATCGACCGCGTTCTCCGATGAACTCCGACGCCTGGGCGTCGAGCTGCTGATCCACACGGCCGGCCCGTTCCAGGATCAGTCCTACGACGTCGCGCAGGCTGCTGCGCGGGCTGGCGCGCATTACATCGACCTTGCCGACGGACGTCGATTCGTCTGCGATTTCCCGTCGTCGCTGGACGCGGCTTTCCGCGCGTCGGGACGCGTCGGCATCTCCGGCGCGAGCACCGTGCCGGCCTTGTCCTCGGCCGTGGTGGAGATGCTCACGCACCAGTGGCGCACCGTCCGCAACATCGACCTCTGCATCGCGCCGGCACAGACCGCGCCACGCGGAGAAGCGACGCTCGCCGCCGTGCTGAGCTATTGCGGTGGACCGATCCAGGTCTGGGACGAAGGACGCTGGTTGTCACGCCTGGGCTGGGCCGATCCCACGCGCGTCCGATTCGCCCGATTGCGGCCGCGCCTCGGAGCCCTGTGCGACATCCCGGATCTGGAGCTCTTCCCCGCGCGCTACGGCGTGACGAATCGCGTCATGTTCAGGGCCGCGCTCGAAGTCGGTCTCACGCAGCGGGCGATGGGCATGTTGGCCACGCTGCGGCGCATCGGGCTCTTGAAGCAACCCTCGCGACTGGCCGCGCTGATGCAGGCCACGGCGCCTGCGTTCGACTTCCTCGGGTCCGCGCTCGGCGGCATGGTCGTGCGCGTGGAAGGCGACGATTCCGCCGGCCGCCAGGTGCGACGGGAATGGCACATCGCCGCCGACGACGATCACGGCCCCGAGATCCCGTGCATGGCGGCCATCCTGCTCGCACGCCGCCTGGCGGGCGGAGAAGACCTGACCCCGGGCGCTCACGCCTGCATGGGCTTGCTGAGCCCGGACGAGTTCAGGCCGGAGTTCGAGCGATGGGGCATGGTGACGGACGTTCCCTCGGAAGAGGTACTCGATGGCGCACCGGCGATTTGAGTTCGACATGCCCGCACCCGCGGAAGTCGTCTTCGACGCCTTCCACTTCCATCATTGGCGTTTGAAGTGGGACTCGCTGGTCCGCGACACACGCGTGCGAGGCGGAGCGCCCTGCCCCTTCGGTCGGACCCACGTGGCTGCGATGGCTGCTTGAACCGGTCGTCGTGCGGATGTTTGATTGGCAGACGCGCAAGCGCTTCGCGCGGCTTCACGCGTACATTCAGCACCATCGCGAAGAGATCGAGCGGTGGCAGAAGGCGCAGGCCTGAGAGCATCCGAGCATCGCTTCGACAGGTTCGAGGAGATTCGACGATGAAACTGCTGCTGCTCGGCGCCTCGGGCTTGGTGGGAAGCCACGCACTGGCGCTCGCGCTGGCCAATGACGCGATCTCCGAAGTGATCGCGCCGACGCGCAAGCCGCTGCCCCCTACCCGCAAGCTGGTGAATCCCGTCTGCCCGCGACTCGATGACTTCGTGCCGATGCTGGCGTCGTACAGGCCGCAGGCGGTGATCTGCGCGTTGGGGACGACGCAGGCCAAGGCCGGGTCGAAAGAGGCGTTCCGGCACGTCGACCACGAGCTCCCCGTCGCGTTCGGGAAGGCCGCGCACGCCGCGGGCGTCGAGACCTTCGCGATCGTGAGCGCCGTGGGCGCGTCGGCGGACTCCCGGTTCTTCTACACGAGGACCAAGGGCGAAGTGGAACGGGACATCCAGGCCATCGGCTTCCGATCCCTGACGATCTGCAGGCCGAGCCTGATCGGCGGCGAGCGGAATGAAACCAGGCGCGCCGAACACGCGGCGATGGCGCTGATCCGCGTCCTGACGCCGGTCCTGCCGAAGCGCTTGCGCATCAATCCGGCAAGCAGCATCGCCGCGGCATTGCTCAAGGCGGTCACCGAGTCCAAACCAGGGCTCCGTTGGATCTCGTCGGACGAGATGAACTGAGGTCCTCTCGGGACAACTTCAGGATGGCTTCGGAATGGCGTCCGGCGCACAAGAATCTTCGAGCATCGACCGTCGCGCATGACGATCGGATCCGCTCCGGCCGGACTGCTACGCTGGATATCATTCCTCGCGCTGCCTCACTGTCTGACCGCTTGATGGCTGGCGCCGCGTTCACCAAGGACTGCCCCGCCATGAGCCTCTTGAAGACCCTCCGTCCCGTCGTCATCGCCGCAGCGCTTGCCGCCACGGGCTTGACCGCCCTGGCCGCCGACCCGACGGGCACCGTGCAAGGCAACGCCGCGCCCGGTGAACAGATCGTCCTGATCAGCGACGCCGACGGCTCCGTTCGCGGAGCGGTCTGCGATGCCGCCGGGCGATTCGAGTTCAAGAATCTTCGCGTGGGCCAGTACGAGGTGATCCGCAACGCGGCGCCCGACCAGAAACACGGCGCCCCGGTGATGGCCGGACGCGTCACCACCGTCAAGCTCTGAGGCCGAGGCGCGCACGGCGCGCCCCTCGCACGGCCATTCGTCATGCCCTCGCAAACCCGGTCGGGGTCGCGCGTAGGCCGCCTCTATGCTGCCGGCACTCTTCATCCCAGGGTGCCCCATGACGAACAAGATGCTCACGAAGCAGGCCTCGCCGACCACCGTCCCGAACGCTTTCACCGTCACGCCCGCCCGCGCGGGCGTGTTCGCTTTCGGGCTCGCGCTGCAGGCCGCCGCCTTCGCCGCTGACGCGCCCGTCGCGCCTGCTGCGGCACCCTCGCCTGCCGCGGCCGCCTCGGCCCCCGCGAAGTGGAACGTCAACCAGCCCCCCGGCGAGAAGAAGATCGCCAACATCGACGTGCGCACCGGCACCTGGATGTCGGTCGACGTCAGTCCCGACGGCAAGCAGATCGTCTTCGACCTGCTCGGCGACCTGTATGTGATGCCCGTAGTCGGCGGTGAAGCCAAGGCACTGACGCATTCGATCGCGTGGGAGATGCAGCCCCGCTTCTCGCCCGACGGCAAGCAGATCGCCTTCGTCTCCGACGCCGGCGGAGGCGACAACATCTGGGTCATGAACGCCGACGGGTCCAACGCCCGCGCGATCTCGACCGAAGACTTCCGCCTGCTCAACAACCCGGTCTGGCATCCCGGCGGCAAGTACATCGCCGCCCGCAAGCACTTCACCGGCACCCGCTCGCTGGGCAGCGGCGAGATCTGGCTCTATCACGTCGACGGCGGCAAGGGCCAGCAGCTCAACGAGAAGCCGAACTGGCAGAAGGACCTCGGCGAACCCGCGCTCTCGCCCGACGGCAAGTTCCTCTACTACTCGCAGGACAGCACCCCGGGCCGCCAGTTCGAATACAACAAGGACAGCACCGGCGAGATCTTCCGCATCTACCGACAGGACCTGACCGACGGCACCAGCGAACCCTTCGTCACCGGCCCCGGCGGCGCGATCCGCCCGACGCCCTCCCCCGACGGCAAGTACCTCGCCTTCATCCGCCGCCTGCGCGACGCCTCGGGCAGTCGCACCACGCTGTTCCTCAAGGACCTGAAGACCGGTCGCGAATTCCCCGCCTGGACCGGCATGGAACGCGACCTGCAGGAGTCCTGGTCCGTGCACGGCGTCTACCCCGGCATCGCCTGGATGCCCGATTCCAAGCAGGTCGTCGCCTGGGCGCAAGGCAAGCTGTGGCGCATCGACCCATTCAAGTCCAGCGCCGTCGAGATCCCCTTCCATGTGAAGGACGAGCGCCAGATCACCCCCGCGCTGCGCTTCGCGCATGAGGTCGCGCCCGCCACCTTCGACTCGAAGATGCTGCGCTGGGTCAAGGTCTCGCCGGACGGCAGGCGCGTGGTGTTCTCCTCCGCCGGCTACCTCTACACGAGCGAGCTGCGCGACGGCCAGCCGGTCGGCGAAGCCCGCCGCCTGACCTCGCAGACGGAACGCTTCGAGTACTTCCCGGCGTTCTCGCGCGACGGGAAACAGATCGTCTACCTGAGCTGGAACGACGCCGATCAGGGCCGCGTGCGCGTGCTCGATCTGGCCGGCGGCCGCGACACCATCGTCACGACGGAACCCGGCAAGTACCTGTCGCCGGCGTTCTCGCCGGACGGCAAGACCGTCGCGTACCAGAAGGCCAAGGGCGGCTTCCTGACCTCGCCCTGGAACAGCCTGGAGCCCGGTGTCTACGTCGCCTCCGCCGACGGCAAGGGCCAGCCGCGCCGCGTCACCAAGGACGGCGAGGCGCCCCAGTTCGGCGCCGACAACGACACGCTCTACGTCACGCGCAGGCAGACCACGGGCGAGGTCGATTCGAATCACCAGCTCATCCGCTTGAACCTGGTCGAGCGCAGCGAGTTCGCCGTCGCCAAGAGCGAATTCGCGACCCGCTTCACCGTGTCGCCGGACGGCCAGTGGCTGGGCTTCACCGAACGCTTCCACACCTACGTCACGCCGCTCGCGCCCGCGGGCAAGCTGCAGACCGTCGGCCCGAAGGCCGAAGCGATGCCGGTGAAGAAGCTCGACGTCAACGCGGGCGACGACCTGCAGTGGTCGGGCGACGGCAAGTCGCAGCCCTATGCGCTGCACTACGCACTGGGCAACGAGCTGTTCACCGTGCCGCTGGCGCAGGCGCTGCAGCCAGGCTTCAAACCGGCGGAGCGCGGCGCGCCCATCAAGCTGACGCTGACCGCCGACAAACCCAAGGGCCGCATCGCGATCGTCGGCGCGCGCATCGTGACGATGAGCGCGAGCAAGCCCGATGAAGTCATCGAGGACGGCGCGATCCTGGTCGACGGCGACCGCATCTCTGCGATCGGGCCGCGCGGGTCGGTGACGATCCCGGCGGGCACGGAGACGATCCAGGCGGCCGGCACGACGGTGATCCCGGGCCTGATCGATGCGCACTGGCACGGCACGATGGCCGAAAGCGAGATCGTCCCGCAGCAGAGCTGGATCAACTACGCCTCGCTGGCCTTCGGCCTGACGACGCTGCACGATCCGTCCAACCGCACCAGCGACATCTACACGCAGTCGGAGATGCAGCGCACCGGCCGCGTGGTCGGGCCGCGGATCTTCTCGACCGGCACGGTGCTGTACGGCGCGAAGGCCGATTTCTCCGCGGTCATCAACAGCCTGGACGACGCGCAGACGCATCTGAAGCGGCTGAAGTCGGCCGGCGCGATCAGCGTGAAGAGCTACAACCAGCCGCGGCGCGACCAGCGCCAGCAGGTGCTCGAAGCCGCGCGCGAGACCGGCATGATGGTCGTGCCGGAAGGCGGCTCGCTGTTCCAGCTCAACATGTCGATGGTGGTCGACGGCCACACCGGCGTGGAGCACGCGCTGCCCGTGGCCAAGGTCTACGACGACGTGAAGCAGCTGTGGCCGCAGACGCAGGTCGGCTACACGCCGACGCTGAACGTCGCCTACGGCGGCCTGGACGGCGAGCACTACTGGTACGCGCGCACGGACGTGTGGCGTCATCCGATCCTGAGCAAGTTCGTGCCCAAGGCTGTGCTGGAGCCCCGCAGCGTGCGCCGCGAAACGGCGCCGGAGGAAGACTTCAACGTCATCCAGGTCGCGAAGACCGCGACCGAGCTGCAGCGCGCCGGCGTGTCGGTGAACATCGGCGCGCACGGCCAGCGCGAAGGCCTGGGCGCGCATTGGGAGCTGTGGATGATGGGCCTGGGCGGCATGAGCTCGCTGGAGGCCATCCGCACGGCGACGCTCAACCCGGCGCGTTACCTCGGCCTGGACAAGGACATCGGCTCACTGGAGCCGGGCAAGCTCGCGGACCTGGTGATCCTCGATGGCGACGTGCTCAAGGACATCCGCCAGAGCGACAGGATCAGCCAGGTCATGCAGGGCGGCCGCGTCTTCGACATCCCGACGATGAACGAGGTCTGGCCGGCGAAGAAGCCGCGCAAGCCCTTCTTCTTCGACGGGGTGAATGCGAGCGCGCCGGTGGATGCCGCGGCCGCAGGCGTCGAGGAAGGGCACGGTCACGGCGACTGAGCGTCGATGCTCAGAGGACGGGGTGCGGCACGACCTGTGCGACGGTGAGCGGATCGGTCGTCACGTGGATGGCTTGCACGTCGTTCTCCGGCGGCGCGTCGAAGACGGCGAGGTCCTTCAATGCGGTCTCCATCGCCGAGGCCCTCGACGGCGTCTTGCCTGGCGTACCGACCTTCTGATCGTCGGCAGTTGTGGCGGCCGGCGTCATCGGATCGTGCGTCGGTGCATGGGACGGCGGCGCTCCCGGCTTGCCGGTGCCCTTGTCGTAGTGATCGACGATGCTGTTGGTCACGCTGTGCACGAAGGCGCCTGCCAGGCCCACAGCACCGACGAGGCCTCCCACGATGAGGCTGCCGACGCCCCAGCCTGTGCCGGCTTCGCGGTCGACGCTCGACGACAGGGCCGAGACCGAACGGCCGGTCGCCGAATCCGCCGAATCCGCCGAGTCCGCCGAGCCCTCCGGAATCGCCGACAAGGCCGACAAGGCCGACGATCCGTCGTCTGACGGCGGCGTCACGGCCGGCGGCGGGGGAACGTCGCCCGCCAGGGGCGCGTCGGCGGCGCTCTCGACGTCCTTGGCATTCTCGACGTCCTCGGCCTTGCGTTCGAGCGCGGTGGTGATCGGACGTCGCGGGATCTGAGGCGTAGGCATGGGTCTGACCTTCAAGCAATGAAAGCCAGAGAGTCTGCCGTCGACACGCTCGACCGCCACTCGCTCATCAAGGCTGGGCGGCCTCCTCTGCTGACTCAAAAGAATCAGCCGCCTCCCCTCGTGAGGCTGTGTCGCGATCAGGCCTTGCCGGTCGACCCGAATCCGCCCTCGCCGCGCGAGGACGCGTCGAAGTCGTCGACGACGCGGAAGGTCGGCTGCACCACCGGCACGATCACCATCTGCGCGATGCGCTCCATCGGCTGGATCGTGAACACGTCCTTGCCGCGGTTCCACACGCTGACCATCAGCTGGCCCTGGTAGTCCGAATCGATCAGGCCGACCAGGTTGCCCAGCACCACGCCGTGCTTGTGGCCCAGGCCCGAGCGCGGCAGGATCATCGCGGCCAGACCCGCATCGCCGATGTGGATCGCCAGGCCCGTGGGCACCAGCACGGTGTCGCCGGGCGCCAGCGTGATCGCCTCGTCCAGGCAGGCGCGCAGGTCCAGGCCGGCGCTGCCGGTCGTCGCGTAAGCGGGGAGTTGCTCGGCCATGCGGCGGTCGAGCACCTTCAGATCGATGGTGGTCATGGAGTCGGTCGAAAAAGGAAATCGAAGCGTCTGAAGGATGGTGGCAAGGCCGGGGGCTGCCCCGCCTCAGGCGCCGTAGGTCGTCAGCCGCTGCGCGATCTCGCGCACCAGCTCGCGGGCCAGCGTCAGCTTGTCGGCGCGCGAGAGCTCACGTTCGCCGCGGGCGTCGACCAGCGTCAGCGCGTTGTCGTCCTGGCCGAAGGCCGCCGGACCGATGTTGGCCACGATCAGCGGCACGTTCTTGCGCTGGCGCTTCTCGCGCGCATGCTTGATCAGGTCCTGGCTCTCCGCCGCGAAGCCCACGCACAGCGGCGGGTGCGGCAACGCGGCCACGGTCGCCAGGATGTCGGGGTTCTCCGCCAGCGCCAGCGCGGGCGCCACGGCCTCGCCGGCCTTGGCGTTCTTCTTGATCTTGTGTTCGGCCGTCTGCGCCGGGCGCCAGTCCGCGACCGCCGCCGTCGCGACGAACACCTGGTGCGTCGCCGCGCGCGGCAGCACCGCCTCCAGCATCTCGCGCGCGCTCTGCACGTCGATGCGATTCACGCCCAGCGG